>JAXIPI010000111.1:0-3137 GCA_045403015.1 Gaiellaceae bacterium | reverse complement strand
TGCCGACGAGCAGCGCGAGCGTCACCTTGATCGCGTAGTAGAAAGATCGGAACGCGGTGATCGACGATTCGCCCGTCTCGCGGCCGCGCATCCGGGCCGGGACCTCCATGATCCGCAGCTTGTGGCGGACGACCATCACGGCCGCCTCCACCTCCGGATAGTCGTGCGGATAGTCGGCGGCGAAGAGCCGGATCGCACGAGCGTTCACGGCCTGAAAGCCGGACGTCGTGTCGGTCAGCTTCTGCCGCGTCAGCAGCGACACGAGCCGCGCGAACCAGCGGATGCCGGCACGGCGCGCGAAGGGCGGCCGGTAGTCGCCGTTGTTCCCGTCGGCGAACCGGGAGCCGACGACGACGTCGGCCTCGCCGCGCGCCAGCGGTGCGAGCAGCTGTGGGATCTCCTGCGGGTCGTGCTGGCCGTCGCCGTCGAGGCGGATCACTGTGTCGTAGCCGTGCTCGAGCGCGTACTTGAAGCCCGTTTGAACTGCGCCGCCGATGCCGAGATTGAACGGGAGGCTGACCACGGCCGCGCCCGCGGCGGCCGCGCTCGCTGCGGTCGCGTCCTCCGAGCCGTCGTTGATCACGAGCACGTCGAGCTCGGGATCGAAGGCGCGCAGCTCCTCGACGACGCGGCCGACCGCCGCCTCCTCGTTCCGGGCCGGGACGATCGCGAGGCGGTGGCGCTCAGGCACGTACGCCCGCCGGGGCACCGAGTCCGACCAGCGAGAGCAGCTGACGTGCGCGATGGGCGTACGTGTGCTCGTCGAGGACGCGCTCGCGCGCGCGGGCGCCCATCGCCTCGGCCTGTGCCGGGTCGGCGAGCAGCTCGCGGTAGGCCGCGAGCGCCTCGTCCGCATCGTTGACGACGAGCAGCTCCTGCCCCGGCTCGAACCAGCGCTCGATCCCCTCGTAGGGATTCGAGACGATCGCGGCGCCGGCTGCGGCGAGCTCAAACGGCCGACACGACGACGAGGCGGTCACGCTCGCGTGCGAGCGGCGGGTGATGTTCAGGTTGATTCGCGAGGCGGAGATCGCCTGCGCGAAGGCGTTGAACGGGACGTCGCCGACGAGCCAGGCGCGACCGGTGTCACCCTGGAAGTCGCGGCCACCGAGCGCGAACTCGAGCTCCGGCGCCGCTCGGCTGGGCTCGCCCACCATCGCCGCCATCCAGTCGCGCCGGAACTTGTCCCCGTAGCCGTAGAAGAAGACGTCGTGCACCTTCTCGACCTGACGGGGGGCGAAGAACTCCGGATCGGCGCCCCAGAAGACGGCCTCGGCGCGTCGAGCCCCCAGCTCGAGCAGGCTCGTCAGGCCGCCCTCGGAGTTCGAGACGACCAGGTCGTACTCGGACGGGTCGGCACCGTGGTAGTAGTTGAAGCCGGTGTCCATGCCGCCGAACTCCGGCAGGCTCATCGGCACGTCGCCGTCGTAAAAGATCACGGGGACGCCGAACCGCTCGCGCAGGTAGGTGGGGATCCCACGGAAGTGCGCCATCGGAACGGTGAAGACGATCACCGCGTCCACGTCCTTCTCCTGCTCGAGCACCTTCGTCAGGTGCCGGCGCCAGCGGGGCGTGACCCAGCGCCAGATCGCCTCGCGCGCGGCCTTGTCGAGCACGGACTCGTCCGGGCTCTCCTCCGCACGCCGGAGGTAGCGGTCGCCCTTGAGCCGCGCAAGCCCGCCGCGGACCGCCGCGTAGCTCTCGCCCTCGACCCGGGTCGGGTTCGGCGCCGTCCGCCACCAGGGCGACTCGACCGGCTTCCCGCGATAGGGCGTCACGATCAGGTCGACACCGACCTCGTAGAGGCCTTTCCAGAGCTGCCACCACGCGGGCGTGCAGCCGTAGCGGTAGTCGAGGTCGACCGCGGACGCGACCGCGAGGATCTTCGGCGCCTTCACACGGGGAAGCATAGGGACGGGGTGTGAAGGAGCGGTTAGCCCTAACCGATGGGCACTGGCCAGAGTTGGGCCGCGAAGCGGCCCCTTTAGGGGTCTTCGCGCGATGAGCATCCGCTCCCGCGGATGCTCATCTTGCGCAAACTAATAAGCGCCCCGTCGCGCGATCACTGCGGGCAGCGTCTTGACGAGGATTGAGATGTCCAGCCAGATCGACCAGTTCTCGATGTAGTAGAAGTCGAGCCGCACGAGATCGTCGAACGTGAGCGACGAGCGCCCCGAGATCTGCCAGAGGCCCGTGATGCCCGGCAGCACGTTGTAGCGCTTGCGGTGCCAGCCCTCGAGCAGCTGGTAATCCCTCACGGGGAGCGGCCGGGGGCCGACGAGGCTCATCTCGCCGCTGAGGACGTTCAGCACCTGCGGCAGCTCGTCGATCGAGGCCCTGCGCAGCACCCTGCCAACGCGGGTCAGGCGGGGGTCGTCACGGATCTTGAAGAGGGCGCCCGGGGCCTCGTTCCGGTTCTCCAGCTCGTCCTGGAGCTCGGCGGCTCCCTCCACCATCGTGCGGAACTTGAGCATTCCGAACTCACGCTCGGCCACCCCGACGCGCCGGTCGCGATAGAGCACCGGCCCGCGGGAGTCGAGCCTGATCGCGAGCGCGATCAACAGCCAGAGCGGCAGGCCGACCACGACGACGACCAGGCTGACGACGAGGTCGAACGCCTTCTTCACGACCCAGTCCGTGCCGGCGAGCACGGGCGGGCGCAACTCGAACAGCGGCATTCCCTGGCCCGGAACGTACTCGCCACGCTGGAGCAGCAAATCTGTCGTCTTCGGCGCGATGCGCACCTTGACCCCTGCGCGATGCGCCGTCTCGACGATCTCCAGGACGGCCGCCTCCTCGAAGTCGCCCTCGTTGAGGATCACCTCGTCCGGCCGGGTCAACGCGATGCGCTCCGACAGCTCCTTCTCGCGATCGGGCGGCAGCACGTCCACGAACTCGTAGGCGATGCCGGCCCGCTTGCCCGAAAGCATGCGCCGCAGCGTTGCCAGGCTCTGGCCGCTGCCGAGGAGGAGCGCTCGCTTGCGGGCGTGCAGCAGTCGCTCCAGCTCGAGCGTGAACGAGTCGTAGGCGGCGCGCAGCAGGCCGACCGTGATCGCACACACGACCAGCGCAGTCGGGATCAACCCGGTGGTGTTGAAGTCGTAGCCGGTCCCGTACCCGAAGGCGAGGACGATCAG
>JAXIPI010000280.1:0-5150 GCA_045403015.1 Gaiellaceae bacterium | reverse complement strand
CGCCAACGGATGTGGCGCGAAGGGCTCGCCCGCCAACCGCGGCCGGGGAGCGCGACCTTCGTCGCCGAGCTCGACGGTGAGGTCGTCGGCTTCGCGAGCGTCGGCCGCTCGCGCGACGAGGAGGCCGAGAACGAGGGTGAGCTGTATGCGATCTACCTTCACCCTTCCTACTGGGACCGAGGCATCGGCCGCGCAATGCTCGAGCGGGCGGAGGGGTCGATGCGCGCATCCGGCTTCGAGCGGGCGATCCTGTGGGTGATGGAGGGAAACGAGCGCGGTGAGCGCTTCTACCGCGCCGCGGGCTGGGAGTGCGACGGCCGCAAGCTCGAGCTGTTCCAGGGTGCCGAGATCGCCGAGCTCCGCTACCGCAAGGCTCTGTAGCTTCGGAGCTTCCGGATGAGGAAGAACGTGCCGGCGCCGAGCACGAGCACGCCGACGACGATCCCTCCCCAGTTGATCGGCGGCGTGGTGTCGTCGACGTTCGCCAGCGCGAGGAATGCCGACGGGTCGACCTGTGAGCAAAGGCTCGACCGCCACTCACCGCCCTCACGAGTGAGGAGAAGCCCGATCCGCTGGTCGACCTGGAGCTCCAACCCGCACGCCGCGCCGTTGGCCGCGCTCACGACCTCGATCCGGTTCTCGATGTCGCCCTTGTAGACCTGCTCGACGCGGAAGAGGTAGACAGCCGTCTGCTTCTCGACGCGCCGCTCGAGCACCGTGCCGACGAAGGCGCCGTCGGCGCTCGGCAGGTCGCGAATGAGATCGACGCGCAAACAGCTGCAGGCGGACGCGTCGGCCGCAAGCGCGAGCGAGGCCACCACTGAGGCGCAGGCGAGAGCGAAGACCCTCAACTGCGTCCGCCTGTGGAGAAAGAGTTGCTGAATTGTTTGCCCTCGGACACGTCCCGGCGAGACCCGTCCGGGGACAGTCCCCGGACCGGTCCACCGCGGACATTGGCTGTATCGGCCAGGCCAGGCGCCTTAGACGTCGATCAGGAGCGCGTCGCCCTGGCCGCCGCCGGAGCAGATCGCGGCGAGGCCGAGGCCGCCGCCGTTGCGACGGAGCTCGTGCACCATCGTGCCCACGATCCGCCCACCCGAGGCGCCGATCGGGTGGCCGAGCGCGACCGCGCCACCGTTCACGTTCACGATCTCCTCGTCGGCGCCGAGCAGCCGCGCCGAGTTGACGGCAACCGACGCGAAGGCCTCGTTGATCTCCACCCGCTTGACGTCGTCGATGCTCTTCCCGGCCTTCTCGAAGGCGACGGCGGCGGCGTTGGCCGGCGTCCGCACCAGATAGGCGAAGTCGTCGGCGACGTAGCCCTGCGAGACGATCGTCCCCAGCACTTCGAGGCCGCGCCGCTTCGCGAACTCCTCCGAGGTGACGATCACGCAGGACGCACCGTCGTTCACGCCGGGCGCGTTTCCGGCAGTGGTCGTCCCCTCGGGGTCGAACACCGGCTTCAGCTTCGCGAGCGAGTCGAGCGACGTGTCGCGCCGGATGCCCTCGTCGGCGGTGACGCCGCCGACCGGAACGATCTCGTCCTCGTACCTGCCCGCATCCTGGGCGGCCGCGGCGCGTTGCTGCGACCGGAACGCCCACGCATCCTGTTCTTCGCGGCTGATCCCGAGCTCACGAGAGACCATCGAGTTGTGCTGCACCATGTGCAGCGAGTCGTACGCGTCGGTGAGGCCGTCGAAGATCATCGAGTCGATCAGCTCGCCGTGGCCGAGCCGGTAGCCGAAGCGCGCCTTCTTGAGCAGATAGGGCGCGTTCGACATCGACTCCATCCCGCCCGTGACGATCACCTCGTGATCACCGGCGCGGATCATCGTGTCCGCGATCTGGACGGCGCGGATCGACGAGGCACAGACCTTGTTGATCGTGTCCGCGGGCGTCTCCTTCGGCAGCCCCGCACCGATCGCGGCCTGGCGCGCCGGGGCCTGGCCGGCACCTGCCTGCAGCACCTGCCCCATGATCACGTACTCGGGCTCGTGCGGCTCGATGCCGATACGCTCGAGCGCCGCCTTGATCACAATCGACCCGAGCTCGGTCGCCTCGTAGCCGGCGAGGCCGCCGCCCAGCTTGCCGAAGGGCGTGCGGACCGCGGACACGATCACAGAGCGCGTCATGCTGTGAATCTAGCGGGAGTAGGAGTCGCCAGGACGGACTCGCGCCGCGAAGGCGACGAGCAGCTGGACGCACGCCTCGAGATCGGAGAGCTGGACGATCTCGATCGGCGAGTGCATGTTCCGGAGCGGGATCGAGACGAGCCCCGTGGGGACGCCGTCACGGGAAGCGAAGGTGACATCGGCGTCCGTGTAGGTCTTCATTCCCGCCTCCACGGTGTGGTCGATCCCCTCTTCCTTCGCCGCCTCGAGCAGCAACTCGAACACGCGCGGATTGACGGCCGGGCCGCGGAAGATCGCTGGCCCACCGCCGAGCACGTGGTGGCCGCCGGTCGCCGCGTCGTCCCCCGGCACGTCGGTCGCGTAGGTGACGTCGAGCGCAACCGCGACCTCGGGCCGCAGAGCGTGGACGGCCGCCTGCGCGCCCTGCGCGCCGAGCTCCTCCTGGGCGGCGCCGACGACGGCGACGTTCACGGCCTCGAGTCGCCGCAGCGCCTCCAGCGCGACGTAGACGCCCGCGCGGTTGTCGAGGCTTCGCGAGGCGATGCGACCGTCGGCCAGCTCGAGCGGCGGCGCGACGACGACGATCGGGTCGCCGATCTCGACGAGTGAGCGCGCCTCCTCCCCGTTCCGCGCGCCGATGTCGACGTAGAGCTGCTCCCACTCGACCTTCTCGTTGTCCTTCACCTTCCGTGCGATCACGCCGTGGACGGTGCCCTTCTTCGTCCGGATCTCGACCCGTTGCCCGTAAGCGACGTTCGCCCGCCAGCTTCCGAGCCGGTGCGCAGCTATCAACGCATCGTCCGGGACATGCGCCACAGCCAGACCGATCACATCGAGGTGGGCGACAAAGGCGATCAGCGGGCCTTCAGCGCGGCGGTGCGCGACGATGTTGCCGATCGAATCGGTCTCCACCTCCGCGAGATCGCCGACTGCGTCACGGACGACGTCGAACGCGAGCTGCTCGTGCCCCGAGGGGCCGTGAGCCCGGAGAAGCGCATTGAGGACATCTGGCAGCGGCATTTGCGGGCAGTCTATGGCCGTGACGACTTCGCCGATCCCGACCGACCTGCTCACTCCGCTCGGCGCGTACCTCCGCCTGCGCGCGGGCGCCCCGGCGAGCTTCCTGCTCGAGTCGGTCGAGCAGGGGCGGCTCGGCCGCCACTCGTTCATCGGCTCCGGCTCGCGGCTCGTCACGTTCGAGGAGGCGGAGAGCCTCGACGAGCCGGTCGTCGGCTACCTCGCTTACGACTACGTGGCCAAGCTCGAGCCCACGGTTCCGCTCCCAGCCGACGGCGCTGGTCTCCCGGAAAGCCGGTTCGTCGTGGCCGAGACACTCGTCCGCTTCGACCACGGCAGCGGCACCGCCGAGGTCCTCGCTGGAGACCAGGACGAGATCGCGACGAGGCTCGAGACGGAGATTGTGTTACAGGAACACAATCTCTCCTCGAGCACCGAGGTGCGGCGCTACCCCGACCAGGCCACCTATGAGGCGGGGGTGCGGCGGATCAAGGAGCTGATCCGGGCCGGCGACGCCTTCCAGGTCGTCCTCTCGCAGCGCGCGGAGCGGACAACGTCTGCGTCGGCGGTCGAGCTCTACCGTGCACTCCGCCGCGTCAACCCCTCGCCGTACCTCTTCCTGCTCGAGCTCGACGAGCTCGCGCTGATCGGCTCCTCGCCCGAGACCCTGGTCAAGTGCGAGAACGGGACGGCGAGTCTGAACCCGATCGCGGGAACGACCGAGCCGGGCGAGGGCGACGCCGAGCGGCTACTCGCCTCCGAGAAGGACCGCGCCGAGCACGTGATGCTCGTCGACCTCGGCCGCAACGACCTCTCCCGCGTGTGCGAGGCGGGCACGGTCCGCGTCGCTCGCTACCTCGAGCCTGAGCGGTTCTCGCACGTCACGCACCTGGTTTCCGAGGTGACCGGCGAGCTCCGCGACGGTGTGACGCCGTTCGACCTCCTGCGGGCCTGCTTCCCGGCCGGCACCGTGTCGGGAGCGCCCAAGGTGCGCGCGATGCAGATCGTCTCGGAGCTCGAAGGCCACCGCCGCGGCACCTACGCGGGTGCGGTCGGCTACGTCCTGCCGGGCGGCACGATGGACACGTGCATCGCGATCCGCACGATCGCGCTCAGTGACGGAGTGGCGCGGCTGCAGGCAGGGGCGGGGATCGTGGCAGACTCGGATCCAGCCGCCGAGCACCAGGAGTGCCTGAACAAGCTCGCCGCGCTGGAAGCCGCGATCGACCTCGCCGAGAAGGGTGCCTAGATGCTGCTGATGATCGACAACTACGACTCGTTTACGTACAACCTCGTCCACCTCTTCCAGGAGCTCGGCGCCGAGGTGCGCGTGTTCCGGAACGACGCGATCACAGCGGACGAGGCGGAGCAGCTGGCGCCGTCGCACGTCGTCATCTCCCCCGGCCCCGGCCGCCCGACGGACGCCGGCGTCTCGGTCGACGTGATCCGCCGGCTCGGACCGCACGTCCCCACACTCGGCGTCTGCCTCGGCCACCAGGCGATCGTGGCGGCGTTCGGGGGCGAGGTCGGCCAGGCCCGCGCGCTCCTGCACGGGAAGTCGTCCCCGATCGCGCACGACGGCAAGGGCATCTTCGCCGGGCTGCCGGCGAACTTCGAAGCCGGCCGCTACCACTCTCTCGCTGCGCTCGACGTGCCGGCGGAGCTCGAGGTGACCGCGCGAACACCCGACGGCGAGGTGATGGGCGTCCGCCATCGCGAGCTTCCGATCGAGGGCGTTCAGTTCCACCCCGAGAGCGTCTTGACGCCGCTGGGGAACGAGCTCGCCGAGAACTTCCTCGCCCCATGATCCAGGCCGCCCTCGCCGAGCTCCTCGAAGGACGACAGCTCTCGCGTGAGCAGGCACGCGAGGTGATGGACGAGATCATGCGCGGCGAGGCGACCCAGGCCCAGATCGGCGGCTTCCTCGTCGCTCTGCGCTCTCGCCCTTCAACCGCAGATCGGCGGCTTCCTCGTCGCGCTGCGGTTGAAGGGCGAGAGCGC
>JAXIPI010000018.1:0-4801 GCA_045403015.1 Gaiellaceae bacterium | reverse complement strand
TTCGCGATCGACCCTGAGCGCACCCGTCCCTTGCTCGAGGAGACGCTCGCTTTCGAGCCCCACGGCGAGAACGAATGGGAGACGCGCGGCGACAAGCGCGGCGGCTTCTACGCGTACGACCCGGCACCCGAGGGCCGCGGGATCCCGGGCGCGGGCACGGTTCATCACGTCGCGTGGGCGACGAACATCGACGAGCACGATGCCTGGCAGCAGCGGGTAGCCGAGGCGGGCATGCGACCCACGCCCGTGATCGACCGCTTCTACTTCAAGTCTGTGTACTTCCGCGAGCCGAACGGGATTCTCTTCGAGCTCGCGACGCTCGGGCCGGGGTTCGCCACCGACGAGGACCCCGAGCGCCTCGGCGAGCGGCTTTCGCTGCCGCCGGCGTTCGAGCATCTGCGCGAGCAGATCGAGCCCGCGCTGACGCCGCTGCCGAATCCCCGCGGATGACGCTGCAGGTCCTCGAGCGACCGGCTGCGAGCGAGCCGGAGGGGTCGCTCGTCCTGCTCCACGGCCGCGGCGCCGACGAGTACGACCTGCACCCGCTCCTCGACGCGCTCGATCCCGACCGCCGGCTGCACGGCGTCACTCCGCGCGGGCCGCTTGCGCTGCCGCCGGGAGGCGCGCACTGGTACCGGCTCGGCGGGATCCCGACGCCGGAGCCGGAGACCTTCTGGCCGAGCTTCGTCGCGCTCGCCGAGCTCCTCGACGGCCTGCCCCAGCCGGTCGTGCTGGGCGGCTTCTCACAGGGGACGGCGATGACCTGGGCGCTCAGCCTGGGTCGTGGGCCGGCGAAGCGTCCCCTGGCGATCATCGCCCTCTCCGGCTTCATCCCGAACGTCGACGGGCTCGAGATCGACGTCTCCGATCTGGACGGCTATCCGGTGGCGATCGCCCACGGCACTCTCGACCCGGTGATCCCGGTCGACTGGGGCCGCGCGGCACGCGAACTGCTGGTCACGGCCGGCGCAGACGTCGCCTACCACGAGTCCCTCGTCCCGCACACGATCGACCCGGAGATCATCCCGGCGCTTCGCGGCTTCCTCGCCGGCGCGCTCAACGCTGCGTAACCCGAGTTTCGGGGACTGTCCCTGGAACTTCGGTTTCGGCCGCAAGGGTAAGCTCGCGCGGATGTTCTCCGAGGGTCTCGCTGAGCTCCACACCCACCTCGGCGGCTCCGTCGCGTCCGAGATCCTCTGGTCGCTGGCGCACGAGCAGGGGATCGCACTGCCGGTGAAGGACTACTGGGAGTTCGACGCGCTCGTGACGGTGTCCGACGCCCGCGGTGTCCCCAACCTCGATGCGCTCGACCGGATCTACCACTGGACGGAGCTGATCCAGTCCTCCCCGCTCGCGGTCGAGCGTTCCGTCCACGCCGCGATCGGCGGCGCCTACCGCTCACAGCGGATCACGACGCTCGAGCTCCGCTTCAATCCGATGAAGCGCAACCGCGGCGGCGAGCGGGATCTCGACCACATCATCCTCGCAGCCGTCAGAGGCCTCGACGTCGCCCGGCTCGAGTACCCGCAGGTGCGGTGCGGGCTGATCCTGATGATGGACCGCACCTTCGCGCCGCGCCAGAACGAGATCGTGGTCGAGAAGGCGATCCGCTGGGCCTCGCGCGGCGTGGTCGGCGTCGACATCGCCGGGCCGCGGCCGGGCGGCGGTCGGTACGACTACACCCAGATCAAGCCGATGGTGGAGACGGCGCGTGAGGCCGGCCTCGGCGTCACGATCCACGTCGGCGAGGAGGGCGAGACCGGCGCGGAAGAGCTTGGCGAGGTGATCGAGCACCTGCGGCCGGAGCGGATCGGGCACGGGATCCTCGCGGCGCGCGACCTCGAGCTGATGCGCCGGTTGCGCGAGGCGGGCACCGTGCTGGAGATCTGTCCCACTTCGAACCTGCTCACGAAGGCCCTGGCAGACGAGGATGCCGTCCGCGACACCTTCCGCGCCTTTGTCGAGAACGGCGTCGCATTCACGATCGCGACCGACGGACCGGAGATGATGCACACCCACCTTCGTGACGAGCTCGAGCTGCTCGAGCGAATCGGCGCGCTCACGCGCGAGGAGCTCGAAACGGCGAACCAACGAGGCCACGAAGCGAGCTTCATCCCTCGCTAGAACCTCCTCTGCGGAATCTCACGCCGGTCGCGTGCGTTGCGGTGGAGAGAGATGGCCGCTCGCTGGAAGTTCCTGACCGCCCTCTGGACGGTGTACCTCGTCTGGGGCTCGACGTACGTCGCGATCAAGATCTCCGTGCGGACGCTGCCCGCGTTCCTCTCCGCCGGCCTACGCTTTCTGCTCGCGGGCGCGCTGCTGGCGCTGATCCTGAGTCTGAGCGGCCGGAGCCTGCGTGTCACGCGCCGCGAGCTCGCCTCCTCGGCGCTGCTCGGTCTTGCGCTGCTCGGGCTCGGCGTGGGCGGCGTCACGCTCGCCGAGACGCGAATCGACTCGAGCACGGCCGCGATGATCGTCGGAACGGTGCCGCTGCAGGTGATCGTGCTGCGCACGCTCGCACGGGAGCGGGTGGCAGTCGCCACCCAGCTGAGCGTCCTGGTCGGCCTCGTCGGACTCGCCCTGATCGTGGTCCCCGGCGTCGACGGCTCCTCCAGCGCGATCGGCCTCGCGTTGATGGTCGGCGCGACCCTCTCGTGGTCGCTCGGCTCGTTCTTCGCGCACCGGCTGCCGCTGCCGGAGGACGGCTTCGTCGCCACGACGTGGGAGACGCTGAGCGCCGCGCTCTTCCTGCTCGTGCTCGGAACAGCGACCGGCGAGCTCGGCAACGTCGATCCCGGCGCCTTCAGCCTGGAGTCGGTGGCCGCCTGGCTCTATCTCGGGCTGGCCGGCACGCTGATCGGCTTCACCGCGTACGCCTGGCTGCTGCGGAACGCGCCGATCTCGAAGGTGGTCACGCACCAGTACGTGAACCCGCTTGTCGCGATCGTGCTCGGCGCCGTCCTGCTCGACGAGCAGATCACGCTGACCACCGGCCTCGGCGCGGCGCTGATCGTCGGCTCGGTCTTCGTCGCCGTGCGGCAGGAGAGCCAGACTGCCGAGCCCGTCTCGACTGAGCCCGCCGAGGTGCGAAGCGCGCCCGCGGATCAGGCCGCCTGAGGCTGCTAGCCGTGGGCGGAACGGCCGCCCGCGCCGGCAGTCGCGGGATAGGGCTCGAGGTCGTTCATGAAGCCCGGCCGTGCTTCGACCCGCTCGAGCCAGGCCTCGACGGCCGGATAGTCCGCAAGCTCGATGCCGGCGTCGCCGGCGACGTGGGTGTAGGCGTAGAGGCCGATGTCGGCGACGGAGTAGTCGGCTCCAAGGAGGAAGTCGTGCGCAGCGAGATGGCGCTCGAGCACGTCGAGCGACTGCCTGCCGACGTTCTGCCAGCGCTCGACGAGCGCCTCGTGCCCTTCGGCGCGGCCCGTCAGGATCCAGAAGCGACCCGTGCCGATGTTCGGCTCGAGCAGGTTCTGCTCGAAGAAGAGCCACTGCGCGGCGCGCGCCCTGCCGAGCTTGCCCTCGGGAAGGAGCGGCGTTCCCTCCGCGAGATAGAGGAGGATCGCGCCCGACTCGGCGAGATGCTCGCCGGACTCGAGCTCGAGCACGGGCGTCCGCCCGGCTGGGTTTCGCGCCATGTGCTCCGGTGTCTGGGACTCGCCGGCGAAGAGGTCGACCGGTACCCGCTCGAGCTCCAGACCGAGCTGGGCGGCGAGGAGCCGCACCTTGTAGCAGTTGGCAGAGGCAGCGAAGTCGTAGAGGCGAAGCACCGTTACGCCCCGTTCACCTGCGAGCGCTGATGGGCGAGGTAGTCCAGCAGATCAGACCGCGTGAGGATCGCCGTCGGCCGTCCTGCCGCCGCCACGACGACCGCCGCGTTCGGGCCTGAGAGGTCCGCGAACACCTGATCGAGCGAGTCGCCGACGTCCACCGTGGCAAGCGGGGGCTGCATCAACGCGGCCACATCCTCGTTCAGTGCGTCCGGGTTCTTGAAGACGCGGTCGAGCACGCCCCGCTCCTGCAGCGAGCCGACCACGTCCGCGAGCGACTCCGTGTCGCCGTCGCGCACGACCGGAAGCTGCGAGATCGAGTAGCGCTGCATCAGCTCGATCGCCTGCCCGACCTTCGCGTGTGACTCGATCGTGACCAGATCCGGCACCTCGTGCTCCTCGGCGCGCTTGAAGCGCAGCACCTGCTCGATCGTCGGCGCCGGCGAGCGCCGCTCGAGGAATCCGTACTGGAGCATCCAGTTGTCGTCGTAGAACTTCGAGAGGTACGAGCGCCCGGAGTCGGGGAGCAGCGTGAGGATCGTCGCGTCCGCCCCGAGGTCCTTCGCGACTTCCAGCGCCGCCCAGATCGTCGTCCCGGCGGAGCCGCCCGCGAGAATTCCCTCCTCCCGCGCCAACCGCCGCGCGGTCACGAACGAGTCTCGGTCCGAGACGCGCACCCAGCGGTCGACGACATCGCGCGACATCGTCACCGGCCACGTGTCCTTGCCGATCCCCTCGACGAGATAGGGATGCGTGTCCTCCGACGTGTAGATCGAGCCCTCCGGGTCGGCGCCGACGATCAGGAGGTCCGGGTTCTGCTCCTTCAGATAGCGCCCCGCGCCCGAGATCGTCCCGCCCGTGCCGACGGAGATCACGACCGCGTCGATCTCACCGCCGGTCTGCTGCCAGATCTCCGGGCCTGTCGTCTCGTAGTGGGCCTCTGGATTCGACATGTTCGAGTACTGGTCGGGCTTGTAGCCACCCGGAATCTCCTCGGCGAGCCGGTCGGAGACGGAGTAGTAGCTCTCCGGCGA
>JAXIPI010000367.1:0-3584 GCA_045403015.1 Gaiellaceae bacterium | reverse complement strand
CACGACCTCGGCAAGCTGGCGATCCCGGAAGAGATCCTCCGCAAGCCCGGCCCGCTCTCGGAGACGGAGCGGCTCGTGCTCGAGCGCCACCCGCAGATCGGCTTCCGCATGCTCGAGAGCCTCGGAGTCGATCCGGTAGCGGACTGGGTCCTGCACCACCACGAACGCTGGGACGGCTCCGGCTACCCGGACGGAGTCAGCGGAGAAGACATTCCGCTCGGCGCCAGGATCATCTTCGTTGCGGACGCCTACGACGCGATGACGTCGGACCGGGTCTACCGCGGCCGGCTCACCGACGACGAGGCGGTCGCCGAGCTCGCGCGCTGCTCAGGCACGCAGTTCGATCCGGAGATCGTGGCTGCGCTCGCCGACGAGCTCGGCATCGGTGCCGCCTGGCCGGTCGCAGCGGCCGTTCCCGCGTAGTCCCGGTTAGAGCGAGACGAGACGGGTCGCGGTCGCCTTGAACGAGGCGACGACCGGATCGCCCTCGGCAAGCGCGAGCCGGTTCGCCGAAGCCGCCGTGACCTCAGCGGTCAGAGGGCCGACCCGCACTCGGATGCGGTTCCCGAGCGCGACGAGCGAGCGCACGTTGCCCTGAACGTGGTTCACGGCGGAATCTGCCGGCACGGAGCGGGCGAGCGAGATCTCCCAGGGGTAGACGGCGAGGCCGACCCTCCCCTCACCCGCATCGGTCGTGAACGCGGAGCCGCCCGCGTCGAGCACGACCTCGGTCAAACCCCCGGCGCCCGCCCGTGCGGTTCCGTGCAGGAGGTTCGCTCCCGTAAAGCTCGCCACGAACGCGTCCGCCGGCGCGGCGAGCAGCTCGTCGGCGCTCCCGAGCTGGAGGATCCGGCCGTCGACGATCACGCCGACGCGATCGGCGAGCGCCGCGGCGTCCTCGAAGTCGTGCGTGACGAGCAGCGTCGGGAGCCGCAGCTCGGCCAGCAACTCCGTGAGCTCGCTGCGGACGACGCCGCGCGTGTGCGTGTCGAGTGCCGAGAGCGGTTCGTCGAGCAGGAGGACTGCCGGGTCGCGCGCGAGCGCCCGCGCCAGCGCGACGCGTTGCCTCTCCCCGCCCGAGAGATCGCCGGGGCGGGCGCCGGCGAGATGCGAGATCCGGAAGCGCTCGAGCAGCTCGTCGACCCGCTCGCGGCCGCCGAAGGCCACATTGCGGCGAACGTCGAAGTGCGGGAAGAGCGCGTACTCCTGGAAGACGAGCCCGACCGAGCGGCGCTCGGGCGGAAGGTCAATCCCGGCCGCCGTGTCGAGCCAGGCCTCTGCTCCCAGCGCGACGCGGCCGCGCTCCGGTCGAAGCAGCCCCGCGATCGAGCGCAGCACGCTCGACTTCCCCGCTCCCGACGGTCCGACAAGCGCGAGCGTCTCCCGCCCGAGCTCGAGGTCTAGCGAGAGGCGGAAGGAGCGGAGAGGGTGGTCGAGGTGGAGGTTGAGCTGGTCCATGAGGGCACGAGCTTGACGGCGAGGAGGATCGCGGCGCTGACGAGGACGAGCTCGGCGCCGATCGCGAGAGCGACGTCGAAGTCGACGTCGAACTGCTCGTAGACGGCGAGCGACAGCGTTTGCGTGACTCCCTGGAGGGAGCCGGCGAACATGATCGTCGCACCGAACTCGCCGATCCCGCGGGCAAACGCGAGCGCCCACCCGCCGCCGAGACCCCCGGCAGCAAGCGGCAGCGCGACGCGGAAGAACGTCCGGCCGGGGCCGGCGCCCAGCGTCCGGGCAGCTCCGGTGAGCGAGGAGTCGACAGCCTCGAAGGCCGAGATTCCGGCGCGGAGGTAGAACGGGCTCGCGACGAACATCACCGCCAGGACGACCGCGAGCTGGGTGAATGCGATCTCGAGCCCGAAGAATCCGAGCGTCCCGCCGAGCAGGCCGATCCGTCCGAACGCGGCGAGGAGTCCGATTCCCGCCACCGCCGGCGGCAGCACGAGCGGCAGCTCGACTGCGGTCACGAGGAGCGCCCGGCCCCGAAACGAGCGTGTCGCTATCAGATACGCCGTCGGCGTTCCGAAGAGCAGGATCAGGGCGTTGGCGATCAGATTCGTCTTCAGCGTCACGATCAGCGCGTCGACGGCAGCCGGAGACGTCATGCCCTCGATGAGCCGGCCGAGCGGGATCTGGAGGAAGATCGCGACGATCGGGAGGATGAGGAACGAGAGGGTGATCGCCGTCGCGACTGCAAGCGCCGCCGCGAACGGGTTCTTCACGGTAGCCCGAAGCCGGCTTTCGCCAGCTCGCGCCTGCCGTCGGTGCTGAGCAAGTCGGCGACGATCTCGAGCGCTCCCTCTCGGTTGCTCGAGCTCTTCACGACCGCGACCTCGTACCGGACAGTCGGCTGTGACCGCTTCGGCAACGGGATTGCGATCAGCCGCGACGAGGCGGCGCGGACATCGGTCGCGTAGACGAAGCCGGCGTCGACTTCGCCGAGAGCGAGCTTGCCGACGATCCCCTTCACGTCCGGCTCCTGGCTGACCGCCTTCCGCAGGACGCGCAGGAGCTCGAGCCGTTTCAGCACCTCGCGCGTGTAGAGGCCGATCGGCACCCTCTGGCCCGCGACGACGAGCTTCAGCTTCGACCGCTTTGCGAGGTCGAAGACGCTGTGGATCTTCGCCGGATTCGAGCGCGGCACAGCGAGAACGAGGGAGTTCGTCGCAAACGTGCGGGGCTTCCCAACGAGGCCCTGCCGATAGAGATCCTGCGTGTAGATCGGGCTCGCCGAGGCGAAGACGTCGGCCGGCGCCCCGCGAGCGATCTGGAGTGCAAGCTGGTTCGAGCCGGCGAACTGGAAGCGGGAGGACGGCGAGACTTTCGGGAGGACGTCGGTGAGCGAAGCCGCTGCGTACACGGTCGCGGGTCCCTCAGCGCGGGTCGACGTGAAGCCGGCGACGAGCGCGACCGTCGCGGCAAGCACCCCGCCGAAGGCAAGCCCGCGCCTCACCGCTCGACCATCACGGAGGTCGACTTGACGACCCCGGCCGCGCTCATGCCGGCGTGGAGTCCGAGCTCCTCGACCGACTCGCGAGTCACGATCGCGACGACGCGGGACGGCTCGGTGACGTCGATCTCGACTCGTGCGATGAGCCCGTCGACCTCGACGGAACGAACGACGCCGCGGAAGCGGTTGCGGGCCGAGAGCGACTCCTCGCCGACTGGACCGCGGAGACGCTCCACCTCGGCCGCCGGGACGACGCGCCGGTTCGCCGAGTCCCGCTCGACGTGGATCTTGCCGTCGCGATCCCAGCGCCGAAGCGTCTCGACGCTGATCCCGAGCGCTCGTGCGGCCGACGCCGCAGAAAGCATTTGCCTAGGCATTGCCTAGACAATACGTGACCTCCAGCACGCCCGCAACAGCCATGCTCGCCCGGGACACGTCCGGGGACTGTCCCCGGACGTGTCCGGAACGGCGTCGTTCGCCTGGTGGATCTTCGGGCGTATCTTTCGCCACAATGGAGGCCGCGCGGCGCGGCTCTGAGTCGCTCGGGGCGTCGCGCGCCGGCCGCCGCCCCCGGGGGGTGGGCCGGGGGGCCCCCCCCCCCACCCCCCGGGCCCCCGCCGCGGGCCCGGGG
>JAXIPI010000174.1:0-3380 GCA_045403015.1 Gaiellaceae bacterium | reverse complement strand
CGTGTGGTCGTCGGATTCGACGAATTCGTCCTGGAGCCAGGCGACTCGATCACCTTCCCGTCGTCGACGCCTCACCGCCTCAGCAACGACGGCGTAGAGAGTGTGCGCGCGATCTGGGTCGTCCGCGGCCGACGCGGTGCGGAGACGGGACACGAGCCGACCGAGACCAGCACGGCAGCGGCTGCCCGCCGGGTGAAGGTGGCGCGGCCCGCGCACAAGCGCGCGACGCCGCTCGCTACTAAGCAGAAACGATGACCGTCGAGGGACGCACTCCGGGGCGCGCCCTTGTCGTCGGCGTTACAGGAATCAGCGGAGGAAACCTCGCGCAGCAGCTCCTCGCCGACGGTTGGGAGGTCGCTGGGTTGTGCCGTCGCCCGCACGACATCGACGAGCGCATCACCCCTCTTGTTGCGGACCTCGAGGATGCAGACGCCGTCACCGATGCCGTGAGCGGCACCGCTCCGACGCATGTCTTCTACACGACATGGTCGCGGCAGCCCACCGAGGCTGAGAACTGCGACGTCAATGGGCGCATGATCGAAAATCTTCTCGAGGCGGCCGCGGCCGAGAAATCGGTGCGTCACGTGGCGCTCGTCACGGGGCTGAAGCACTATCTCGGGCCGTTCGAGGCGTACGCGAAAGTACAGCCGGATACCCCGTTTTCCGAAGATCAGTCTCGGCTCCCGTACGAGAACTTCTACTACGTGCAGGAGGACATCCTCTTCGCAACTGCCGAGCGTGAGGGATTCACATGGTCCGTACACCGGCCGCACACGCTGATCGGCTGGGCGCTCGGGAACGCGATGAACATGGGCGTCACGCTCGCCGTCTACGCGGCGATCTGTCGGGAGACCGGCCGAGGGTTTCACTATCCCGGCTCGCGCGAGCAGTGGGAAGCAGTCACGGACGTCACAGACGCGCGCCTGCTCGCTGAGCATCTTGTCTGGGCTGCCACGTCACCCGGCGCGGCGAACCAAGCGCTCAACATTGTCAACGGCGATGTCTTCCGCTGGAGGCGACTGTGGCCGCGGCTGGCGGCCGCGCTCGACGTCGAGGCTGTTCCGTTCGACGGCGAGCCCGTGCCGCTCGAGCAGCAAATGGCTGGCGCAGGTGAGATCTGGCCCGAGATCGTCCGCCGTCACGGCCTCCGCGACCTGAACGTCGACAGCCTCGCCTCCTGGTGGCACACGGATGCCGATCTCGGCCGCACGGTCGAGACGTTCACCGATATGGGGCGCAGTAGGCGACTCGGGTTCTTCGGACTCCGCGACACGGAGTCCTCGTTCACCGAGCTTTTTGCGCGCTTGCGCGCGGAGCGCGTCGTGCCATGACGACCTACCGGGTCGTCGAGGAGCTATAGGCGCGTGCAGGCCCTTCGCTTTCACGCCGCGCGCGACCTCCGCATCGAGGAGGTAGCGGAACCGTCCTCGCCCGGCGCAGGCGAGGTCCTCGTGCGAGTCGCGACCTGCGGGATCTGCGGCACCGACCTGCATGAATACGTTGCGGGGCCGATCGTGACGGCCGTCGAGCCGCATCCGCTGACTGGCGCACAGAACCCGCAGATCCTCGGGCACGAGTTCGCAGGCGACGTCGTCGCGACCGGCCCGGGCGTAACGAGCGTCGCCGAGGGCGATCGCGTCGCGATCATGCCGCTCGCGTACTGCGGTCACTGCGCGTATTGCCGGCGGGGTCTCCAGCACCTGTGCGCAACGATGGCCTGTGTCGGATTGTCCCATGACTGGGGCGGAATGTCCGAGCTGGCGACAGTTGCCGAGTATCAGGTCGTCCGTCTCCCCGAATCGGTCACATACGAGCAAGGGGCGGTGATCGAACCGACTGCGGTCGCGGCGTATGGTGTCGAACGAGCCGGCGTCGCACCCGGCGACAGCGTGCTCGTGACCGGGGCGGGGCCGATCGGCGCACTCGCTGCGCTCTGCGCGCACTCGGCCGGAGCCTCGACCGTCTATATCTCGGAGCCGAACCCCGCGCGACGCGCACGCGCCGAAGCACTCGGGGTCGCCGTGGTTCTCGACCCCACGTCCGTCGACGTACCGGAGTTGCTGCGGGAGCAGACGGGTGGGCTGGGTGTGGACGTGGTGATCGAATGCTCAGGGCATCGGGACGGATTTTCGTCAGGCATCAGCTCGCTCCGCCGGCGCGGCACGCTCGCGCAGACGGGATTGTTCGTCGGCGAGGCGTCCGTCGAGCCGATGCTGTGGTCGCTCAACGATCTAACGATCGTCGGCACCTGGTGTTACTGGGTGTACGACTTCGACCGGGTCGCGGCGCAGATCGCAGCGGGGAGCCTGCCAGTCGAGCGCATCGTCACCAGCAGTGTCACGTTGGACGGTGCACCCGACGCGTTCGCGCGGCTCGCATCAGGGGCCGCGGACGAGATCAAGGTTCTGATCAACCAGTGAGGAGGAACTCCGCATGAAAGCGCTGGTGTTCGACGAACCGCGGCACGCAACGATCCGCGAGCTCGACATCCCAACGATCGCGGCAGACGAGGTGCTCGTGCGTTCCCGAAACGTCGGCATCTGCCACTCGGACTTCGAGCTCTATGAGGGCCGCTACATCATCCCGGTTTCCTATCCGATCATCCCTGGTCACGAATGGTCAGGCGAGGTAGCTGAGGTCGGAACTAGGGTCACCACTCTTCGTGCGGGCGACCGCGTGGTTGGCGAGTGTGTGGTCAACAACGGCGACGACCACTTCGGATTCTCGATCAGCGGCGCCGACGCCGAGTACTTCGTCGCGAACGCATCCTGGCTCCACCGCATCCCCGAAGAGCTCTCGTTCAGTCAGGGCGCCTTCGTCGAGCCCTTCTCGGTCGCCTACAACGCCAGCGTGGCCGCGGGCGGGATCGACGCGAGCGACGAGGTCGCCGTCGTCGGCGGCGGGCCGATCGGCCTTCTCTGCACGTTGGCCGCAGCCACGATGGGCGGCTCGGTGACACTCATCGAACCTCAGTCCCACCGCCGCGCACTCGGGCTCGAGATCGGGGCGAAACACGTGATCGACCCGGCTGCGGGCGAGCTGTCCGAACAGACCGAGGAGACGACGGGCGGACGCGGATTCGACGTGGTGATCGAGGCCGCGGGCGTTCCGGCAGCAATGGCGGGCGCGTTCCCGATTGCGGCGCACGGCGCACGGGTCGTGCTGGTCGGCATCGACGTTGGCGGCACCGCCGCCGTTGAGATCGGCCTTGTCCAGTCGAAAGCGCTCCGGGTCCAAGGGATCATCGGCTCGGCCGGGATGTGGCCGCGCACCATCCGGTTCATGGCAACAAGCGGCGTCGATCCCGCCCCACTCTTGACTGCCACGTTCCCGCTCGGCGAAGGAACCGCCGCACTCGAGGCAGCGCGCGACACGAGTCG
>JAXIPI010000085.1:0-3910 GCA_045403015.1 Gaiellaceae bacterium | reverse complement strand
CGACGGCGACGTCGGCTGGGTCGAGGAGGTTTGGGTCGGAGAGGCGAACGAGCCACGCGCGCTGGCTGTCCGAACAGCTGATGGTCAGCATGGGCTCCTTCTGGGCGAGGACGTCCTCGCGGTCGATCGTGAGAACCGGTGGGTCGTCGTCCCCCCGGAGCTCATCCTGCTCGCGCTCGATCTCCCTCGCCTGACGACGATCCACGGAAGGGGGGAGGCGATCAGGCTCGCGGCGTCGTGGACGACAACCGGCGCGCTCCTGATTATCTCTCCACGCCGACATCGACTGTGGCGCTTGCCGTCTCGTCGCTGGGAACCGACGCCGCCAGTGCCGGCCGAGAGCAGCGAGCGCCCCCTCTGGCAGGCCGTTGTTGTGCTCATAGCGTCGCTTGCGCTGGTCGTGGCGTTCACGATCACGCTCGCGTTCGTCGTTGCCCGCCTTGTCACCGGAGCCGCCTACTGACCTGGGCGAGCGGGGGCGCGCGCTGTGCCGTAGCGCCCCGTGTTTCTTGGAGGCGTGCCTAGCTGGTTGAGAGCTTCATCTCGACGTGAGCGGACGCATGTTAGTAGCGTTCGAGGTCCTCGCGAAACCGAACCGGCGGCGCATTCTGGACCTGCTGCGCGTGGCAGCGCGAGCGCGAAGCTCTGGATCGCTCGGCACACCCGGGGCAGGATCCGGTGGACGGCGCCGGGCGAGGAAAGAGATCAGACCGAAGTGACGATGCTGACGTCGCGTGCCTGCGGCCCCTTCGGCCCCTCCTCAACCTCGTACTCCACCTTCGCCCCCTCGGCCAGGCTCTTGAAGCCCTCGCCGCTGATCGCGCTGTGGTGGACGAAGACGTCCTTGCCCCCGTCGTCCTGCGTGATGAAGCCGTAGCCCTTGTCGTTGCTGAACCACTTCACGGTTCCGGTTGCCATCTCTACACCTCCCACGATCGCGTCACGAACGTGCAGCGGAAGGCGCAAAGCAAGACCGGTACCGCTCTCACTCACTGGACCCGCACGACAGTAGCAAGCGAACCAGCCTCGGCAGCAATCCGCCAAACTCAGGCGGGTGTCGCAGTTCCAACAGACCGCGACGTCCGCATGCGGGATCGAGAGCTTCGGCTTGTAGCGGGCGCGAGCAAGTGGCTGGGGCCAGAACGAAGCCGGCCACGGTGCTGCTGAAGCCGTCCTCGGCTGGCTCGCGTGA
Organism: Gaiellaceae bacterium; assembly: GCA_045403015.1. GTDB lineage: Bacteria > Actinomycetota > Thermoleophilia > Gaiellales > Gaiellaceae > Gaiellasilicea. The sequence continues at coordinate 2,718 of JAXIPI010000085.1, read as the reverse complement.
CAAGATGTGCGGGATCGCCCGGCTGTCGGGCCCGCCACGGCGACAGCACTGCCGCCGAAGGCGGACGACAAGCGTCGCGGCTAGCGACGCCTCCGGCAGCTCACCTCACGATGTCGAGCGCTCCGTCGTCGTCGATGCCGTAGAAGACGTCGCCAGTGTACTCGACGTTGGCAAACGGAGCGCCTGCGCGATACCGGCCTCGTACACGCCCTGGAAGGCCTCCACCCGCACCGTGAACGTGCGGCGCGACCCCTCGAGCAGGTCAGCCTGCTGGCCGAAGCCCTGCAGGAGGCCGGACGTCCGCCGGCTCGCAACAATGGCCGAGAGTAACCGTTGTCCTCGCTCAGCCCGCCGCCGTTTCCCACGTCGAGCGGCCGTGACCGAGGAGGCCGCGGAAACGGGGTACTGTCCAGACTCCGTCGCCCTGTCCTCGAGGAGGAGATCATGAGCGTCCCCCGTGAGGGTGGCTGCGCCTGCGCAGCGGTCCGCTACCGGCTCACGTCCGATCCGCTCTTCACGCACTGCTGTCACTGCCTGAACTGCCAGCGGCAGACCGGAAGCGCCTTCGTCATCAACCTGCTGATCGAGACCGACCGTGTGGAGCTGCTCGCCGGCGCCCCGCAGCCGACCGACGTGCCTCGCGACGACGGCAGCACGCAGCGGATCTTCCGCTGTCCGACCTGCCAGGTGGCGGTCTTCAGCCACTACGGACACCCAGGGGTGCGGTTCGTCCGCGGCGGCACGCTCGACGAGCCCTCGAGCGTTGTGCCTGATGTCCACATCTTCACCAGGTCCAAACTGCCCTGGATCACGCTCCCGGACTCAGCGCGAGCGTTCGAGGTGTACTACGACTCGAAAGCCCTGTGGCCGGCCGCCAGTCTCGAGCGGCTCGAGGCGATCATGGCGCCGGCGAACTCCGGCGCCTGAGAGCCTACGAGAGAGCCTGTGAGGTGCCAAAACTTGCGTTCCGCATGTAGATCTCGATTTCTCTCGCGTCGCGAACCGAGTTTTGACATCCCGCAGGCTACTTCAGCGGGCGGGCGCCCGCCTCAGCACGACACTTCGGGTGTGCGCCGCTCCGAAATCTCGCTTCAGGACCGAGACGCTACGAGAACCCCGTCCAGGCGCCCGCAGCGTAGCCTCTGAGGGAACATGGTCGACGACGTCTCGCCGATGCCCCGCCGCAAGCAGATCGCTCTGATCGCACACGACAACCGCAAGCCCGATCTGCTTGATTGGGCGCGGTTCAATCGGGAGACGCCCGCCGAGCACGAGCTCTCCGCAACCGGTACGACCGGCGCGCTACTCGCCGACGAGCTCGACCTCCCGGTGAACGGCTTCCTGAGCGGCCCGCTCGGCGGCGACCAGCATGTCGGTGCCGCGATCGCCGAAGGTCGGGTCGGCAAGCGTGCTCGTGGCGTGAAGCTCAGCGCCGACCACACCCGATTGGAAGCTTCGGACGCCTTACACTCCCACTGCCTCTATCTCGCAGCGAAGGGAGAGCGTAATGCCCAAGGTTCTGATCCTCGCCGGGGATGCCGCGGCGCTCGAAGTGATGTATCCCTACCAACGGCTGCTCGAGGAGGGATACGAGGTCCACAATCGCCGCCCCCTCGAAGAAAAAGCTGCAGTTCGTCGTCCACGATTTCGTCGAGGGATACGACACCTACGTGAAGGCGGCTGGAGCGGAGTTCGTCGACGGAGCAGGAGTCGTCGACGGCGCCATGGTGTCCGCGCGGGCCTGGCCCGACCACCCTGCCTGGATGCGCGAGTTCGTACGCCTGCTGAGGGAACATGCACCCGTGGAGCGGGCCGAAGAGCCGCTGGCCGTCTAGCCTGAATACTCGACTCGCGCGGAGGTTTGATCCCTGCGGGGTGCCGAAACTCAGATCGGCCTCGAGAATGAGCTGATTTGCAGGCGGAACCGAGCTGGCACCCCAGATGTTTCTCGATGGAGCCGTTGACCGAACTCGAGACCGTCGTCATGAACCTGGGCTAACCGAAGAGGAGGGAGCGAGCTGTGACGGAGATCGTCGAGCACCCCGAGGTCTTGCTGTACACGCGGATCCGCAAGTCGCCGTTCTTCTATGCCTCCCGTCGCCACGGCGTGAGGATGTACAGCTTCTACAACCACATGTATCACCCGCGGCACTACGGTGACCCGGTCGAGGAGTACTGGCAGCTCCTGAGCGGCGTCACGCTCTGGGACGTCGGTGTCGAGCGGCAGGTGGAGATCACCGGGCCCGACGCCTTCGCGCTCGCGAACATGCTCGTCCCTCGTGACCTGAACAAGTGCGCCGTGGGGCAGTGCAAGTACGTCTTCATCACCGCCCCCGACGGCGGGATCATCAACGACCCGATCCTGCTGCGATTGGACGAGGACCACTTCTGGATCTCGGTCGCCGACAGCGACGTTCTCTTGTGGGTGATGGGCGTGGCCTACCACTCGGGGCTCGACGTGACGATCGACGAGCCGGATATCGGCCCCCTCCAGATCCAGGGCCCGAAGTCGAAGGAGGTCGTCGTCGACCTGTTCGGCGAGAGCGCCCTCGAGATCCCGTACTACTGCCTGCGGGAGTACGAGCTCGAGGGGTTAGACGTGATCGTCTCGCGCACCGGTTACACGGCCGAGCTCGGCTTCGAGGTCTACGTCAGGGACGCCGGCCGCAACGGCGTGAAGGTCTGGGAGATCGTGCTCGAGGCGGGCAAGCCGCACGG
>JAXIPI010000232.1:0-5265 GCA_045403015.1 Gaiellaceae bacterium | reverse complement strand
GACACCGGTCTCCCCGGTCGGCCTCTTCATTACAACAACTCAATGTGGGACCAGCAAAAAGCTGTCAGCGAATTCGAAAGCTTGGAACCAGAAGTGTTGTTTGTTTGTGGAAGCAGCCGTAATCGCGACCGCTTTCTGCCTTATTTCACCAAGATATTCAACCTCCGTGTCGACGATGACACTTTGCGTCGCCGCCTCCAAGAGCGCACCAATAATGAGTTTGGCAAGCAGCCCGAGGAAGTCGAACATATGCTCAGGCTAAATCGGAGCGACGAGAAACCGGCCGGAGCCATAGATGTAGACGCGACCCAGCCTCTCGACCAGGTGGTCGACGAATTGCTTCGCCTAGCAAATTGCAGAACCGTGAATAGCGACTCGAGGCTGACACCATGGTCTAAACGCGCGTCCGCGATTGGTCAGTCATTCGTGATCTCTGAGTCCGCACTCCCGATCGTGCGGGCTGCTGCTAGCCCGCGGAAGCGCATCCTCCGTGGAATGTCGGATGAATTCTGGGATGTCCTAGGCCGCGAGACCATCACTCGCATCGAATACGCCTGGTCTGGCTACGTTCTTGCGACGCTGTTGCCGTACCTCGACGAGCATGGCATCGAGCTTCTGCACTCTGACCACGATGAGGTGGCCTCGACCCTCTCGCAGACCCGAGAGGGATCGGTCTTTGTCCTCACGTCAGATCACCGTGAGCGTTACTTGGCACGCCTCGATCCAAGTCAGTTCGACGGGGCAGTGCTTCGCCGCTACTACGAGGAGTTCAACGAGACGGCAGCAGAGGGCGTCGATTACGCAATGCTGGACGGGGTTGCTTTCTTTCGTGACACGCTCGCGCCTCTCGAATCCGCGATCGTGGCCGTTTTCATCATCGGATAGTCCCAGCTCAGGCCGCGTGCGCTCGACTGGGCCAGCGTTCCGGAATGACGCCTGAGCGACCGCTACTCCGTGGCATGCTCGTGCAGAACGACATCCGCCCAACCGACGCCGCCCGGCTCGGACACGACATACGGCTCTAGGTGAAAGCCGCGGCCGGGACTACGAACGATCCGCGCGACCGGATTCGCCGCTCCGTCGGCGGGTTAGAGTGCCTCGGGCCGGTGGCCGAACGAGTCCTCACGCTGCGAGAACTGAACCGCGCGACACTCGCGCGGCAGCTCCTCCTCCAGCGCACGCGACTCTCGCCAACGGCGGTGATCGAGCGCCTCGTCGGGGTGCAGGCGCAGTCGCCGCAGGCTCCGTACGTCGGTATCTGGACGCGCACGACGGGGTTCCGGCGCGGGTCGCTCGAGCGACTTCTCCGGCAGTCCGCGATCGTCAGGGCGACGGCGACGCGGCAGACGCTGCACCTCGTCACGCGGCGCGATTATGCGCTCCTCCGGGCGGCCTTCCCCTGGGAGACGAAACAGGCGAAGCAGCTCGCCCCGTCGGTGCGCGCACTCGCAGCCGGGGGACCCGTCACGTCCGCGGAGGCGCTCGCCCACCTAGAGAGCGAGTACGGACTCACCGGCGTCGATGCGCGCCGCGCCTGGCAGACGGCGCGCCTCGCAGCGCACATCGTCCAGCACCACGAGACGGCGCTCTGGCAGCCGCGCAATGAGCGACTGTTCGTCGCAATCGAGGAACCGGAGGCGCACGTCCCGGTCGAGGCGCGCGCCGAGATCTTCCGCCGCTACCTCGCGGCCTTCGGCCCCTCGACGCGCCGCGACATCGGCGCCTGGAGCATGATCCGCGTGGCCGAGATCGACGCTGCACTGGAGCTGCTCGAGCCGCTGCGCCGCTTCCGCGACGAGCAGGGCCGCGAGCTCCTCGACGTCCCACGAGCGCCGCTGCCGGACGCCGAGACCCCGGCGCCCGTACGCTTCCTGCCGAAGTGGGACAACGTCCTGCTCGCCTGGGCCGACCGCACGCGCGTGCTCCCGGAGGCCTACCGGAAGACGGTGATCAAGACGAACGGCGACGTCGCGCAGACGTTCCTCGTCGACGGCTTCGTCGCCGGGATCTGGCGCGTCGACGACGGCCGTGTCGTGCTGGAGCCGTTCGAGCCTCTTTCAGCCGCGGCGCGGCGCGAGATCGAGGACGAGGCAGGGCGTCTGGAGGCGTTCCTCGCCGAGACCTAGTCGCGCTCGGCGAGCAGCTGCTACATGCGCGCGATCTCGATCCGCTGGCCGTCCTCGACGTTATGCGGTGCCACGCTTCGGATCGTACGCAGCACCGGCACAACGTCCATCCCCTCGCCTGGGCCAGTGTTCGGGAATGACCCCCGAGCTAGTCTCGCTTCTTCTTGTTCATGGTGCGGGGTGGTCGTGGGCGTTCGAGAAATGGAGCTGTGCCCCTTGCGGCGTCACGGTGGACGCTCGGAGTTCGATGCATCCACGGCAGAGGTCACGGCCGCACCCGCGGGCTAGTCAGTGCGAACCTCGAGCACGACCTTGCCACGCTTCCCGCGGCCCGCGACTCGCTCGAACGCCGCCTGGGCCTCCGTGAGCGGAAAAACCGAGTCGACCTCAGCGCGAAGCTCGCCTGCGTCCACGAGCGTTCTCAACTCCAGCAGTTGCTCGTGGTCGGGTTCGACGATGAAGTAGATCGCGCCCGGCATCTCCTCTGCGATCGTGACCACGCGCTCGCCAGCGGGGACCTCGCCGCCACGAGTGTCGAAGACCAGATCGACCGGACCGCTCTCCACGACCGCTGCGCCGGCGTGTCGCGCAAGCTGGACGGCGATGTGCCCAACCCCGCCCGAGGCGCCCGTGACCAGCACCCGCTCGCCTCGGGCGAGCCGCCCGTGCACAAACAGTGCTTGCCAGGCGGTCAGCCCGCCCATCGGCAAAGCTGCCGCCTCGACGTGGCTCAGCCGCAAGGGCTTCGGTGCAAGCACATGGGCTGGGACGACGGCGTACTCGGCAGCCACGCCGTCGCGATCGAAAGGCGTGAGCGCATATACCTCGTCACCGCTGCCGACGACAACGCCCGAAAGCTCGTAAGACGGAATCGCCGGCAGTCGATCGACCGGCCACTCCAACTCGTTACGTGTAATCGCCGCCGCATGCACGCGCACCAGCACCTCGCCCGGATCCGGCGACGGCGTCTCGATCTCCTCAACCCTCAAGCCGTCATCGTGCAGCCGTACCGCTAGCACACCGCTCCCCTGCTGCCCCTGTTGGACTTCGTTCCTCAGGAGATCTTGCCATCTACCACCCTCCTGCTCGGAGGCGTCGCCTGGGCCAGTGTTCGGGAATGTCCCTGAGCTAGGAGGGCTTGGCGATCTCGGCGGGGATAGTGACCTCCCCGATGCGCACGATCACAACGCGAGCGCGGCGTGGTCGAGCCGGATAGTTTTGCGCACGGCCCCGCGTTGCTGCGAGAGAGGTGTTGCATGCCCAGGAGGATCGGAGTGTTCGGGGCGGGTCCAGGTCTCGGCCAGGCCGTCGCCCGCCGCTACGCACAAGAAGGGTACGAGGTGGTGCTCATCGCCCGCCGCCGCCAACCCCTCGACGTGTTCGCTCAGGATCTGGCGGGCATTGGCGCGAGCGCGCACGTGATTACGGCTGACCTGGGTGATATCGACGCCGTCCCCGCACTGGCTGAGCGGATTCGCGCCGCGACCGGCGAGCTTGATGCGTTGTACTACGCGCCAACGCCAGACCAAGGGTTCGTCCCTGCGGCAGAGCTTACGCCCCAGCGCGCCTATGACTTCATGCCGCTCGTCTTCTATTCGCTGCTCGCGCTGGTGCAGCAGTTCCTGCCGCACATGATCGAGGAACGCTCGGGCGCGATCCTGACCGCACAAGGGGCCAGCACCGTGCATGGCCTGCCGAACATGAGCGGCCCCGGACCGGCGCAGGCCGCACAACGCAACTACCTGCAGTCCTTACACGCCGAAATGTCCGACAAAGGCGTCTACGTCGGCATGCTCTACATCGGTGCGATCATCGAGAACAGCGCCTTCCACGCGTGGACCGAGGAAGCCAAGGCCGCTGGCACCGGCAGGGACTGGGGACTCACTGCCAACCCTGACCATCTCGCTGGACTGCTCTGGAACATGCACAAGACCAAGGGCGAGTCGGAAGCAAGATACCCCGAGTAGCGCCTGCAGTCGCTTGCCCCAGCGTCAGGAATGTCCCCGAAGATCGCGCTCTAAGATGAAGGGCGTGTCGCTGCCCGTGAGGCTTCCTCTCATCGATCACTTGGCCTAGGGGTCCTCGTTGTTTGAACCAGAAGCCAGCGTGACAGACTTGTGACCATGCGTGAGCTGCGGCCGGGTGTCTGGCATTGGCAATCGTCGCATCCCGCCTGGAACGAGGAGGAGGAGTGGCCCGAGGCTGTCTCGTCTTATGGGATCGAGCTCGGCAACGATTTCGTGTTGTTCGATCCGCTCGCCGTTCCCGACGAGCTACGTGAGCGCGCGACCGCCGTCGTCCTGACGGCGCCGTATCACGAGCGCGATGCCCGTGGACTTGGTCTCCCGGTGCACACGCCGCCGGCGGACACCTGGCAGGACTGGGTCGAGAAGTTCGGCATCGACCCCGACCGCGTGCGCGGCATGGAGAGTGAGGACCTTGCCTGGCTTCGCGCGGGTGGAGGCGAAGGACACTTTCACGGTCCTGGAGCGTGGCCATTCGGCATCGACGCGTACGCGGGCCGCGAGGACAACGATCTCATCCTCTGGCTCCCGTCGATCGGCGCGATCGTCACCGGCGACTCGCTCTCCGATCTCGGCGACGGTCTGGACATTTGGATCGCCGATCGCAAGCACGTGACGCGTGACGATGTCGTCCAACGCCTCCGTCCGCTGCTCGACCTGCCGGTCGAGCTCGTACTGCCCGCGCACGGCGAGCCGGCGGATCGCGCAGCACTTGAGCGCGTTCTTTCCTGAGCGGCGCCGGCAAGATCCAGAGGCTCAGGAGACGTGGCGCCTTCCTGGCCTCGTGTTTGGGAATGTCGCTCGACCGAGCAGTAGTCTCAGCGGATGGTCGCCAACCGCGTCCGACACACCGTCGCGTTCACGCTCGTCCATGGGGACGGATCCGCGGAAGAGAGTGACTTCCTCGAGGCGGCGGAGCACCTCGCCAACATTCCTGGCGTTGAGGCGTTCGAGTTGCTGGCCGAGGTCAGCCCGAAGAATGGCTACAGGTTCGGAATCTCGATGGAGTTTGCGGATCGATCCGCCTACGACAGTTACAACGAGCATCCCGATCACATCCACTTTGTTCAGCAGCGCTGGCTGACTGAAGTGAGCGAGTTCCTCGAGCTCGACTA
>JAXIPI010000360.1:0-3994 GCA_045403015.1 Gaiellaceae bacterium | reverse complement strand
GCCGAGGCGACCTCGGAAGCGCCTCGCGCCGCGTCCCCGAGGGAGAGCCCGCGCGCGAGCAGAGCCGCCAGGGTGGCCGAATGCGTACAGCCAGCCCCGTGTGTTGCCGGGATGTCGTAGCGCTCGACCGGGAGCTCGACGTGCGTCTCGCCGTCGAACAGATGGTCGACGGCGTCGTCGCCGTGACCACCGGTGACGAGCGCCGCCGCGGCGCCGAGGTCGACGAGACGCTCGGCGAGCTCGCGTCGCGTCGCGCCCCGGCTGCCCGTCAGCGTCTCCGCCTCGGGCAGGTTCGGTGTGACCACGGTGGCGAGCGGGAAGAGGCGGTCGATCAAGATCTCGACTGCGTCGTCCTGCAGCAGCTGCGCACCGGAGCTCGCGATCAGCACCGGGTCGACGACGAGCGGAACCGGATGTCGTTCGAGGAACTCGGCGACCGTCTCGATGATCGTGCGCGAGAAGAGCATCCCGGTCTTCGCCGCGTCGACGCCGATGTCGCTGAAGACCGCGTCGAGCTGCGCGCGGATGAAGTCGGGCGGCAGCTCGTGGACGGCGGTGACGGCAACCGTGTTCTGGGCCGTCAACGCGACGAGCGCGGACATCCCATGGCAACCGGCGGCGGCGAAGGCCTTCAGGTCGGCCTGGATGCCGGCTCCCCCACCCGAGTCGGACGTCGCAATCGTCAATACGCGCGCAATCACTCAACTCCCTTCGCCGGTCCTAACCGGATCAGGTTCGACGGGTGTGATCTCAGCCCGATGGGGCACCCCGGTGATCCGACGGTAGCAAGCCACAGGTCCCGTCCGATGCGGCGTCGATCATCTCACGGTGCGGGACGAACTGGAGGATCTCCTAAGCCGAGCAAGCCTCGTGACGATCGCTGCGGCCATTGCGCTCGGTTATGCGCTGCTCAACCTCGCGCAGGGCGTGTCCGCCCTCGTTCTCTCAATCTTCGCCGAGCAGGGTGACCAGTTCAGTTCCTCCGGCGTGCCACGGTCATTGAAGATCGGCGGACGAGTCCTCGAGTTCGCGCAGCTCGTAGCCGGCGTGGTGACGCTCGCGGTTGTGGTGGCGGTGATCCTCTACATCCTGAGACCGGATCAGCGGGGTGCGACCGCCGAGAAAGCCGACGCCAGCGACTGACGCATTCTCCGGTTCAATGAAGCGGTGAGCACCACGACCAACGCCTGGGTTGAGCTGCTGGCAGGCGAGGAGCTCGCGCACCTCTCGGTCGAGCCGCCGAAGGCCGGCCGGACCGAGCAGTTTCCGGACGACCTCGACCCGCGCGTCGCATCGGCACTCGTCGCGCAGGGGATCACGGGGCTCTACACGCATCAGGCCGAGACGTGGGAAGCGCTCCGTGCCGGTGGCAACGCGATCGTGACGACGAGCACCGCGAGCGGGAAGAGCCTCGCCTTCAACCTGCCCGTTCTCGACTTGCTCGCACGCGAGCCGAAGAGCCGGGCGCTGTACCTCTATCCGACGAAGGCGCTGGCGCAGGACCAGGCTCGCGCGCTCGGCGAGTTCGGCGTGAAAGGCATCAAGCCGGCGATCTACGACGGGGACACCGAGGTGGAGCGCCGCTGGCAGATCCGAAAGTGGGCGAACGTGGTCCTGACCAACCCGGACATGCTCCACGTGGGCGTTTTGCCCCATCACGACCGCTGGGGCGACGTGCTCGCGAACCTCCGCTTCGTGGTCGTCGACGAGGCGCATGTCTACCGCGGCGTGTTCGGGTCGCACGTCGCCAACGTGCTCCGGCGGCTCCGGCGACTCGCTGGCGCGTACGGCTCGGAGCCCCAGTTCGTCCTGGCCTCGGCGACGATCGCCAACGCACCTCAGCTGGCCGAATCGCTCCTCGGCGAGCCAGCGACGGTGATCGACAGCGACGCGGCCCCCCGGACCGAGCGGACGATCGCGCTCTGGAACCCCGAGCTGATCGACGCGGAGCTGGGCGTCCGTGCCAGCTCCCTCGGCGATGCCTCGCGCCTCCTGGCGACGTTCGTCGAACGCGAGCTGCGCACGATCTGCTTCGCGAAGAGCCGCAAGGCGGTCGAGCTGATCCACCGCTTCGCATCCGATCGCGTCACGCCGAAGGCCGCTGCCAGGCTCGCCCCGTACCGCGCCGGGTACACGCCGTCACAGCGCCGCGAGATCGAGCAGCGCCTGATGTCCGGCGAGCTCCTCGGCGTCACTGCCACTGACGCTCTCGAGCTCGGGATCGACATCGGAAGCCTGGACTGCGCGATCTCGGTCGGCTTCCCGGGCACGGTCTCGTCGCTCCGGCAGCAATGGGGCCGAGCTGGTCGCCGCAGCCCCGGCCTCGCAGTCCTCGTGGCGAGCGAAGACGCACTGGACCAGTACTTCATGCGCGAGCCCGAAACGCTGCTCGGCCGGACGGTCGAGGCGGCGATCCTCGATCACGCGAACCCGCGCGTCCTCGACGGCCACGTCCTCTCGGCTGCGTTCGAAGGCCCGATCGACGAGGCGGATGCCCAGACGCTCGGCCCGGAAGCGCTGGAGCGTGCGGCGTCGCTGCCCGAGCTGAAGCTGACCGATGCGGGCTGGGTGTGGGCCGGGAAGGACTATCCGGCGGCGCGCGTGCTCTTGCGCTCCGGCGAGATCGACTCGTTCAACATCGTCGATGCCGAGACGGGAACGGTGCTCGGGATCGTCGAGCGCTCCCGCGCCTACTCCACGATCCACGATGGCGCCGTCTACCTCCACCTCGGCGAGCAGTACCTCGTGAAGCGGCTCGACGTCGACGCGCGCGCGGCCCTCGTCAGCCGCGCGAACGTCGACTGGTACACGCAAGCGAAGAAGGAGACGCAGACCTGGATCGTCGAGCCGCTGCGCTCGGAGAGCCGGCTCGGCCTCGAGCTCTTCTTCGGCCGTGTCTCGGTCACCGAGCGCGTGGTCGCCTACCAGCGCAAGTCGATCAGCGGGGGCGACACGCTCGAGACCGTCCCGCTCGACCTGCCGGAAACGAGCTTCGAGACGGAGGCGGTCTGGTTCTCACCCACGCCCGCCCAGCTCAGCGAGCTCGAGGAGATGCCGAAGCTCCTGTCGTCGCTCCACGCCGCCGAGCACTCCCTGATCGCGCTCCTGCCGCTCTGGGCGATGTGCGACCGCTGGGACATCGGCGGCCTCTCGACCAACATTCACCACCAGACCGGGCTGCCGACGATCTTCGTCTACGACGGCCACGCCGGCGGCGTCGGGATCACCGAGCGCGGCTTCGAGCGCTTCGAAGGCTGGGTCGAGGACACGATGAAGATGCTCGCAGGCTGCCCGTGCGCGGTGGGCTGCCCGTCCTGTGTCCAGAGCCCGAAGTGCGGCAACCTGAACGACTATCTCGACAAGGACGGAGCGCTCACGCTCTTGCGGCGCATGTCGATTTCCTGACACCCGGTTCGTCTACATGGTGAAATCGACGTTCGAGAGGAGGAACGGATGCAGTATCTGGCACTGATCTACGGCGACGAATCTCGTTGGGGGAGCCTGTCGCCGGAGGACCGTGAGCGCGAGATGGGCGAGTACATGGCCCTCTCCGAGGCCGCCGTCACCAGGGGCGGTAACGAGCTCGACTCGGTGGCCACCGCGACGACCGTGCGCGTCCGGAACGATGAAACGCTCGTCACCGACGGGCCTTTCGTCGAGTCGAAGGAAGTCCTCGGCGGCTACTACGTCTTCGAGTGCAACTCGATCGACGAAGCGTGCGGGTGGGCGGCCAAGATCCCGGCCGCGAGGTACGGGGCGATCGAGGTTCGGCCGGTGCACGTCGACGGAGCTGAGGGAGCATGAAGTACGCCGCGATCCTGACGAGCAACGCCGACGACATCGCTACCTGGGAGCAGATGAGCCCCGAGGAGGCGGCGACAGCGCGGGCGGAAGAGGTTCCGCAGTGGGAGGCGCTCTTCAGCGAGCTCGGCCAGACCGGCAAGCTCGGCTTCGGCGCGGAGCTCGAGGCCCCGAAGACCGCGAAGACCGTGCG
>JAXIPI010000010.1:0-2316 GCA_045403015.1 Gaiellaceae bacterium | reverse complement strand
CCTTCAGATAGTCGATGGCGACCACCCGCCGTTGCTCGATCGCGTCCGAGAAGGTCGCGACGAGGCCTTCCTCGTCGCTCTCCGTGCCGGACTGCGGTGCCTGGTGGTCCTCGAACTGGCCGAAGGTCTCCTCGAGCTTCTGGCGGACGCGGTCGAGCGGCGTGTGGACCTGGGCCGCGATCGAGGGGCCGACGATGTCCAGCGCGAGGTGGATCGCCCGAGCCTCGAGCGGTGTCAGGCGTGGCGCGAGCCGGAACACGTCGCCGTACAGCTCCTTGTCGACCCGCACCCGATCGCCGTTCAGCTCGGCGTACACCGTGTAGCAGCCACCGCCGAAGTTGACGAGGTTGAGGAGCGACAGATGCTCCTGCAGCTCATCGCGGGGGATCTGAAAGCGGGCCGCGAGCTCGTCCGCGTCGAGATCCGCGTCCCGTCCGTCACCGCAGGCGGCGAGTAGGTACGCGAGCAGTGCCTGCAGGACGGCAAAGCGCTCCGGGGCCACCGGTGGCGCGGGCCGCTCGATCGCATCCGGGACGATCGCCAGCGACTTCGCGCGCGCCGGCTTCGGCGCCTCGGCTACATGCGCGTCCCGGACGCGCTTGAGCCCTTCGGCGCACGCACGACGAAGCTCCTCGGGCTCGAGCGGAATCGCCCGGCCGTTCTGGCGCAGCACCCAGCCGGCCAGTGGCTCGATCGCCGCATACTCCGTCTCGAAGACTCCGTCGGTCAGCGTCCCGGCTTCACTGAGCGTGCGATGCACCCACCAGGCGGTGTCGCCGTTCACCTCGATCCGCGCGATGCCGGCGACGGGGCCGTGCTGCCAGTCTTCGCCGACCCGGTAGGCGTCGACGTCGAAGTCGGGGGGCACGCGGAAGTCGCGCTCGCGGCGTGTGGCGAACCTGATGTCGCTGCGGATCCGCGAGACGCGGAAGGTGCGCACGTCGTCGCGGTCGAGGTCCTCGCCGACGACGTACCAGGTGCCGCGGTCGCGCCGGAGCGCGTAGGGGTTGAGGGAACGCTCTCGCACCGCGTCGCGACGTGGCGACCAGTAGCTGAACTTGATCGTGCGCTGCTTCGAGATCGCGGACTCGAGCTTCGAGAGCCGGCCTGCCATCTCGGGTGAGTAGTCGGGGTCGCGCACCTGGACGCTCGCCGCTGTCTCGGTCGGGGCGTCGTCGAAGCCGGGTCGCCCGAGTGCGAGGTTCTGAAGCGCGAGCCGGAGCGGCTCGGCGTACGCGAACGTGCCGTCGAGCATGTGGAGCGCCGTCTGGAGGGCCGCAAGCTCGTCGTCGTCGAGCTCGAGCTTGTCGAGGAAGTAGTTCTCCGAGCGGAGCGTGTAGAGCTCCTCGCCCGTGAATTCGTCGCGCTGCGAGTGAAGCGGGACGCCCAGGGCGATCAGCTCGGCCCGGTCGGAGTAGAAACGCCGCGCGAACGCCTCGTCGGACATCTCGGAGTAGCCCTCGACGTTGCCCTTGACGTCGCGTGCGGTGAGTGGTCGCCGCTCCGCCATCAGGAACGCGACCAGGGAGAGCTGACGGATCAGCTTGTCGGTGTCATGTGACACGCAGTCGAGCTTATCCGGTCGCTGCTGCTACTACGCGGCTGCGAGGCTGCGCTCGAGGTGCTGGTGCGAGGGGCAGTAGTCGCGCTCCGGCAGCGGTGTGCGCTGGCAGGGCTTCCCCTTGCGGGTCGTCGCCCGGCAGCGGGCAACACCGCCGTCGAGGGCGCCGGCCTCCAGCTGCTCCTCGATGAAGCCGACCGCTGCACCGACGCCTTCCTTCACTGCCCAGGCCACCTGGGCCTGCGCGGTGATCGGGAAGAAGCGGCGAATGTCCTGGAACAAGGCGCGATCGGGCTTTGCGAAGTAGTGCGGATCGGCGGCGAGCCGCTCCATCGTCTGCTCGCACTGCTCGAGGACCGCCCGCCGTGATTCGAGCTGGACGCCAGGCTCAGAATACGGGTCGATCAGGTCTTTGATCGAGCGATATATCGCTCGCGAATACTGATACATGCACGCTTGCAATTGCATGAGCTGGGCTTCCATCTGAACGGTCATCGCTCCCTGTTCTGCCCCATACATAGGCCGAAAATGAGGTTCCGGCGTGGGTGGTCGACTTCGAGTATACGGACAACGGGCGCTGTTACAAAGTCGTTCACAATAGTTGGCAGCGGCGCCAACGAATCGAACCTTCGTCGAAGCGCTCCGAACGCGTTTGCCCGCCCCCGCGGATTCCTACACCTTCCAGGCTACGGGACAATCTCGCGCTGGTACGCCGTGCAGTCGCAGACGGCCCGTGCTCGCTGGAGCGCGCTGGC
>JAXIPI010000257.1:0-4706 GCA_045403015.1 Gaiellaceae bacterium | reverse complement strand
CGGTATGGGGCCGCGGGAGACACGCGTGAAGATCCCGGCCATCCTCGGCAAGGTCGGCTTTCCGATCGACCGTCGCTCCGAGCCGATGGAGAACCTGTCCCGGGGGATGCAGCAGAAGGTCGCGCTGGCGCGCGCCCTCCTCACCGCGCCCGTCCTGCTGCTTCTGGACGAGCCGACGACCGGGCTCGACCCGCGTTCGAAGCTCGAGGTGCAGGAGTTCATCCGCGACCTGAGACGGACGCACGATTCGACGATCCTGCTCTGCACGCACGACCTGGCCGAGGCCGAGGCGCTTGCGGACCGCGTCGGGATCCTCGACCGGGGCGAGCTGCTCTTCCTGGAGACCGTGCCGGAGGTCCTGGAGCGCTTCAAGGTCGACACCCTCGAGCAGGCGTTCTTCGCTGCGACCGGGCGCGAGTTCGAGGCGGAAGTCGACGAGGACGACGAGGACCGGGAGGTGTTCGCATGACCCGCGGAGCAGCAGCCACGTTGCGGGCCGAGCTGATCGGCCTCGGCGGCGTCGTCGAGCGCAACGTCTATCTCACCCGCCGCTACATCTGGTGGGACGTCGCCTTCATGGTCTGGACGATCGCGAACACGCTCACGATCGTCTTCATCGCGAAGGGGATCGAGGCGACCGGCGGATCGATCGACGTCAACCGCACGACGACGACGCTGCTGATCGGCGCCGTCGTCTGGGCGTACCTCGGGATCCTGTTCGAGTTCATGACCGAGACGGTGGCGTGGGAGCGCTGGGAAGGGACGATCGAGTACACGTTCATGGCGCCGCTCTCCCGCGCAATGCACCTCGCGGGAGCCGGTTTCTTCGCCGTGCTCTACGGGCTGATCCGGGCGATCATCCTCTTCATCGTCGTCGCGTTCTTCTTCGACCTGGAGCTGCCGAACGCCGACTTCCTCGCCGCGTTCGTCGTGCTCGTCGTGGCGTCGCTCTCGTTCATCGGGATCGGGATCATGACCGCGGTGCTGCCGCTGATCTCGCCGGAGAAGGGTGCGCAGCTGGGGTTCGTGGCGCAGGGGATGCTGCTCGTGGTCTCGGGCGTCTACTACCCGGTCGAGGTGCTGCCGCAGTGGATGCAGTGGATCTCGGTCATCTCGCCGGCGACGTATGCGCTCGAGGGGATCCGCGGAGCGATCCTGGACGGCGCGGGTCTCTCGACGATGTGGGATGAGATCTGGCCGCTGCTCCTGATCGGCGCCGTCTCGGCTCCGATCGGGCTCTGGGTGTTCCGGCGCGGCGAGATTTACGCCAAGAAGCACGGCAAATTGAAGCGGAGCGGGTAGTGCGTTAGACTCGCCGGGATTTCGAGGCGACGGGGCCTCAGGCGGCTTCCGCCTGGGGCTCTTTGCCTTTCTCAGGGCCTTTTCTGTTGACAAGGGAGGAACACGGCATGGGGATGGTCGAGAGCAAGCATCGCGCGACGTCCGATCCGGACTTGCGGAAGCAGGTGCTGAAGGAGATAGAGAAGCAGGAGGTCGCGTACGTGCTCTTCTGGTTCACGGATCTCGAGGGGCATCTCAAGAGCTTCGCGATCACGCCGAGCGAGGTCGAGGCCGCGCTCGACGACGGGATGGGCTTCGACGGCTCGTCGATCACCGGTTTCAACGCGATCGAGGAGTCCGACATGGTCGCGATCCCGGACCCGGACACGTTCCGGATCATGCCCTCGCGGCCGGGCGAGACCGTCGTCGGCCGGATGATCTGCGACGTCGTCACGCCGGACGGGCAGCCGTACGAAGGCGACCCGCGCTACATGCTTCGCAAGGCGCTGGAGCGGATGCGGGCGATGGGCTTCGACACCTTCAACATCGGGCCTGAGCTCGAGTACTTCCTCTTCAAGGACAACAAGGGGACGGAGACCCTCGACGAGGGCGGCTACTTCGCGATGACGGCGCTCGATGCCGCGACCGAGCTGCGGAACGAGACGATCCAGGCGCTCGAAAGCGTCGGCATTCCGATCGAGTACCACCACCATGAGGTGGCGCCTTCGCAGCACGAGATCGACATGCGCTACGCACCTGCGCTCGAGATGGCCGATGCGACGATCACCTACCGGCTGATCGTCAAGGAGGTCGCGGCGAAGAACGGTGTCTACGCGACCTTCATGCCGAAGCCGCTCTTCGGCGAGAACGGGTCGGGCATGCATACCCACATGTCGCTCTTCACCGACGGCCGGAACCAGTTCTTCGACGCGAGCGACCCGCACCACCTCTCGCCGACAGCGAAGGCGTTCATCGCCGGCCTGCTTCGCCATGCGCGCGAGCTCTCCGCAGTGTTCGCGCAGTGGGTCAACTCCTACAAGCGGTTGGTGCCGGGCTTCGAGGCTCCGGTGTACGTCGCCTGGTCGCAGCGCAACCGCTCAGCCCTGATCAGGATCCCGCTCTACAAGCCGGGCTCGGAGCAGGCGACACGCGCCGAGATTCGTTGTCCCGACCCGGCCTGCAATCCGTATCTCACCTTCGCTGCCCTCCTGCACGCGGGGCTGGAGGGAATCGAGCACGGTTACGAGCTCGAGGAGCCGATGGACTCGAACCTCTACCACCTCTCGGCCGCCCAGCGGCAGGAGCGTGGGATCGTGGCGCTTCCGGGCACGCTCGGCGAGGCGGTGGAAGCGCTCGCGGAGTCGGAGCTGATGCAGAAGGCGCTCGGTGACCACATCCACGAGCGATATGTCGAGATCAAGCGTCGCGAGTGGGACGACTACCGGATTCAGCTGACGCAGTGGGAGCTGGACCACTACCTAGCCGTGCTTTAGCACAGACCTGTCTGGACTAGACACAAGCCCGCTTCGAGGGGCATAATTCCCGCAGGGCTGCGGCGCAAGGCGAGCGCTGCGACCTCAACTGACGGCCGATCGCGGGCTCCCTTCAAGGAGCCCGTGGTCGTTTCATGGGGGAACCCAGGGTTCCCCTATGAGCCCCCTCCTTCTTCGTTCGTTCGCCTCGTGCGCTGCGGGGCTGCGCGGGAATGAATCCCGCTCCGCCTGAGGCACGTCCTGACCGCGCAAGCGTTTGCGCGGCGCTTCGCTTGCGCGGGAAAAGCGCCTTGGGGTTAGAGGAACTTGCGGATCGACTCGCGCATCACGCTGAGGCCGATCACCCGAGAGCCTTCGTCGATCTCGCCGATCGCCTCGGCCGGCACGAGCCGACGGCCGCGAAGGAAGCCCGAGCGGACAGCGAGTGCGTCCGGGACGTCGGGCTGGCTACCGTACATCGGCGACTCGACGCGACCGATCACGCGGCCGCGCACGTCCGCCACGAGGAAGCCCTTGACGCTGCGGAGATCGAGCTCGACGGCACTCATCTGTACGAGAACCTATGCCCGCTGTTTGAAGTTTCTGGCATGACTTTCGTAAGAAGTTTGTTAAGGCCGTCGGACGGTAGCGGGTCAGTCTGCAATCTCCGTGGCCTGGCGGGACGTGTTATAGGAACCTCTTTTGATCGGCGTCGCCTCGGCAGCTTCCAGCAGGCCGATTAGCTCGTCCAGCGTCCAGACGTGATCGGTGACACCACCGGCCACGGCAGGCGTGGTGCCGAGGGTCTGGTGCTTGCGGCAGACGTTGTAGTGGAAGAAGTGAAGGCTGACGGCTGCAGCGTGGTTCTCCAGCTTCTTGGAGAAGGCGTTGGTGAGCCGCCGAGATTGAACCGAGCCGGGTGCGAACTCCGTCCTAGGCAGACCCGCGCAGCTGTGCGCGCACGTGCTCCTCTACGTCGTCCAGCGCACCTGACGGTCCCGAGACCGTGACCGCCCACCCTGCGAGCGCCTGTCCGACATCGGCTTCCAATCTCTGCGCTATGACCCACGCGGCGGTTTGGTCGGCTTGCTCGCGGGTCTCGCAGTAGAGCTTCATGACCCGGATTTCCATCGTTCTGAGTGTGGCTTATTCAAGCCGTTTCCGTCAAACTGACCCACTACCCGTCGGACGGCGCGTCCCTACACTCTGACGGTGGACGCGTCTGCGAGGCATCTTCGACTGCTGACCGAGACCATCGCTGCGGTCAACTCGACCCTCGACCTCGAGGAGGTGCTGGCGCTCGTCGCGAGCAAGGTCGCCGATGCGCTCGAGGCCGACGCCTGCTTCGTCTACCTCTACGACGAGCGCGCGGACGAGCTCGTGCTGCGCGCGACGCACGGGACGGCGGTGGACGAGATGACGCGGCGGCCGCGGCTGCACCTCGGTGAGGGGATCACGGGGACTGCGGCAGCGGAGCGTGCTCCGATCGCGATCGCTTCGTCCGCGCATCTCGACTCGCGCTTCAAGCAGTTCCCGAACCTGCCCGAGGACGAGTACGAGTCGATCCTCGCGGTGCCGATCCTCGC
Source organism: Gaiellaceae bacterium (assembly GCA_045403015.1). Lineage (GTDB taxonomy): Bacteria > Actinomycetota > Thermoleophilia > Gaiellales > Gaiellaceae > Gaiellasilicea. The sequence continues at coordinate 367 of JAXIPI010000257.1, read as the reverse complement.
GCGCGAGAAGATGGAGGGCGCGCTGAATGTGCGGACGCGCGCGACCCGCGATTACACGGAAGCCGAGATCGACCTGCTCGTCGCGATCGCCTCCCAGGTGGCGCAGACGATAGAGCACGCGAAGCTCTATGCGGACGCGCAACGGCGCGTGCACGAGCTCGAGGCGCTGGCGCAGATCTCGGAGGCCGTCTCCGAGTCCCTGTACCTGGAGGAGTCGCTCGAGGCGATCGTCAAGACGACGATCACCGCGATGGGGGCGACGGGCGCCGCTCTCGTGCTCGAGGACGGCAAGATCGCGTGGCCCGAGGGCCGCGCCGGCGCGCACGCGCTGCGCTTGCCGCTGAAGTGGAAGCGCCGGCAGATCGGC
>JAXIPI010000222.1:0-4209 GCA_045403015.1 Gaiellaceae bacterium | reverse complement strand
GGTCACCTCGGCGGCGAACGCGCGGAGCTGGTCGACCATCGTGTTGACGGTCTCCTTCAGCTCGAGCACCTCGCCGCGAACGTCGACGGTGATCTTCTTCGAGAGGTCGCCGTTCGCGACCGCGGTCGTCACCTCGGCGATTTTCCGCACCTGGCCGGTGAGGTTGTTCGCCAGCGTGTTCACGTTCTCCGTCAGGTCGCGCCACACGCCCGAGACACCTTCGACCTGTGCCTGGCCGCCGAGCTTGCCCTCCGTGCCGACCTCCTTGGCGACGCGTGTCACCTCGGCGGAGAACGAGCGGAGCTGGTCGACCATCGTGTTCACGGTCTCCTTCAGCTCGAGCACCTCGCCCTTTACGTCCACTGTGATCTTGCGGGAGAGGTCGCCGTTCGCGACCGCGGTCGTGACCGCGGCGATGTTCCGCACCTGGCCGGTGAGGTTGTTCGCCAGCGTGTTGACGTTCTCCGTCAGGTCCTTCCACACGCCCGAGACGCCCTTCACCTGCGCCTGGCCGCCGAGCTTCCCGTCGGTGCCGACCTCGCGCGCGACGCGCGTCACTTCGTCGGCGAAGAGGGAGAGCTGGTCGACCATCGTGTTCACGGTGTTCTTCAGCTCGAGCACTTCGCCCTTGACGTCGACGGTGACCTTCCGCGAGAGGTCGCCGTTTGCGACGGCCGTCGTGACGTCCGCGATGTTCCGCACCTGGCCGGTCAGGTTCGACGCCATCTGGTTGACCGAGTCGGTCAGGTCCTTCCAGGTGCCGGAGACGCCCTTCACCTTCGCCTGCCCGCCGAGGATGCCCTCGGTGCCGACTTCCCGGGCGACGCGCGTCACCTCCGCGGCGAACGAGGAGAGCTGGTCGACCATCGCGTTCACGGTCGTGCCGATGCGGCGGAACTCGCCGCGCACCGGCTGGCCGTCGATCTCGAGCTGGATCCGCTGCGTCAGGTCGCCGTCGGCGACCGCGTCGATCACGCGCGCGACCTCGATCGTCGGCCTCACCAGGTTGTCGATCAGCTCATTGACGGCTCCGACCTTCTCCGACCACGAGCCCGGCGCCCCCGCGACGCTGGCCCGATCGTTGATGCGACCCTCACGACCCACGACCTTGCTGACCCGCATGAGCTCCTTCGTCACCTGCTGGTTGCGCTCGACGAGCTCGTTGAATACCGCGGCGACGTCCGCCAGCGGGCCTTCCTGCCGCAGCCGAACTGAAAAGTCGCCGTCGCGTGCGGCTTCGAGCGCCTTGACGAGCTTGTCGAGCTGCGCGTCGGTCAGGTGTGCGGCTCCGTTTGTGGCTTGCGGACTGGCGGTGGTCTTCCGGGTGCGCCTGGCGCGCTCACCGGCCGTTGGCACTGGGGGCACGGAAAACTCCTTTGTTCATCAGCGGGGGTGGCGAGGGAGCCCCTCTCGCTCCTCGCGCGTGTATGCCCATTCGTTGGCGATGTTTAACGGCCTGCAGACCGCGAAATGAAGGGCTGTTAGGCCTGTTCCAGGGCGCGGGCGAGGTCGAGCCAGAGCTCATCGGCCGGCTCCAGCCCGACCGAGAGCCGCAGGAGGCCCTCGGGAACGCGATCGCCTTCCCAGCGATGGCGCGTTTCGATCGTCGACTGAACGCCGCCGAGGCTCGTGGCGTTGACGATCACCGTCGTCGCTGTCTCTACTCGACGCGCGCCTGCGCCGTCGGCGGTGTCGAAGGAGAGGAGTGCTCCGAAGCCGGGATATCTCACGTTGGTGACGCGCTCGTGCTCCTCCAGCCGCTCGGCGAGAATCCTCGCCGTCTGGCTCTGACGACTGACGCGGACCTCGAGGGTCTTCAGCCCGCGCACCAGGAGCCACGCAGCGTCCGGCGCCGCGACGATGCCCGTTCGCGTCCTGAGCTCGAGCAAGCGCGCGGCGTGCTCGGCGCTCTTGCAGACGACGGCGCCGAGGAGCACGTCGTGATGGCCGGCGAGGTACTTCGTCGCCGAGTGGAGGACGAGGTCGCAGCCGCGTTCGAGCGGGCGCAGATACACCGGCGTCGCCGCTGTTGCGTCGCAGACGACGAGACCAGGGTGCGCCGCCGCCGCCTCGAAGTCGGGCATCGTCAGCAGTGGATTCGACGGCGCCTCGATCCAGACGAGGTCGGCGCCCGGAGGCGGTGGTCCGGTCTGGTCGAAGAGGACATGCTGGAGGCCCCAGCGCTCGAGCTCCGCGAAGAGAACGCCGGTCCCGTAGTAGGCGTCCTCCGCAAGCGCGATCGTCGAGCCGGGCGAGAGCAGCGCCAGCACGAGTGCCGTCTCGGCGCCCATACCCGATGAGAACAGGAGCGCGTCCCCGCCCTCGAGCTCGCCGATCATGCGCTCCGCCTCGACTCCGACCGGGTGCGCGTTCCGCGCGTAATAGAACGGCCCCGGCTCGCCGTCGACGTAGGGCCAGGTGGACGAGCGGTCGAGCGGCGGCTCCATCCAGGCGATCGTATTAGGCTGGGCGGCCATGGCCGAGATCCACGACACCACAGCCGCCAAGCTGGCCTGGTTGCAGGAGCTCTCCGAGGAGGCGGCACATGCCGGCAACGAGAAGTCCGTCGCTCGCCAGCGGGAGCGAGGGAAGCTGCTGGCGCGCGAGCGGGTCGAGAAGCTGCTCGACCCGGGCTCGTTCGTCGAGCTCGACCGCTACGTCCGCCATCGCAACCCGGACTTCGAGTCCATGGCGAACCGGCCCTACGGCGACGCCGTCGTGACCGGCTACGGCGAGATCCTGGGGCGCAAGGTGTTCGTCTTCTCCCAGGATTTCACGGTCTTCGGCGGCTCGCTCTCCGAGGTCTTCGCCGAGAAGATCTGCAAGGTGATGGACATGGCCGTCAAGTACGGCTGCCCGGTGATCGGGATCAACGACTCCGGCGGCGCGCGGATCCAGGAAGGCGTCGTCTCGCTCGCCGGCTACGCCGAGATCTTCTGGCGGAACGTGCAGGCCTCCGGAGTCGTGCCGCAGCTCTCGCTCGTGCTCGGGCCCTGCGCCGGCGGCGCCGTCTACTCGCCGGCGATCACCGACTTCGTGCTGATGGCCGAGGAGACGTCCTACATGTTCATCACCGGCCCCGATGTGGTGAAGACGGTGACCGGCGAGGAGGTGTCGTTCGAGGAGCTCGGGGGCGCGTCGACACACGCGTCGAAGTCGGGCGTGGCGCACATCACAGCGGCGGACGAGGAGGCATGCCTGGAGGACGCGCGCTACCTGCTCTCCTTCCTGCCGCAGAACAACCTCGAGCGCGCCCCCTACGCTGCCCCGTCTGACCCGGTCGACCGGGAGGAGCCGGAGCTGGACACGTTCATCCCGGACGAGGCGACGAAGCCGTACGACATGAAGCGGGTGATCGCGAAGGTCGTCGACGACGCCGAGTTCCTCGAGGTGCAGCCCCGCTTTGCCGAGAACATCGTCTGCGGGTTCGCGCGGCTCGGCGGCCATTCGGTCGGCGTCGTGGGCAATCAGCCGGCGGCCCTCGCGGGCGTGCTGGACATCGATGCGTCCGTGAAGGCGGCCCGGTTCGTCCGCACCTGCGACGCGTTCAACGTCCCACTCGTCACCTTCGTCGACGTCCCGGGCTTCCTGCCGGGAACCGAGCAGGAGTGGGGTGGGATCATCCGGCACGGCGCGAAGCTCCTCTACGCCTACGCCGAGGCGACAGTGCCGAAGCTGACGGTGATCACCCGCAAGGCGTACGGCGGGGCGTACGACGTCATGAGCTCGAAGCACATCCGCGCGGACTTCAACGTCGCCTGGCCGACGGCGGAGGTTGCGGTGATGGGGCCGGAGGGTGCTGTCAACATCATCTTCCGCAAGGAGCTCGACGACGCCGCCGACCCCGAAGCGCGCCGTTCGGAGCTGATCGCCGACTACAAGGAGCGCTTCGCGAACCCGTACCACGCGGCCGAGCGGGGCTACGTCGACGAGGTGATCGAGCCGCGCCGGCCACGACCGGTCCTGATCTCCGCGCTCGAGGTCTCGCTGACGAAGCGCGAGCAGCGCCCCAAGCGCAAGCACGGAAACATCCCGCTCTGAGCCGCTCGGCCGGGCGGCTCCCGCCGGGCCGAGCCCGGCTCCGCCGCCCTGACGCCGCTCGCGGCCCGCGGCTCTCCGGGGGTGGCCCACCGGCCTAGCCCCGCCGGCCGGGTGCCGCGTGCGACGCCCCGCGGGCCGCCGAGCCGGGGCGCGGGGGCGCCGGGGGGG
>JAXIPI010000118.1:0-4395 GCA_045403015.1 Gaiellaceae bacterium | reverse complement strand
GCATCCGGCGGGCGCTGCCGGAGCTGGCGGCGGCCGCGACGCGCTAGACCCTAGACCGCTGCCGCTTCGCGGTGGCGACGCGCGACGCCGTCGCGCTCGGCCGCATCGGCGACGGCGGCGGCGACCACGCGAACGACCTCGCGATTGAAGACGCTCGGGACGATGTACTCCGGCCCGAGCTCGTCCGCGCCGATCACGCCGGCGATCGCGTCACCCGCGGCGAGCTTCATTCCTTCGGTGATGTCGCGGGCACGGACGTCCAGCGCGCCGCGAAAGACACCGGGGAACGCGAGCACGTTGTTGATCTGGTTCGGGTAGTCCGACCGGCCGGTCGCGATCACGGCTGCAAGCCCTGCGAGCTCCTCGGGTGGGACCTCCGGTGTCGGATTGGCCATCGCGAAGACGATCGCGTCCTTCGCCATCGTCCGGATGGCCCCGACGGAGACCGCTCCCGGCTGCGACAAGCCGATGTACACGTCGGCGCCTGCGAGCACGTCGTCCGCAGTGCCGCGCTCACAGTCCGGGTTCGTTTCGTCCGCGTAGTCGGCCTTCACGCCTTCCAGGCCCGGGCGACCGGCGTAGACGGCGCCTTGCCGATCACAGCCGACGATCGCGCCCACCCCAGCGTGCCGGAGGATCCGCGTCACCGCGACGCCGGCGGCGCCGACGCCGGTGATGACGACCTTGACGTCCTGCGGCCGCTTCCCGACGACGCGAAGAGCGTTGACGAGTGCCGCGTAGACGACGATCGCCGTGCCGTGCTGGTCGTCGTGGAAGACCGGGATGTCGAGGGTCGCGCGGAGGCGCTCCTCGATCTCGAAGCAGCGCGGCGCGGAGATATCTTCGAGGTTGATCGCGCCGTAGACGGGCGCAACCGCCGTCACGGCCGCCACGATCTCGTCCGTGTCCGTCGTCGCAAGGCAGACGGGCCAGCCGTCGACGCCCGCGAACTCCTTCAGGAGCATCGCCTTGCCCTCCATCACGGGCAGCGCGGCCTCGGGCCCGATGTCGCCGAGCCCGAGCACAGCCGTCCCGTCCGAGACGATGGCGACCGTGTTGCGCTTGATCGTCAGGCTCCAGGCCTTCTCAGGGTCCTCCGCGATCGCCTCCGAGACACGAGCGACCCCCGGCGTGTAAGCCATGGAGAGGTCGTCGCGCGTGGCGAGCGGCGCCTTCAACGCCATCTCGATCTTGCCGCCGAGGTGGAGCAGGAAGGTTCGGTCGGAGACGTGCTCCACCTCGATGCTCTCCAGCTCCTCGGCCGCGGCCGCCACGGCACGGATGTGATCGGCATCGCGTGCGAGCACGGTCACGTCGCGGACCGTCACGCCGCCCTCCGCCCGCACCAGGTCGATCGCCCCGAGCGAGGCGCCGGTGTCGGCAATGACGCGCGCCAGCTCCGCGAACGCACCGGGCCGATCGTCCAGCCGGACGCGCAACGTGGCGCTGAACGACGCTGAGAGATGGCTCACGCGGCGGCCTCTGTTCTCTGAAACCGTGCGTCGCTCGTGTCGAGCCAGCGGTCGACGGCGGCCGCGCAGCGGCGCCCTTCGGAGATCGCCCAGACGATCAGCGACTGGCCGCGGCGGGCGTCTCCGGCGGCGAAGACCCCCTCGGCACTCGTCGCGTACACCGGCGCGTTGACGTTGCTGCGCGCATCGGGCTCGACGCCGAATGCCTCGAGGACGCGCGGGTCGGGCCCGAGGAAGCCCATCGCGAGCAGCACGAGATCGGCCGGCCGCTCCTCCTCCGGTCCCGGGATCAGGTCGAACGGCGGCGCACCGGTGTTCTCCGTCCAGTGGATCCGCTCGACGCGGCCGTTGGTGCCGGAGAGAACGGTCGTCGAGACGGCGAAGTCGCGCTCGCCGCCTTCCTTCAGCGCGTATGAGGTCCGGAGCTTCATCGGCCACGTCGGCCACGGCGTCAGGTCGTCCGGGCGTCGCGGAGGTGGCTCGCCCACGAGCTCGATCTGCGTCACCGACGCGGCGCCTTCGCGGTGCGCGTTCGCCACGCAGTCCGCGCCCGTGTCGCCGCCGCCGATCACGATCACGTGCTTCCCGGCTGCGGTGATCACGTTCACCGGCGCCGGCGGGGCGCCCGCGACCTGCGGCCCGAGCTCGCGCGCCAGCCAGCGGTTGCGCTGGTAGAGGTACTCCATCGCGAAGTGCACGCCGTCCAGCTCGCGGCCGGGCACGGGTAGGTCGCGCGGCACGCGCGAGCCGACGGCGAGGACGACCGCGTCGTGCTGCTCCCGCAGCTCCTCGGCCGTCACGTCGATGCCAACATCGACGCCGTAACGGAACGCGACGCCCTCGGCCTCGAGCTGTTGCACGCGGCGCTCGATGAGCCACTTCTCGATCTTGAAGTCCGGCACCCCGAAGCGGACGAGGCCGCCGGCCGCCTCGTCGCGCTCGTAGAGCGTGACGGCATGGCCGGCGCGCGCCAGCTGCTGCGCGCAGGCGAGACCGGACGGTCCGGCGCCGACGACGGCAACGCTCCGGCCACTGCTCGCGCGGGCCGGTTGCGGGACGATCCAGCCCTCCTCCCAGGCGCGATTCACGATCGCAACCTCGATCTGCTTGATCGTCACCGCATTGCCTTCGTTGATCTCGAGCACGCACGCGGCCTCGCACGGGGCCGGACAGAGGCGGCCGGTGAACTCGGGGAAGTTGTTCGTCCGGTGGAGCTGTTCGATCGCCTCGCCCCAGCGATCGCGGTAGACGAGGTCGTTCCACTCCGGGATGAGATTTCCGAGCGGGCAGCCGTTGTGGCAGAAGGGGACGCCGCACTCCATACACCGCGCGCCCTGCTCCTGGAGCACCGGCAGCTCGACGGTGCCCATGAACTCGCGGAAGTCGCCGACGCGCTCGCGTGGGTCGCGCTCAGGCTGCTCGACCCGCTGATACTTGAGGAAGCCGCCGAGCTTGCCCACTACGCCGCTTCCTCGGACTCGGTGGTGAGAAAGCCGCTGCCCGTCGAGGTCGGGTTGTCGCCCTTCGGCTCCACCTCCAGGTCCTCGAGCGCGCGCTTGTAGTCGTGCGGCACGACCTTGACGAACTGCGGCACTGCGCTCGCCCAGTCCGCGAGCAGGCGCTCGGCGACCGCGGAGCCGGTGCGCGCGAAATGCTCTTCGACGAGCACGCGCAACTCGTCCGCGTCCGTCTCGTCGAGCTCCTCGAAACCGATCAGCTCGAGATTGCAGCGGCCGCGGAAGCCGCCGTCCTCGTCCAGCACGTACGCGATGCCGCCGCTCATCCCGGCTGCGAAGTTCCGGCCGGTCCGCCCGAGCACGACCACGCGGCCACCGGTCATGTACTCGCAGCCGTGGTCGCCGACTCCCTCGACGACGGCGTTGACGCCGGAGTTGCGGACGGCGAACCGCTCACCGGCCAGACCGCGGAAGAAGGCCTTGCCGGAGGTGGCGCCGTAGAGGACGGTGTTGCCGACGATCACGTTCTCGTCCGCGACGAAGCCGGAGCCGTCTGGCGGCCGAACCGCCAGGACGCCGCCGGACAGGCCCTTGCCGACGTAGTCGTTCGCGTCGCCGACAAGGGTGAGCTCGATGCCTGGCGCCAGCCAGGCGCCGAACGATTGTCCGGCCGATCCGCGCAGCCTGAACTTGACGGTGCCGGCGGGAAGCCCAGCCGCTCCATGCGCCTTCGTCACGGCGTTGGAGAGCAGGCCGCCGACCGTGCGGTTGACGTTCCGTACGGCAAGCGCAGCCTCCACGGGCGTGCCGTCCTCGATCGCCGGACGCGCCTGTTCGATCAACTGCCAGTCGAGCGCGTCGGTGAGCGGCGAGACCTGCGGCTGCACGCGGCGCACCGCTACGCCGGCCGGGACGTCGGGCGCCTGGAGCAGGGCCGAGAGGTCGCGACCGCGCTCCTTCCAGCGCTCGATCGCGTCGTCGGCCTCGAGCAGGTCGACGCGTCCGACGAGATCCTCGAAGCGGCGGATGCCGAGCCGCGCCATGATCCGACGCGCCTCCTCGGCGACGAAGAACATGAAGTTGACGACGTGCTCGGGCTCGCCCGCAAAGCGCTTGCGGAGCTCGGGATCCTGCGTCGCGATCCCGACCGGGCAGGTGTTGAGATGGCAGGCGCGCATCATCACGCAGCCCGTCGCGATCAACGGCGCCGTCGCAAAGCCCATCTCGTCGGCGCCGAGCAGTGCGGCGACGACGACGTCGCGCCCCGTCTTCAGCTGGCCGTCCGTTTGCACCCAGATGCGGGAGCGGAGATCGTTGCGCACGAGCGTCTGCTGCGTCTCGGCGAGCCCGATCTCCCACGGGATCCCGGCGAACAGGATCGACGAGAGCGGCGAGGCGCCGGTGCCGCCGTCGTGGCCGGAGATCAGCACGCCGTCGGCGCGGCCCTTCGAGACGCCGGCCGCGAT
>JAXIPI010000309.1:0-4224 GCA_045403015.1 Gaiellaceae bacterium | reverse complement strand
GTCGAGCGAGACGACATTCTCGAAGAGCTTCTCGACGAAAGCGGTCGCCTGCTTTTCGGTCTTGCCAAGGCGCCGCTGCGCTCCGTAGGCGGCCATCACATTCCACTTCGCGGCGCCGGACGAGAGCGGGTTCGGTGTCACGATGCCGACGCCGGGCTTGACGAGGTCGCTCCAGCTCTTGATCTTCTTCGGGTTGCCGTCCTGGACGACGAAGACGACGAGCGAGTTGGTGACCATCCCCTTGTACGACTGCTTGTCCCACTTGGCGTCGACCAGGCCGGCGGTGACGAGCTCGTCGACGTCGGGCGCCAGCGACAACGCGACGATGTCCGCGTTCAGGCCGGCCTTGACTGCGCGCGCCTGGTCGCCGGAGGCGGCATAGGACTGGCTGAAGGTGACGCCGCTCCCACCTGGGGTCCTCTGGAAATCGGGGATCAGCTTGGCGTAGGCCTCGCGCGGCGTTGAGTACGCCACGAGCGACAGCCGGACGTCTTTCGTCGACGCTCCGGCCACGGAGGCGACGGCCGCCGTGACGAGCACGGCGAGCAGTGCGATGGATCTACGGCGCATCTGTTGCTCCTCTTCGAGTTTGTCTACTGACTAAGTTAAGTTCGGAGTTCTAATGACAGGAATAAGGTTTGTCAATTTGGGACCGCCGCATGGTAGGAATCATCCGATGACGGCGACGCGAGTAGCGCGCGGCGGGGTGCTGGTTGCAGGAGGCGGCTTCGCCGGCGGCTACGTCGCGCGCCTACTCGGCCGGCGGGGCGCGACGATCGTCAGCCCGGAGAACTTCATGCTCTACACGCCGCTCCTCCCCGAGGCCGCGTCCGGCACGCTCGAGCCCCGCCACGTGGTCGTGCCGCTGCGGCAGATGTGCCCGCACGCCGAGCTGCTGCTCGGCCGCGTGACGGCAATCGACGTGGAGCAGCGGCTGGCGCATGTCGAGACTCCGGACGCCGGTTCGTTCGATGTCGCCTGGGAGCAGCTCGTGCTCGCACTCGGCGCCGTCGCTCGAACGCTTCCGGTGCCCGGGCTCGCCGAGCACGCGCTCGGGTTCAAGGACCTCGCGGACGCGATCAATCTCCGCAACCACGTTCTGAGCGAGCTCGAGGCCGCGGACGCCGAGATCGATCCCGCACGGCGCGACGCGCACCTGTCATTCGTCTTCGTCGGAGCCGGCTACGCGGGAGTCGAGGCGCTCGCCGAGCTTTCCGACCTCGTGGTCGATGCACTGCGCTTCTACCCGCGCCTCCGCGGAGCGCGCCAGCGTTGGGTGCTGGTCGACGCGGCGCCGAAGATCCTGCCCGAGATCCCGCCGAGGCTCGGCGAGTACGCGTCGCGGGAGCTGATGCGGCGCGGCGTCGAGATTCACGTCTCGACGACGCTCGAGTCGATCACCGAGAGCGAAGCCGTCCTGTCGAACGGCGACCGAGTCGCAACCCACACGCTCGTCTGGACTGCCGGAGTGAAGGCCAATCCGACCCTCGAGCAGCTCGGCCTCCCACTCGACGAGCGCGGGCGCGTCCGCGTCGATCCGCTCCTGCAGGTCGAGGGGCACAAACGGCTCTGGGCGCTCGGAGACGGTGCGGCCGTGCCGAATCAGGCGACGCCGGGCCGCGTCGACCCACCGACCTGTCAGCACGCGCTCCGGCAGGCGCGCACCCTCGCGAAGAACCTCACCGGCGAGCCTCGGCCGTACTCGTACCGGATGCTGGGCCAGGTGGCGACGCTCGGCCGCTACAAGGGGATTGCGGACGTGCTCGGAATACGTATCCGTGGTTTCCCCGGCTGGTTCGTCACTCGCAGCTATCACCTCTTCCAGCTGCCGCTCGTCACGCGGAAGATCCGTGTCGTCGTCGACTGGACGACCTCGCTCTTCTTCCGACGCGACATCGTCGAGCTGTCCGCACTCGGTCATCCTCACCGGCTGGAATGAGCTTGGTCTTCGCGCGGTAACTCGCTATCGTCGAACGCAGGCGACGAGGGGGAGGCGCATGCGCATTCAATCCGTTGCTGCGGCCAGAGGGCTCGCGCCGTGAGCGCAGCTCCGAGCGACGAGCTCGTCGCCGCTCTCGCCCGCGCCACCATCGAGAAGGCCGCACCCGAGGAGCTGCCGCTCTTCCGGGCAACGAGCGAGGCGTACTTCGAGGATCCGCAAGCCCTCGAGCAGAAGGGCGGGAAGGACGAGATCCTCGGCTTCGGGGTCGATGCGGCGCTGCTGCTCATCACACCGGTTGCGCTGCAGGTGGCGAGGGACGTGATCGGCTTTCTCGGCGAACAGCTGCGTGAGCGGGCTCGAGAGCAAGGCGAGGGGGCGATCGACCGGCTCATCGCCAGGCTGGTGAACCCCAACAGCGGGGAGGGGGACGCGGAGCCGGTGGAGGAGCTCACGGAGGAGCAGCTCGAGCAAGTGCGCGCCCTCGCGATCAAGAAGGGCCGGGCGCTCAAGCTCTCCGACGAGCGCGCAACGCTGCTCGCGGACTCCCTCGTCGGCAGCCTCGCGTTGGCATGAGCGCCGGGGCGGCTGCACCGGAGCGCCGTCCTCGCTTGAATCCGTTCGCCTTTCCGTCCGACACGGCGTTCCGGTTCGGGCTGCTCGTCGCGGCGGTGTTCGGCGCCAACCTCTACGTCTGGCAGTGGATCGCCTCGACGTCCCGGAGCCCGGAAGAACACGCCACCGGCACGCTCGAATGCCTCGCTTTCGCTCCGAGCAACGCCACGAGCATCGAGCAGCTGAATGCACTCACGGACATGTTCTCCGCCTGCACCTCGCAGCTCTACCGCTACCAGGTCTGGTGGATGCTCGGCGGTACGGCCGCACTGCTCCTCGCTGCCGCCGCGATCATGGTCGCAACGCCGTTCTGGATTACGCGGCGCCGCAAGCTACGGCCATTGACTCCGGCGGATGCGCCGGCAGTGGTGGAAGAGGTCGCGAAGCTCGCCCGCGAGCAAGAGCTCGATCCACCGCGACTCTTCTGGAATCCGCTCGATGCGTCCGCGGGAGGTCTTGCCTTCGGGCATCCGGGCCGGTACAGCGTCGCGATCGGCGGCGGGCTGGTTGTGAAGCAGGCAGTCGACCCGCCCGCCTTCAGGGCGGTCGTTCGGCACGAGCTCGCCCACATCCGCAACCGCGACGTCGGGATCACGTACTTCACGCTCGCGGTCTGGTACGCGTTCCTCCTGGTCGCCGTCACACCGTTCGTTGTCACGCTGGTGGGCGAGGACCTGCTGTCGAACGTCATCGTTCGGCTGGCCGTGCTCGCGCTCCTCGTTTACCTGACCCGGAACGCCGTGCTGCGCTCGCGCGAGGTCTATGCCGACCTGCGCGCCTCGGTGCCGGACGGACCCGGCGGCGCCCTGCGGCGCGTGCTCGCCGCCCTCCCGCGCCCGAAGACGGATCCGTTGAGCCGCGTCCGGAGTCCACATCCTGATCCTGCCCGCCGGCTCGCTGCACTCGACGACACACGTCCGCTCTTCCCCCTCGGCGCCGTCGTCGCGTTCGCCGCCGGCCTGACGGCGACGATCGCGTTCGACAGCGTCAAGCAGCTTCTCTCGAGTTTCGTGTCCGACCCGTTCGACCTGTCCTTCCTGGCCGGACTCGTGCTGGTGCCGCTCGCCGCAGGTACCGTGGGCGTGGCGATCTGGCGCGAGGCATTCGCCGCCCACGCGGACGGCCGCGAGCCCGCGTCGCCTTGGGTCGACGCACTCGCGCTCGCCGCCGGATTCGCAGTCGGGCCGGATCTCGCACTCGAGCGGATCGTCACACCGCAGGGCACTCTGGTGCGGGAGCTCGACAGCATCGACGGACTCGTCTGGGCCGCGGTACTCGTTGCCGGGCTCGTCCTCATCGTCGCCTGGATCCGGACGAGCGCGTCCTGGTGGCTTCGTGCGCTCGGCGGCCGGCGGCCGCTGCTCGCGCAGACGGCGGGCCTGCTCGTCGGCGGCATTGCGCTCACCGCGTTCACGGCGACTTTCTCAACCGTCCGCGAGCTGCGGCCCAGCCTCGCCGTCTCGCGCGCCGCGTCCTCGGTCGAGCACCAGCAGGTCGACGCACAGGTCTGGGCGGTTCCGGAGCGTGTCTGGCGGTTCGTGATGGACGGCGAGCTGCTCGTCATCGCGCACAAGCCGTACATCGTCCCAGTTCTGGCGCTGCTCATCTTCTTCCCCTTCGCTGCCGTGCTGGCCCGCCGCGGCCCGCTCGACGCGCCCTGGGCGTTCCTC
>JAXIPI010000156.1:0-2174 GCA_045403015.1 Gaiellaceae bacterium | reverse complement strand
GCCGGCGGCCCGTACGCCTGTACTGTTCCACCGGCCTACGCACCGCGAGCGGCGCGCCAGGATCCGCTAGGAGCCGTGTAGGAAAGCCGACGACGAAGGAGAACGAAGGGGCATGGGCGACCATCTCGCTTGGTTCGGCTTGCTCGCTGACGTGGGCTCCTCGCTCGCGAGCTTCGTCGAGGTGTTCATCGTCGTCTACATCCTGCTGCTGTTCGCGTACATCCTGACCTCCTGGATTCGGCTTCCGTACAACCCGTGGCTGAACCGTCTGCAGCGGTTTCTCTACGACGTCTGCGACCCGTACCTGCGGATCTTCCGCCGCTTCCTGCCGCCGCTCGGGCCTCTCGATCTCTCGCCGATGGTCGGCGTGATCACGCTCTTGGTCATCCAGAGAATCCTCGTCTCGCTGCTCAACCGACTGTAGAAACGGAGAACGCCGAATGGCCCTGACACCCGTCGAGATCCGCCACCTGAAGCCGGCCCGCGGCTTCCTCGGCTACAAACGCGCGGTCGTCGATCGCTTGCTGGTCGAGATCGCCGAGAGCTACGGGGACGTCTGGCGCGACCGCGCCGACCTCACGGACAAGATCGAACAGCTCGAGCTCGACCTCGTGCGGCACAAGGAGCTCGAGGGGCTGCTCCGCACCACGCTCGTCTCGGCGGAGAGCGCCTCGCAGCAGCTGCGCGAGCAGGCGCGACAGGAGGCCGAAGCCGTGGTCGCCGAGGCACACGCCGAGGCACGCGCGATCTCCCGCCGCGCCAGCGCCGAGAAGGAGCGCCTCGAAACCGAGCTCAGGCGGATCAAGTCACTCCTGCACTCCGCGCTCGACAGCCTCGACGAGGCTGAGCTGGACGAGCGCGAGCCTGTCGGCGAGTCCACAGGCGAGATTCGCCGCCTGATTTCGTAGGAGGGTTTGGCGGAACGTTGCTCGTCGCCGGGGTGCGATGCTCGTTGTGAGGCAAGGACGCAGGGAGCGCCGATAGTAGTGCTATCGGCGCGACTGAGGACGCGGCCTCGGGGCGAGCAGCGCGCCCCGGCGGCTCAGCCAATGTTTCGCCAAGCCCTCCTTGGCGCCCGGCTCGTCTCGTAGGGCCACTATCCTTAGGGCTGTGGCCCCGACGACCCGATTGCGGCTGAGAGTCGCCCCAGGCGCCTCCCGTGCACCCGGGATTGTCGGCAGGCACGGTGACGCATGGAAGGTGCGCGTCGGCGCACCGGCCGAGCGGGGGAAGGCGAACGACGCGGTGCTCGCCCTCCTCGCCGAGGTTCTGGCCGTTCCTCGTTCGAGCGTCGCGCTCGTCTCGGGCGGCGGCTCGCGAGACAAGATCGTCGAGCTGGCCGGCATCGAACCGGACGAGATCGACCGACGGCTCGCCGCTGCGGGCGGACGGGAGACCGGGTGACCATCGACACGGAGCACTTCCGAACGGAGCTCCTGGAGCAGCGCGACCGGCTGCTCGGCACGATCAAGCACCACGAGATCGGCAACTCGTCCCTCATCGAAGAGACGGGCGAGCTGATGTCCTCGAGCTCGGACAACCACCTGGCAGATACGGCCAGCGAGACGTATGAGCGCGAGCTCGACGAGGGGCTCGAGGATGACGCGCGCGAGCAGCTCCGCCAGGTGGACGATGCGCTCGCTCGGATCGAGGCCGGCACGTACGGCAGCTGCTCGGTCTGCGGCAAGGAAATCCCGGTCGAGCGGCTCGAAGCAGTGCCGTGGACGACGCTGTGCATCGAGGACGCACGAAAGCTGCAGGGTTGACCGAGCCGGCCAGACGCGAGCAGACGCCGCCCCTCGACGTCCGGGTCGGATCCTCGACCAACGCCGTGCGGCCGATCCTGGTCGGGGAACGGCATCTCGGCGCGGGCCCGCAGCAGTGGGTCGGGCTGGGCTCCATCGCCGTGGCCGCAGTCATCGCCGACCAGCTGACGAAACAGGTGGTTGCACGGACGCTCGCACTCGGCGAGGAAGTGGAGATTGCGGGTCCGTTCTCGATCCACCACGTGCACAACTCGGGGATCGCGTTTGGGCTCTTCTCGAATGCAACGTCGGTCGTGGTCGGACTGACGGCGCTTGCGGTGCTTTGGATGCTCGTCTTCTTCGCCCGTTCCGGTGCCCGGCATCCGGTGCTTCCGGTCGCGCTCGGCTTGGTGCTGGGAGGCAGCCTCG
>JAXIPI010000149.1:0-4357 GCA_045403015.1 Gaiellaceae bacterium | reverse complement strand
TTGCGGCCGGCGGAATGGAACAGCAGCGGAAAGGGATAAAGTGGGCAACGAGTCCGCCGGATTGTGGCGTTTCCGGCCGTCGGCCTTGCAGCGGGGCTTCTGTCCCGCGTCTCGGTCTGCAGCTCCTCTGCAGACGCAGCCGTCGCGCCCCCGGAGACGGTGAGCGCAAGAGCAACAACGAGCGCCATACGACCCACGCGACCACTATGCGCTGGAGAGATGAGGACGCCGTTAAGGTTTTGTTCGTGGACGCAGACGCCGTCGAAGTCCGCATTCTCGGCTGCCTGATCGAGAAGCAGCGGACGACCCCCGACCAGTACCCCCTCTCACTGAACGGCTTGCGGATGGCCTGCAACCAGGCGACGAACCGCGACCCCGTCGTCGACTACGACGAGGCGACGCTCCGGGCCGCGATCGAGAAGCTGTCGCGCCGCGGCTGGGTGCGCCTCGCGAGCGGACCCGGCAGCCGCGTCGCCAAGTACCGGCATCTGCTCGATGACGCACTCGGCCGTGTCCCGTCGCAGATCGCGCTCCTGGCGGTCCTCATGCTCCGCGGACCGCAGACGCCCGGAGAGCTGAAGCAGCGAGTCGAGCGCCTCTACCCATACGGGTCGCTCGAGGATGTCCAGAAGGCACTCGACGCGCTGGCCGAAGCGGAGCTCGTCGAACGTCTGCCCCGCAGGCCCGGGCAGAGCCAGGATCGCTATGTCCAGCTGCTCGGCGGCGGGGAGACTGAGGAAGCCGGTCCTCGGGCGGCTCCGGTGGAGTCCCCGGCGCCTGGGCTCGAGGAGCGCGTGGCCCGGCTCGAAGAGCAGGTTGTCGAGCTCCAACACAGGCTCGAGGAGCGTTGAGGCCGCTCAACCTCGGCCTGCGGTTCGTGCTCGAGCTCTGCATGCTCATCGCCCTCGGGATCTGGGGCTTCTCGGAGAGCATCGTTCTCGGCGTCGCCGCTCCGATCGCCGCTGCGGTCGTGTGGGGCCTCTGGATTGCACCGAAGGCGACGCGGCGCCTGCGCGACCCCGCGCGCCTCGCGATCGAGCTGCTGTTGTTCGGCGCCGCCGGAGCGGCGCTCGCCGCGGCCGGTCACGCCATCGCAGCTGCAATCTTCCTCGCGGCGATCGCCCTAAGCGAGGTGCTGATACTCGCCTGGGGGCAGCGCGAGAGCGCCTAGGATCGCGCTGTGGGGGAGCTCGCTGCCTTTCTGGGGATCGCAATCCTCGTCATCGTCACCCCCGGCCAGGACACCGCGCTGACGATCCGGAACACGATGCTCGGCGGCCGCCCGGCCGGTGTTGGGACGGCAGCGGGAGTGGCCGCCGGCCAGGCGTGCTGGACGGTCGCAGCGAGCATCGGCCTGGCCGCGCTCCTCGTCGCCTCGGAACCGGTGTTCGTCGCGCTCAAGCTGGCCGGCGCTGCGTACCTCGTCTACCTCGGCCTCCAGGCGCTCCGCCATGCGATCCGCCCCGGCACTCGGGCGGTCGCGCGGCCCGACGGCTCGCAGCTGGCTGCTTCCCGCGCGTTCCGCCAAGGCTTGCTGAGCAACCTCGGCAACCCGAAGATGGCGATCTTCTTTACGAGCCTGCTGCCCCAGTTCGGCAGCTCCTTCGCGAGTTTGCTCGCTCTTGGGCTTCTCTTTTGCGTGCTCACTCTCGCCTGGCTGTCCGCGTACTCGTTCGCCGTCGCCCGTGCCGGCCACCTGTTGCGGCGGTCTCGGACTCGCCGATCGCTGGACGCATTCACGGGGACGTGCCTCGTGGCCTTCGGAATCCGGCTCGCCGCCGAGCGGTGACGCTTCTACGATGGCCGGATGGCCACTCGTCCGACGAACCCCGGCATCGCGGAGCTCCAGGCTCGCACCGCTGAGCTCGAGCGCGAGCGCGAGCTGCTGAATGCGATCGCGAACCACGCGCCGAGCCTTCTCTGTCTCATCGACGCCGACGGGCGCGTCCGGCCGCTGGCGACGAACATCGCTTTCGAGCGGACACTCGGCTACGACCCGAGCGAGTCCGGCGGCGACGTCTTCTGGGAGCTCTATGTGCCTCCCGAGGACGCCGATGCCGTGCGCGAGGCGATCGAGGAGACGATCCGCGAGGGGACGGTCACCGAGCGCGACGGGACCTGGCTGACCAAGAGCGGCGAAGCGGTCCATGTCGCCTGGTCCTGCACGCCGCTGCCGATGATCGAGAGCGGCCCTGTGTATCTGATCTGCGGCACCGACATCACCGAGCGAAAGCGGCACGAGGAGGAGGTGCGCACCTCACGCACCCGAATCGTCGCCGCGGCCGACGATGCTCGCAGACGGCTCGAGCGCAATCTCCACGACGGCGCGCAGCAGCGGCTGGTCGTGCTGCTGCTCTCGCTCCGAGCCGCGCGCAAGCGGGCGGAGAACGACGCCGATCTCGAGCAGTTGCTCGACGGGCTGATCGAAGAGCTCTCGGGCGCCCTTCAGGAGCTGCGCGAGCTCGCTCGCGGCATCCACCCGGTCGCGCTGACGAAGCGTGGTCTTCCCTCTGCCGTTCGGGTCGTCGCGGACCGCGCGCCGCTGCCTGTGGAGCTCTCGGTTCAGGCCGATCGCTACCCCGAGCCGGTCGAGGCAACGGCGTACTACGTCGTCGCCGAGGCGCTAACGAACGTCGCCAAGTACTCGCAAGCGTCGAAGGCGACGGTGCGCATCGCTCCGGCCGGCGACCGCCTGATCGTCGACGTCGAGGACGACGGGGTCGGCGGAGCGGACGCGTCGGCCGGCACGGGCATCCGCGGCCTCGCCGACCGGGTCGCCGCCCGCGACGGCGTCTTCACGATCGAGAGCGAGCCAGGGGCAGGCACGCGCGTGCACGCCGAGATCCCGCTCGGCTGAACGGGCGCGCCGACCTCAGGGGATGGGGCTGGCAGACCAGTCGTCTCCGACGCTGGAGCGGACGGCCTCATGCCCTGGCTCCAGAACGAGGAGCTCGACGAGCGACGGGTCGCGATCGAGAGCGTGAAAGAGATGGATGAGCCGCACGTCGGTTGCCTCCTGCTCGTCCGACAAGAGCCACTCCTGCTCGTGATCGTGCACGACACGTCGCACTGGCGCGGCTCCATCAAGAGCGCGCGCCGAGACAAAGGCTCGAGTTCCGAGTAACCAGTGCTCCATCCACCGCGCTCTCCGATCCTGCTCCATCACCTCGTCGACGACGAACCAGATGTACTCGATGTCCGGGTGGGCGAGCGCCTCGGCCCGCGTCAGATCCGGACCTCCCTGCGGCACATCCTCGAAGGGCGTGTCGACAAGCCCCATCCCGACGCCCGAGTCCTCGTCGACGACCCGTACCTCGATGTGGAACGTTCCGCCCCCGGGATTGCCGGCACCGATTCCGATCGTCATCCATCCGACAAGATCCTCGTGCCCCGCCGTCCACCCCAAGGCGTACGAGGCAAGCTCCCCGCGGTCGGAAATGGACTCGCCGAAGGCGCGCCGCTCCAGATTGCCGCAGTCCGGGCACCGGCTCTCGACGAGACAACCTTCCTCGATCCGCACGGGGACTACGCCTGCGGGATGCGGGCTTCGAGCGCCGCGCCGAGCGCTTCGCGCACGGGCTCGAGCTCGATCCGGTCGAGCACGTCCTGGAAGAAGCCGCGCACGATCATCCGCTCGGCCTCGCCACGCGAGAGGCCTCGGGCCATGAGGTAGAAGAGCTGCTCGCGATCGACCTGGCCGAGCGTTGCGCCGTGCGTGCAGCGCACGTCATTGGCGAGGATCTCGAGGCCGGGGATCGAGTCGGCATGCGCCTGCTTGGACAGGAGGAGGTTCCGGTTCTCCTGATAGGCGTTCGTCTTCTGGGCGTTCTCCTCGACCCGGATCATCCCACGCCAGACCGAGCTCGACTCGTCCCGGAGCGCGCCCTTGAAGGCGAAGTCGCTCGTCGTGTTGGGCGCGATGTGCTCCTGGAAGGTGTCGTAGTCCAGGTGCTGGACGCCGTCGGCGAAGTACGCGCCGGTGACGCGCGAGGTCGCGCCCTGGCCGGCGAGGTCGTTCTGAATCCTGACCTTCCCCTTCTTCGAGCCGAAGCCCGCGGCGACCCAGTCGAGCTCGGCGTCGCGCCCGATCCGCGCGTGGTGGCTGCCGAAGTGCCACGTCTCGCGGGAGACGTTCTGGACGGAGACGTACTCGACCTTGGCGCCGTCCTCGACGAAGATCTCGACGGCGGCGTTGAGATAGCCGGAGAGCTCGGGCGTCGTCGATGCGTACTCCTCGATCACGGAGACGCGGCTGCCAGGCTCGGCGACGATCAGCAGGCGCCAGAAGAGCGAGCCGCCCTCGACCGAGTTGACGATCCGGATCAGCAGCGGCTGCTCCAGCACGACGTCCTTGGGG
>JAXIPI010000102.1:0-2717 GCA_045403015.1 Gaiellaceae bacterium | reverse complement strand
GGCGACCGTCTGCCAGATCTCCCGCCCGACCTGGATCTCGACCAAGCCGGCCCGCCGAGAAGCACCGAGTCTCGGCGCAACTGAGCCAGAGTCGAGATGTCGTGCGCGCATGAGCCGCGTGGTCACAATGGTCACGCTCGTGGTTCGTTCGGGTTCGCTCGTGTTCGGTCGCGTGTGAGGATGATCTGCAAATTCGGACTTTCAGTGAACGGGCGCGAACGGGCGCGAACGCTGCGCACACTTGCCATGCAGAAGGCCGTGGGTTCGAGTCCCATCGTCCGCTCCTAAACCCCCCACAGGAGGCTGTTGCACAAACCCCGGAGGTGCGGGGTTTGTCGTCCGGGGAGGTAAGGACGATTGGCCGAGCGATGCTTCTAAGTCTGTCAAGCGCTGGCTGGCGGCCCGTGTTCGAGTAGGCGGTAGAGGTTGCGGGCGAGGTAGCGCTTGAGGCAGCGGTTTGCTTCTCGTCGGGTTTTGCCTTCGTGGACGCGTCGCTCGATGTAGGCGATCGTCGGCGGATGGAGGCGTTTCCGCGTGACCAAGATCATGTGGAGCGCGCGCTTGAGTTTGCGATCGCCGCTACGGTCGAGCCGGTAGTGGACGGTCTGCCCAAAGGAGGCCGGGATCGGGGCGGCGCCGGCGAGGCGTGCGAAGGCGGCTTCCGATCTGATGCGGCCGCGGTGTGACCAGGAGAGGACGAGCTGCGCGGCAGCGTGCGGTCCGACGCCGGGCTGGTCGAGTAGTTGCGGTGCGAGCTTGCGCGTCAGTGCTTCGATCTCGCGTGCGAGCGCCCGTTCCTCCGCTGTCAGCTCCAGGACGCGTCGTGCGATCGAGCGCAGTGCGAGCATGCTCCCACGGAGCTCTGGATCGCGTCGCGTGTCGGGTCGAGTGGCTGCCAGGCGTCGCAGCAGCCGAGCCTGCGTCAGCGGCCGCAGCTCGCGGCGCAGCGGCTCAGGAGTGGTAATCAACAGGTCGCGCAGCTGCGCGAGTCCGGCGCACTTGGCGTTGACCGCGCCTTCGCGCGCGGCCACAAGCGCCTGCAACGCCTGACGTTCGCCGCCCGCACGGGGAGTCGCGGGCCGCTCCAGGGCGAGCACACTGCGGGGCGGCACGAATAGCGTCGAGCGCGTCGGTCTTGCCCCCCGAGCGACGCTCCCGGCGCAGCCTGCCGACCTCGAGCACCCGCTCGCCACGGCCGCTCAGGAAGCGCGTCAGACCCGCACCGAACGAGCCCGTCCCCTCGACAGCAAACGCGCGTCGACCCGAGGCGTGCGCATCGACAAGCTTCAGTGCACGTTCGTACCCGTCACTATCCGCGGCCACCGTCGCCTCGAAGACGACCGCGCCGCTGAGGACGTCCACTACCGCGAGCGCGTGCAGGTCGCGGTGCGGGTCGACACCAACGACGTAGTCCAGCTGATCTGCGAGCATCCGTTCCGACCTCCAGCCCAACCGTTGAGGGACACATCCGGTGTCGGCCTGGGTGGAAAACCGCGCGCGGCAAGACTGTGACGGGTCACGCCCCACAAGGCGGACAGGCTTCTGATCAGGCCAGCAAGCGGGCGCCAGGCCGGCACCGGTCTCTCGACCCGGACACATCACTCGCAAGACACCCGCGAACGGGATCATCCTCTCGCCGAGTCACGAGCCAAGAACACCAGCACCAACCTGACAACAGCCCCAGACGGGACCGCGACACACTCACAGTCCTCTCGACCGGAGGTGATCGGTGTCTCAGAACTTCCTCGCCTGTGATCGTGACCAGGAGCTGCTTCTGCCTCCGAACCTGCGGGAGTGGCTGCCTGAGGATCACCTCGCCTCGTTCGTGCTCGACGCGGTCGACGAGATCGACCTGAGCGCCTTCTACGGCGCCGATCGGAAGGACGGCTGGGGCAGGGCGGCGTTCGAGCCGCAGATGATGGTGGCGTTGTTGCTGTATGCCTACGCGATCGGGGAGCGCTCGAGAGCGGCGCTGCCGCGAGGACGTCGGCTTCCGGGTGGTCACGGCCAACCAGATCCCAGATCATGCGACGATCGTGCGCTTTCGCGCCCGGCACGAGCAGGCGCTGGCCGACACCTTTGTGCAGGTGCTGGCTCTGTGCGCGAAGGCGGGGCTGGCGGTGGGAGTGGTGGCCCTCGACGGCAGCCTGCTGGCCGACGATGCCTCGCCGGGGGCGACGCGCAGCTACGCCCCAGCCTGTACCGAAGACGCGGCATGCAACTCCCTCGGAGGTGTAGGCCTGAACGGTTTTTGCGTGCAGACGCACACAGGCGCCATACGTCTTGAGAAGCCGGTGGAAGGGTTGGCGGTCGACTGCCCCGCGGGATTGACATGGCAGGCTTCCCCCTCATCGACGTAGCCGAACTGCGCCATGGCGTTGCGGCGTTCCTGATGTGACGTGGTGTAGAAGTGGTCGCCGGTTCGCGGGGTTCCGGAGGCGGTGGAGCCGAGCCGTTCCGGTCTCGGGGGAGGAGACGACGTCGCAGGACACGCCCTCCGAGACACCGGTTGCGCCGCTGCCTCCGCGACGAAGACCCGGACGGCGGCGTGTGTCCTCCGGGGAATGGCTGGCGTTGCTTGCATCATGTGTCACAAAGGTCTAGGCTGGGTGATCCTGCTGCGGCGCCGGGTCAGTCCGGCACCGGAGGCGATTCTGCGGCAGAGAGGAGGTTTCGGCCATGGGCATGGCGAACCTCAATGTATGGGTCTCGGGCCT
>JAXIPI010000187.1:0-5495 GCA_045403015.1 Gaiellaceae bacterium | reverse complement strand
GTCTTCAGCGCGACGGTCTTGCCGCCGGTGTTCGGGCCGCTGATCACGAGCGCGCGCAGGTTCTCCAGCTCCAGGTCGATCGGCACCGCCACGGCCGGGTCGAGCAGCGGGTGCCGGGCGCCCACCAGCGTCACTTCGTCCGAGACCTCGACGGGTGCACCCCGCCAACCGCGCGAGACGATCCCGCGCGCGATCGCCAGATCGATGGCTCCCACCGCCTCCACGAGCGCGACGATCGCGTCCGCGCGGTCGCCGACGGTGCCTGAGAGCTGGCGCAGTATCCGCTCCACCTCCTCGCGCTCCGCGGCGACGGTCTCCGACTGGCGGTTGTTGAGATCGACGACGTCGAAGGGCTCGACGAACAGCGTCTGGCCGGAGTCGGAGGTGTCGTGGACGATGCCGGGCACGCTGCGGCGGGCGCTCGCCTTCACCGCGAGCACGGGCCGGCCGCCGCGCTGCGTGACGAAATCCTCCTGCAGGTGCTCGCGCAGGCCGCCCGACCGGACGAGCTGCTCGAGCTTCTCGGCCACGCGCTGCCGGCCGGTCCGCAGCTGGACGCGCAGCTTGCGGAGCTGTGGCGAGGCCGTGTCGCGCAGCTCGGAGCCGTCGTCTTCGATCGCGCGCTGGATCGACTCCGCCAACGGTGCGAGCGCCGGGTCGATCGCGCTCGCGAGGTCACGCAGAAGCGGGGCGGACTTCTCCGGGTCGTCGAGGGCAGCCCGCGCTCGGAGCGCCCCGCTGATCGTGTCGGCCACGTTGCGCAGCGGCCGAGGCGCGAGCGCGCCTCCCAGCTCGGCGTGCGCGGCCGGTTCACGCACGTCGTGCAGGCCCTCCAAGGGCGGCTCGTCCGCGGTGTCGAGGAGTGCGACCGCCTCGGCCGTCAGCGCCTGGCGATGCGCGACCTCACCGGGATCGGGAGAGGGCACGAGCGAGCGTGCCAGCTCCGCACCGTGAGGGCTCGCGGTCGCGTTCGCAAGCCGCTCCGCGATCGCCGGGAACTCGAGTGTCACGAGCGCATCGGGATTCACGCGACGAGTGTAGGCCGCCCCGCCTCGAACCCATTCGGTGACATGTCACTTGCGACGCATAAAAACCGAACCTGAGGGTAGGCAGCACTGCCACCTTTCGGCACCCCCAGGACAAAGGAGACCACCGCATGCGTCGCTACGTCACCGTCCTCGTACTACTCATCCTCGGCCTCGTACCGGCAGCGACAGCCGGCACCACAGCTTCTGTCGGGTACATCGTCGTCCTCGAGAGCGGTGTGAGCACCTCCGCTGTCGCGGCCGACCAGGCCCAGGCGCTCGGACTCGACGTCGGCTTCGTCTACCGCAACGCCCTTCACGGTTACTCGGCTCTCGTGCCTCCCGGCTCGCTCGCCGCTCTCAAGGCTGACCCGCGCGTCGCCTATGTCGAGCGCGACTCGGTCGTGCACGTGGATACGACCCAGACCGACGCAACGTGGGGAATCGACCGGATCGACCAGCGCGCACTGCCGCTCAGCGGCACCTATACGTATACGGCGACCGGCGCCGGTGTGACCGCGTACGTCATCGACACCGGCATCCGCAAGACGCACACGGAGTTCGGCGGGCGCGCAGTTCACGGCGCCGATACGTCGACGCCGATCGGCGTCACCTCCGATGACTGCCACGGCCACGGCACGCACGTCGCCGGCACCATCGGCGGCGCGACCTACGGCGTCGCGAAGAGCGTCCGGCTCGTCGCCGTCCGCGTGCTCACCTGCGCCGGCACCGGGCTCAACTCGGGCGTGATCGCCGGCGTCGACTGGGTGACGGGGAATCATCAGGCCGGCCAGCCCGCGGTTGCGAACATGAGTCTCGGCGGCGGTAAGTCTGCCGCTCTTGAGCAGGCGGTCGCGAACTCGATCGCCGACGGCGTCACCTACGGCGTCGCCGCCGGCAATGAAACCGAGGACGCCTGCACCGGTTCGCCGTCCGGCCTCGCCGCGGCGATCACCGTCGGCGCGACCACGAACACGGATGCGCGGGCGAGCTACAGCGACTTCGGCCCGTGCGTCGACTTCTTCGCGCCCGGCTCGAACATCACCTCGGCGTCCTACCTCACGGATACGGGCACGGCGACGATGAGCGGCACCTCGATGGCGACGCCGCACGTCGTGGGCGCCGCCGCGCTCTATCTCCAGGGCGCTCCGGCCTCGACGCCGCCGCAGGTCCGCGACGGGCTCTTCAACTTGACGACCAAGAACATCGTCACGGACGCGCGGAGCGCGAACGCCCACTTGCTCTTCTCGAACCTCTAGCGCCAGACGGTGAGGGCGGGCCACGGCCCGCCCTCACCCCAGCCCGTTAGCGCGCGAAGGTTGTGCGCGCGCCGTTAGTCCTGCCCGTCGTCCTGCCCGTGGTCCTGGCCGTCGTTCTGCTCGGAGTCGCCCTCGACGACGATCACCTTGTAGGCCGCGTCGAGGCGCACGTCGACGGTCTTGCCGTTCTTCGTCACCTCGACCTCCCACGTGGCGCCGTTCTCGTTGTCGCGTTCGACGGAGTTCGCCGTGCCACCGCCGAGCTTGGCCAGCGCAGCCGCCTTCGCCTTGTCGGCGCTCGGCCCGCTCACGGAGGCGTCGTCGCCTGAGCCGGCGATCGCCCATGTCGCGCCGCCGAGCGCAAGTGCAGTCGCGGCGGCAGTCAGGGCCGTGACCTTCTTCATCCGGGAGCTCATCTCGTACCTCCTAGCGGTTGCTTCCCGATCGTGCGGCGACGGTAACGAGCGTGCGTGAGACGACGATGAGACTGACTTCTCATCCAACTCTCATCTCTTCGGAGCGACAATGGCCGCGTGCGTGTGCTGATCGTCGAGGACGAGGTGAAGCTCGCTGCGCTCCTCCGGCGGGGCCTCGAGGAGGAGGCCCACGCGGCGGACGTCGCGGGCACCGGCGAGGACGCGCTCTGGATGGCCCGCGCGACCGAGTACGACGCCATCGTCCTCGATCTGATGCTTCCCGGCGTGGACGGGATCGAGGTCTGCAGACAGCTTCGCGAAGCCGGTGTCTGGTCTCCCGTGCTGATGCTGACCGCCCGGGACGGGCTCGAGGACCGGATCGGCGGCCTCGACGCGGGCGCCGACGACTACCTGACCAAGCCGTTCGCGTTCGCGGAGCTCCTGGCCCGGCTCCGGGCGCTCGCCCGCCGGGGCACGGTCGAGCGCCCAGCGGTGCTCGAGGTCGGCGATCTCCGTCTCGACCCGGCGACGCGGCGTGTCTGGCGCGGCGAAGCCGAGGTGGAGCTCTCGGCGAAGGAGTTCGCGCTGCTGGAGACGTTCATGCGCCGCCCCGGACGCGTTCTCTCGCGCTACGACCTGCTGGAGCACGCGTGGGACTACGAGTACGAGCGCCGCTCGAACGTCGTCGACGTGTACGTCCGCTATCTGCGTGAGAAGGTCGACCGGCCCTTCGGCCGCAGGTCGCTCGAGACGGTCCGTGGGGCTGGTTATCGCCTCCGCACCGATCGGGACGCATGAGCCGCCTGTCCCTCCGGCTGCGGCTGACACTCGCCTTCGTGCTCGCCATGGCGCTGCTGCTCGCCGCGGCGGGCACCTTCCTCTACGTGCGCCTCGGCTCTGCGCTCGACGAGCAGATCAACTCGGCGCTGCGAACCCGTGCGGACGACGTCGCGGCCCTCATGCGCGGCCCGGGTGACGGGCTGGAGCAGAGCAGGCGGCTGGCGGAGAGCGATGAAGGTTTTGCGCAGGTCATCGGCCCCAACGGCGCCGTCGTCGACTCGACGGCCGGGATCCACGCGCGGCTGCTGCCGCCCGGCGAGTTGGCGCGTGCACGACGCGGGACGCTGGTCGTCGAACGCGAAAATCCCCGTTCCCGGCTGCTCGCGACGCCGGTCAACGTGAACGGTGCGACTGTGGTCGTCGTTGCCGGCGCATCGCTGGACGACCGGCATGACGCGCTCGCCGCCCTGCGCACGCAGCTCTTGCTCGGTGGCCCACTCCTCTTGCTGCTCGCCTCGCTCGCGGGCTACGCGCTCGCGTCCGCGACGCTGCGACCGGTGCTCGCACGGCTCGAGGCCGGGCTCGAGCGCGAGCGCCGCTTCGTCGCCGAGGCGAGCCACGAGTTGCGGACGCCGCTCTCGCTGCTCAAGGCCGAGCTCGAGCTCGCGCTCCGCCGTCCTCGCAGCCCCGAGGAGCTGCACGCCGCCCTCGCCTCCGCCGCCGAGGAGACCGACCGGCTCGTACGGCTCGCGGAGGACCTGCTCGTCCTCGCGCGTGCGGACGAAGGTGAGCTGCGGTTGCGGCAGGAGACGATCCAGGTCCGCGAGCTGCTCGACGCAGTCGCACGGAGATTCGCGGCCGCCGGCCGCACGCTCGAGGTCGACGCGCCGGCCGACCTTGCAGTCACCGGTGACCGGCTGCGGCTGGAGCAGGCGGTCGGCAACCTGGTCGACAACGCGCTTCGGTACGGCTCGGGGACCGTGCGCCTGACGGCTCGGCCGGACGACGGCGGTGTCACCCTCAGCGTCTCGGACGAAGGAGCGGGCTTCCCGACGGCGTTCCTCCCGCACGCGTTCGAGCGTTTCACTCGTGCCGACGTCGCACGCACCCGTGGCGCCGCGGGCCTCGGGCTCGCGCTCGTGCAGGCGGTCGCCCGCGCGCACGGCGGCCGCGCGATCGCGGCGAACCTTCCCGGCGGCGGCGCGGTCGTGACGCTCACGGCGCTCTCATCCGGCCGCCCTAGGCTCGAGCGGTGATCGCGATTCGCATCCTCGTGCTCTTCGCCTCGGCCGCGGTTGCTGCCGGCTGCGGAGGGGAGGACCAGCCGAGCCTCCCGCAGGGAAGCGAGCCGGCGAATCTCGATCCCGCCGACTTCGTGGCCACGATCGACCATCCGTACTGGCCGATGCAGCCAGGCACGAGCTGGATCTACAGCGAGCGTGACCTGGATGGCTCCAAGCAGCGGGTCGTCGTCACCGTCACCGACGAGACGAAGGAGATCTCGGGCATCCCGGCCCGGGTGGTGCACGACGTCGTGACGGAGGACGGCGCCGTGGTCGAGGACACCTACGACTGGTACGCGCAGGACAAGGACGGAAACCTCTGGTACCTCGGCGAGGAGACGGAGGAGTACGAGGACGGCAAGGTCGCCTCGACCGCAGGCTCGTGGCAGGCGGGGGTGGACGGCGCCGAGCCGGGGATCATCCTGCCGGCGAACCCGAGCGTCGGCATGAGCTACCGGCAGGAGTACTACAAAGGCGAGGCCGAGGACTCGGCGGAGGTTCTCAGCCTCGACGAGTGGACCGAGGTTCCCGCCGGCGCCTACAAGCATCTGCTGATGACCAAGGAGTTCACACCCCTCGAGCCTGACGTCCTCGAGCACAAGTTCTACGCGCGTGGTGTGGGGCCGGTGCTCGCGCTCAGTGTCGCCGGCGGCACCGGACGCGAGGAGCTCATCGAGCTGAAACGTCCCTGAGCCTTCGCCGCACGGGCACGGCAGCGTACGCTAGGGGGAG
>JAXIPI010000320.1:0-4695 GCA_045403015.1 Gaiellaceae bacterium | reverse complement strand
TCCTCGGACAGGTGGAAGAGGTCGAGCTCACGGCCGAGCTTTCGATGGTCGCGCGCCTTCGCCTGCTCGAGGCGCTCGAGGTAGGCGTCCAGATCGGCCTGCGAGTAGAACGCCGTGCCGTAGATCCTGGTCAGCTGTTTGTTGTGCTCGTCGCCGCGCCAGTAGGCACCGGCGAGTGAGGTGAGCTTGACCGCCTTGATCGGCTTCGAGTCCTGGAGGTGCGGGCCGCGGCAGAGATCGGTGAACTCGCCTTGCGTGTACAGCGAGATCTCGCCCTCGGCCGTGTCGACGAGCTCAACCTTGTAGGGCTCGTTCTCCTCGAGAAAGCGCTGCTTCGCCTCGGCCGCGGAAATCTCCTCGCGCTCCCAGGAACGGCCCTCCTCGAGCTCACGCATGATCTCGGCCTCGATCCGCTCGAGGTCTTCTTCGCGGATCGGCTCGGGAAACTCGAAGTCGTAGTAGAAGCCGTTCTCGATCGCCGGCCCGATCGCGACCTTCACGCCCGGGTAGAGCCGGCGCACGGCTTCGGCGAGGAGGTGCGCCGCCGAATGCCTCAGCACGGCGAGGGCGTCCGGATCCTGGGTGTCGCGCGTCGTCAGGATCTGGATCGGCTGCCCGTCGGCGAGCGGCAGGCGAAGGTCCTGAACACTCCCGTTCTGCCGGATCAGCACCGCCTGCTCGGCAAGCTTCGGACCGATGGCACGTGCGGCGTCGAGCCCCGTGGCGCCATCCGGAAGTTCGAGTTCGCTCGAATCGGGGAGGAGCACCTTCATGACCGATCAGAATAGGGAAACCGGCAGAGGGGTCGAATGGGGAGATGTCGAAGGAGCGCGCGGTGAGGATCGCCACTGCGTCGCGCAAGACCACGGCGCCGCCGGCGTCTTTACGGAATGAATGCAAAAGTTTTGCACCTTCACCCTTGCCATCTTCCTCCCTGCCGCCGATAACTGACCCGGGGTGAGCGCTGCCGTCTACAAAGGCCCCTTTGGGCGTGAACAGGCCGAGCGCCTGCTCTGGCGTGCGGGCTTCGGCCCGCGCAAGGGCGAGGCCGCGGCGCTCGCGAAGCTCGGCTTCGACGGCGCCGTTCGGTCGCTGACGCATCCGAAAGGCGAGAAGTGGGTCGGCCCGGTTCCGCACGACGACAAGGGTCGCCGGCTCGCTCCCGCCGACGCCTGGGGTCACGATCATCTGTGGTGGCTCGACCGGATGGTGCGCACTTCGCGCCCGCTCGTCGAGCGGATGACGCTCGTCTGGCACGACTGGTTCGCGACGTCGCTCGCCGGTGTCGGCTCGCAGAAGCTGATGCTGGAGCAGAACAAGCTCCTGCGCTCGCTCTCACTCGGGTCCTTCGACAAGATGCTGATCGAGATCACCAGGGACCCGGCAATGCTCCTCTGGCTCTCGGGCACGCAGAACACAAAGTGGTCGCCGAACGAGAACTACGGGCGCGAGCTGATGGAGCTCTTCACCCTCGGCGCCGGCCGCGGCTACACCGAGCGCGACGTCCGCGAGCAGGCACGGGCGCTGACCGGCTTCGAGAACAGCTGGAAGCGAGGCGTGGGCGTCTACAACTTCCGCTTCGAGATGGACCGCCACGACGCGGGGAACAAGCGCATCTTCGGCAAGACGGGCGCTTTCGACTGGCAGGACGCGGTGCGGCTCTGCCTCCACCACAAGCGGCACCCCTCCTTCTTCGTCGACAAGCTCTGGCGGTACTTCATCCCGACGACGCCCGATGCGGGCACTCGTCGCTCGCTCGAGAGCCTCTACCAGAAGGATTTCCAGATCCTGCCCGTCGTCGACGCGATCCTCCGCCACCCCGCACTCTTCACCGGCCCGCGAATGGTCAAGCCGCCCGCGGTCTACACCGCCGGACTGCTGCGGGCGCTCGGGCGCGGCGTCGACACGCAAGCCTGGGCGTGGCTTTCGAGCGAGTCCGGTCAGCGCCTGTTCATGCCGCCGAACGTCTCGGGCTGGGACGACGAGCGCTGGCTCGACACCGCCACCTTCCGCGGCCGCTGGGAGGTCGCGAACTACGCGACGCTGCCGTTTTCGCTCACGGACAAGCAGTCGGCGGCGCTGCCGGCCGAGCCGCAGGCGCTCGTCGACGGCGCGCTCGCCTTCTGGGGCAATCCGACGGTCCGCCCCGCGACCAGGAAGGCGCTCCTCCGGTTTGCCACGAAGGCGATGTCCGATGCAGACGCGAAGTGGAAGCAGACGAGCTACCGGTTCCTCGTCGCGAACGGCCTGCGCCAGTTGATCGCCGTGTCCCCCGACCTCCAGACCTCCTAAGGACCTCGATGGCCCGCTGCTGCAACGACTTCTCCCGCACTGAGCTCTTCCGCCGCGCCACGGCCGAGGCCGGCCGTGGGCTGCCCGCAATCGAAGCCGGTATGCCGCTCCCCGCCGGGACCGGCCTCGACCGGCGTAGCTTCCTGGCGCGCACCGCCGGACTCACCCTCGCCGTCTACGGCGGCGCGGCCCTTCTCCCGCGCGCCTTCGAAGAAGGGATCGCCGCCGCCACCGCAGCCGGGCCGCAGAAGGTGCTCGTCTCCGTGTTCCTCGACGGCGGCGCCGACTCGCTCTCGATGCTCTTCCCGAGCAGCGACCCGCTGTACCGCAGCTTGCGTCCGAAGCTCGGCCTAGCGGCCGATGCGGGAGTCCCGTTCGCCGAGGACGACCGCCTCCGCTGGCACCCGTCGCTGACGCCGCTCGCCACCCTTCACGGCGAGGGGAAGGTGTCGGTGATTCCGGGCGTCGGCTATGCAGGCCCCGATCAGTCGCACTTCACGTCGCGCCACTTCTGGGAGGTCGGCGCGACGAACGACCAGCTCCGAACAGGCTGGCTCGGGCGCTATCTCGACCGGGTCGGCAATCCCGACAACCCGCTCCAGGGCCTTTCGCTCGAATCCCGCCTTCAGCCTGCGCTCGCGACCGCCCGGATGCCGGTCGCGTCGATCGACGGGCCTGACCGGTACCAGTTCTGGACCCGAAACGTGTGGGGCGAGGTCGAGCATCGGATGCTGGATGCGATCGGCTCGCTCGGCGCGCTGCCGACCGGCGGCGACGCGGCACTGATCCAGGCGACGTCTGCTGCCCGCAAGGCAGCGCAGCTGCGCCGGCAGCTGCTGCCGTTCGCACCGAAGGGAGACAAGCCCGGCTACACGAGCCCGGTCGCGTATCCCACCGGCGAGGACGACCAGTTCCCGCGCCGGCTGGCCGGGATCGCGGCCATGCTCGCTGCGGGCCTTCCAATTCGAGTCGTGGCCATGAGCGCGCCCGGCATGTACGACACCCACGACGACCAGCCCGAGGCGCTCTCGGACGGGCTGAAGCTGACGGCGGACAGCCTGCTCGCGTTCCAGCGAGACCTCGAGGCACGGGGTCTCGCCGACCGCGTGCTCGTTCACGTCTGGTCGGAGTTCGGGCGCCGCGCGAAGGAGAACGGCTCCAACGGCACCGATCACGGCGCCGCGGGCGCGGGCTTCGTGATCGGCTCCCGAGCGAGTGGGAAGATGGTCGGCGAGTTTCCGGGCCTCGCGAAGCTCGACCCGCAGGGCAACCTCCGCGCGACCTCTGACTTCCGCGGCGTCTACGGCTCGCTGCTCGAGCAGTGGCTGGGAACGGACGCCGACGGAATCATTCCGGGAGCCGGCAAGTTCGGCCGCCCGAAGCTCGTCAAGTGATCGCGACCGCGCTCGCGGTGCTGACCCTCGCCGCGCCTGCCCCCCCGCCCGCACGGGTGCAGGTCGCTGCCGACGAGTTCAGCTATGCCCTCTCCCGGCAGTCGATCAAGGCAGGACCGGTGATCGTGCAACTCGTCAACTACGGCGAGGACGAGCACGACCTACGCCTGCGGCGCGCGGGCGGGACGCGGGTCTACCGCATCGGGAAGGTGCGTCCGGGGCGCCTTGGAGAGCTCGACACCCGCTTCCTCCCCGGCCGTTTCACGCTGTGGTGCTCGCTTGCCGATCACCGGAAGCGCGGCATGGTCGCCACGCTCGTCGTTCGCCGCGCTTGACTTCGGCCGGGTCAAGCCTCTCATCATTTTCGGGCAGCGGCACAGGGGGTGCCTGGGGCTCCCGTTGCGGCGGGAGCCCCACCTCCATAGGATGCGACGTTCCATCTCTACGAGGGGGCCGTTATGTCGCTGCTCGAAAAGATCAAGTCGGTGTTCTCCGGTGGTTCGTCTGACGCCGATGCCAACGCCGGCCACGACCATTCCGCGGACGATCACACACACGACCACGACCACGAGCACGGCCACGACCACTCGGACGATCCCGTGCCTGCGGCCGATCCACTCGCGGAAGACGAGAGCACGCCTGCATAGGTAACCGGCCCGCACCCGTTTGCGGGGGTCGTGCGTTGTAGTTTCGGAATGTCCCGCTTCGGGAGTTTCTTCGGCTTGGTTGCGGCCCTCGCCGGTCTCGTGGCTGCGCACGCGCTCGCCCTGGAACTGCCGCCGGTTCCCGGGGTGACTGTCACCACGCCGTCGCTGCCGGTGACGACGGCGTTGCCGCCGGTCACAGTCACGACGACGACGCCGCGCGTCACGACATCATCCACGCCCACCCCGGTCGCCCCACCGGTTGTGACAAGCCCGACGCGCCCGGCCACCGCACCGGCGCCTTCGTCGCCCACGCCCTCGGCGCCGGCGGCCGGGTCGGCTTCGCCAGTAGGAGGCAGCACGGG
>JAXIPI010000039.1:0-2371 GCA_045403015.1 Gaiellaceae bacterium | reverse complement strand
CTCGAACGGACGCAGGCCCGCCGTCTGCCGCTGCGGCAGCTCGCGCTCGGCTTGGCGATTCTGCTGGCGGTGCTCGCGGGCGTGCTCGCACTCTCTCCCGGCGCCCGCAGCGCCTTCCTCGAGATCTTCCACATCCGCGGCGCGACGGTGGTGCGGGTCGAGCGCCTGCCCGAGGTCGAGGTGCAGACCACCGATTTCGGCGAGGAGGTCAGCCGCGAGGAGGCCGAGCGCCGGGTCGGGTTCGAGCTCGTCGACGTCGGCGAGCCCGACGCGGTCTTCGTGCGCGGCGGCCGCATGGCCTCGCTCGTTTACGGGTCAGTGGAGAAGCCCCGGCTCGTGCTCTCGGAGCTGCGCGGGACGGTTTGGGACGGGTTCATCAAGAAGGTCGGCAGCAGCCGGACGCGGATCGAACAAGTCACGGTGGACGGCGAACGCGGTCTGTTCATCAGCGGCGAGAAGCACTTCGTCATGTTCCTGGACCCGAGCTCTGAGATCACGGACGAGCCCACGTTCCTGGCCGGCACCGTGCTGCTGTGGAACCGGGGTGACCTGCTGCTCCGGCTGGAGGGAGACCTTACGCGCGCAGAGGCGCTCAAGTTGGCGAGATCGGTCGAGTAGGGAACCCCTCCCGAACGGCGGGTGTATTGGGATTGTCACCCACCACTGGAGGTCCGCATGAAGAAGCTCCTGCTCGCGCTCGCCGTGGCCGCCGCGGTCGCCGCACCTGTCGCGAGTGCCGGCGGCTGGGCGACCGTGGGCCTCAGCTCGCTTCCAACAGGGACACCCGCCGGCGACAAGTGGTCGATCGACATGACGGTCCTCCAGCACGGCCGCACGCCGCTCGAAGGGATCGCGCCCGTGTTGACGATCACGAACGGCGACGGGGACTCGCACCAATTCACCGGCAGGCCAACCGGCAGGCCGGGCGTCTACCACGCCGACGTCGTCTTCCCTAGCGCCGGCACGTGGTCGTACCAGATCTGGGACGACTTCAGCCAGACGCACACGTTCAAGCCGGTCGAGATCGGGGCGCCTGGCGGCTCGTTCCCGTACCTGCCCATAGGCATCGCCGTCGCGCTCGCGCTCGCCCTGGCCACCGCGACCGTCGCCATCTGGCGTCGCCGGATTCCCGCACCCGCCACGGTCACGAATCTGAAGGAGGCTGCATGAAGCTCTTCGTCCTGGTCGCAACAGTCGTCACGGGGCTCGCGCTCGCGGGCGTCGCGCAGGCCGGCTGTATGGCGACCGTCGGTCTCGACTCGCTGCCGAAGGCCGGTCACCCGGCGGGGAAGCCGTGGGTCGTCACGATCCGCGTGCTCCAACACGGCCGCACGCCGATGCCCGACGCGAAGCCGGAGGTCAGGATCCGCAACGCCGCGGGCAAGCTCTTCGTCTTCAAGACGACGAAGACCGCGCGTGTCGGCTCGTACCGGGCCCGGGTCGTCTTCCCGAGGGCCGGCCGCTATTCGCTCGGCGTCTACGACGGCTTCCCGGTGAAGGACTGCGCGAGGGTGCACACCTTCAAGTCCGTCCTGATCGTCGCCGTCTGAAGCTCGCTCTGCTGTGGCGCCGGCCTAGCCGTCGGCGCCACAGGCGCGGCCGACGCCGAAGCGGACGGTAGTGCTGCGCCCCCCGACCCGGATGTCGAGCGGCACGCAATCCGCCCGCGAGCGGAGATGAAACCCGCCCGCATAGGCGTTCCAGGGCTTCGAGACGGCCGCTCCGCAGGACGCGATCTGGAGCGAGCTGACGGCCGGTGTGTTGCCCCAGGAGATCGCGACGCGCTCGCGCCACCCCTCGGGAACCGTGATCGTGACCGGGGAGGTGCCGCCGCGAACGACGAGCCCGACCCGACGAAAGTACGGCCACGGCGTGGCGCGGTTGCGGGCAGCACGCCTGCTCGTATGCTGCTCGTCCGGAACGCCGACTCGGCCCAGGACGACCCGGTAGCCGTCTTCGCTCCCGGAACGGAGGCGAAGCGCGATCTGCTCGCACGTCGCCGTAGCAGGCCCGGCCGGGGAAGCCGGCTGCGCCGCGGCGACGACGATCACCGCGGCGAGTGCCAGTGGGACGATCAAGCGTGCGAGTCGCAGAGGTTTCATCGACCTCTACATCGTGTGCTCGGGCCGGGGATCCGACCACTGACCGGGCGAGCAGTCTGGTGGCTAGGTCGGGTTTGGCGAAATATCGGCTGAGTCGCAGGGCTGCGCTGCTCGCCCCGAGGCCGCGTCCTCAGTCGCCCACGGGCTACCAGCCCGCGGGCTCCCTGCGTCCTTGCCTCGGAACGAGCGTCGCACCCCGGCGACGAGCGACATTCCGCCATACCCTCCTGCAGGCTGCCGGATAGGCTCGGCGGGGTGCTCGATCCCGG
>JAXIPI010000390.1:0-4456 GCA_045403015.1 Gaiellaceae bacterium | reverse complement strand
CGGCCTCATCCTCCTGATTCTCCCCCTCTAGGGGGAGTATCGACCACGCGCTGCAAGGCGCATACGCCCACATCGGACGCCACAGGTCCGCCCGCAGCCGCGGGCGAGTCAAGGAGGAACACGTTGAGCTCTCGCAGGATCACAATCTTCGATACGACGCTTCGGGACGGCGAGCAGGCGCCGGGAATCGCTCTGCGGCCGGACGAGAAAGTGGAGGTCGGCGAGCAGCTCGAGCGGCTCGGCGTGGACGTGATCGAGGCCGGCTTCGCGGCCTCATCGCCCGGTGATTTCGAGGGGGTGCGGGCCGTCGCGCAAGCGGCGAAGCAGGTCACCGTTGCATCGCTGTGCCGCGCGAGCGACACCGACGTCGATGCCGCGACCGCAGCGCTCGCGGATGCGCCGCGCTCGCGCATTCACATCTTCCTCGCGACCAGTGCTCTGCACATGGAGAAGAAGCTTCGGCTCACGCCCGACGAGGTCGTCGCCCACGCAACGTCATCGGTCACCCGTGCATGCGCGACCGTGGACGAGGTCGAGTTCTCGTGTGAGGACGCAACGCGATCGGACCCCAAATTCGTCGCGGAAGTCTGCCGGGCTGCCGTGGAGGCCGGTGCGACCACGATCAACCTCCCGGACACCGTCGGCTACATGCTGCCGATGGAGTATGCGACGTTCATCCGGTACGTACGCGGGCTCTGCCCGGAGCTCGAGCAGGTTGCGCTCTCGGCCCACTGCCACGACGATCTCGGGCTCGCGGTCGCGAACTCGCTGGCAGCGATCGACGCAGGCGTGCAGCAGGTCGAGTGCACGCTGAACGGCATCGGCGAGCGCGCCGGCAACGCCTCGCTCGAGGAGATCGTGATGGCAATGCGGGTGCGTGGGGATGCCCTACAGGCGCACACGGACATCGACGTGTCGCAGATCGGCCCCGCTTCTCGCCTGGTCGAGCGGCTCACGAGGTACCCGGTGCCGCCGAACAAGGCGATCGTCGGCGCGAACGCCTTCGCACACGAGGCGGGCATCCACCAGGACGGGTTGCTCAAGGACGTCGCGACCTACCAGATCATCGACCCGGGCGAGCTCGGACTGGCGATGACGCTGCCCCTCGGCAAACACTCGGGTCGACACGCGTTCTCGCGCGCCTGCTCGGAGGCCGGACTCGAACTGGACGAGGAAGAGCTCCTCGTCGCGTTCGCCCGCTTCAAGGCGCGCGCCGACGAGGGCGGCGACCTCTCGATCCACGAACTGCTCCAGGAGGTGACGCTGTCGTGACTGCCTATTCGATCGCCTGTCTCGCGGGTGACGGAATCGGGCCCGAGGTGATGGCCCAGGCGAGCCGCGGTATGAGGGCGGCGGCGCGTCTGCACGGCTTCGAGCTCGAGGAGGAGCACGTCCCGTTCGGAGCGGACGCGACGATGCGCGTCGGACAGCCGTTCCCGCTCGCGTCGCGCAACGCCGCGCTGGCCGCGGATGCCATTCTCGCCGCGACGATCGACCCGACGCTTCTCCACTCGCTGGAAGGGGAGCTCGACCTACGCGCCGCGGTGATGCGGGCCCGCCTGCGGGCCGCCGCGATCACCTTCGTCGCGCCGCTCCGCCCCGATGCGTGGGACTGGACCCTCGACCGCGCGATCGCCACCGCACGCTCGAGCCGCGGCCACCTGACGTTCGTCGGCAGCGAGGACGGCTGGACCGCCGAGGCGGCCGAGGCCTCGGAACGCGACGACGGCCTGGAGGTCACGCTCCTCTCCACGCGCCGCACGATTCGCACCCTCGTGTCCAGCCCGGAGTCGTTCGACGTCATCGTCTGCGCGCTGCCGCTGCTCGCGCCACTGGCCGAGCTGGGCTGGTGCCTCGACGCCCGGCGGGTGCTCGCCTGGGGCAGGCTCGCCGGGGACGGCCCCGGCATCTTCGGGCCGACACACGGAACAGCCGTCGACATCGCGGGGCAGGGCGTCGCGGATCCGAGCTCCATGCTGCTCGCAGCCGCGTTGATGCTCGGCGAAGGGCTCGGCGAGCGAGGCGCCGCCGCAACGCTCTCCTCTGCGGTCTCGCACGTGCGTGGAATCGGCGAAAGACGCGCGGTCGGTACCGTCTCGATGAGCAGCGAGCTGACCGATGCCGTCCTCGCTCAGCTGCCGCAATCGCACTCCAATGCCGAGTTCCTCAGGGAGGCTGTCTAGATGCTGATGAACGGCGCCGACGCGCTGCTGCGCTCGCTCGAGGCGGAGGGCGTCGAGACCGTGTTCGGCATCCCGGGCGGCGCGATCCTCCCGACGTACGACGCGCTCGCCCGCGGGACGACGATCAGGCACGTGCTCGCGCGGCACGAGCAGGGCGCCGGCCACATGGCGCAAGGCTTCGCGCGCGCCTCCGGCCGCGTCGGTGTCGCGTTTGCCACCTCCGGCCCGGGCGCCACGAACCTGGTGACGCCGATCGCCGATGCCTGGATGGACTCGACGCCGCTCGTCTGCGTGACCGGGCAGGTTCGGTCGCACCTGATCGGCACCGACGCGTTCCAGGAGTGCGACATCACCGGCATCACGATTCCGATCGTCAAGCACTCGTGGCTCGTCCAGGACGTGGACGAGCTGCCGCACGCGATCAAGGCTGCATGCCACGTCGCCAGCACCGGGCGCTGCGGCCCGGTCCTCGTCGACATCCCGCGCGACGTTCAGGAGGCGGAGATCGACTTCAGCTACCCGGACGAGATCGATCTTCCGGGCTGGCGCCCGGCCGCGACCGTGAACACGAAGCAGGTGCGGGCCGCAGCGCAGGCGATCGCCGACGCTCAGCGGCCCGTCCTCTACGTCGGCGGCGGGACGATCAACGCCGAGGCCTGCGACGAGCTTCGCGCGCTCGCGGAGCTGTGGCAGCTACCGGTGATCACGACACTGATGGCCAAGAGCTCGTTCCCGGAGACGCACGACCTCCACTTCGGCTGGCCGGGGATGCACGGCGCTAAGTGGTCGAACTGGGCGATGAACAAATGCGACGTGCTGGTTGCGGTCGGTGCGCGCTTCGACGACCGCGTCACGGGCAAGCTCTCCGCGTTTGCGCCCGGGGCAACGGTCGTCCACCTCGACGTGGACGCCGCCGAGATCGGGAAGCTGCGCAAGGCGGACATTCCGGTCGTCGGGCCGCTGAAGCAGATCCTCGCCGAGCTCGCGAGCGCATTCGAGGCGCTGAAGGACAAGGGCGTCCGGTCACAGACCAATCCATGGCTCGCTCAGCTCGCCGCCTGGCGCGAGGAGTTCCCGCTCCGCTACGGAGACGACGGCGATCTGCTGAAGCCGCAGCGCGTGCTCGAGGCGCTGCAGGCACAGACGAGCGGGCGCGACGACATGATCTGGACGACGGGAGTCGGCCAGCACCAGATGTGGGCGATGCAGTACCTCCTCTGCGATCGCCCACGCTCTTTCATCACCTCGGGCGGCCTCGGCACGATGGGCTACGGGCTCCCGGCCGCCGTCGGCGCGAAGGCCGCCCGACCGGATGCGACTGTCGTCTGCATCGACGGCGACGGGTGCTTCCAGATGACCTCGCAGGAGCTCGCGACCTCGGTCACGGAGGATCTGCCCATCATCGTCGTGATCGTCAACAACGGCTATCTGGGCATGGTCCGCCAGTGGCAGGACATGTTCTTCGAGGAGCGGTTCTCGCAGGTCCGGCTCGCGCAGGACTCGCCCGACTACGCGAAGCTGGCGGAGGCGTACGGCGCCGTCGGGCTGCGCGCGGAGACCGAGGACGAGCTCGAAGGGGCGCTGGTCGAGGCGCTGGCGTGCGGCCGCACGGCGGTCGTCGACTGCCGCGTCGATCCGGCCGAGCACTGCTTCCCGATGATCCCTGCGGGAGCCGCCGCCCTCGATCTCGTCGAGTACGAAGCGCGCTCGGTGCCGGTCCCGTGATTCATACGCTGTCGGTGCTCGTGGAAGACAAGCCGGGCGCGCTGATGCGGATCTCGAGCATGTTCGCGCGGCGCGGCTACAACATCGAGAGCCTCGCCGTCGGCCCGACCGAGCGCCGGAACGTCTCGCGGATCGTCCTCCGCGTCGACTGCGAGCAGCGCTCGCTCGAGCAGATCGAGAAGCAGATGCACAAGCTCGTGAACGTCCTGCGGGTCAACGAGCTCGAGTCGGGCCAGGCTGTGGAGCGTGAGCTCGCCCTGATCACGGTGAATGCCGCGCCGGCGAAGCGTGCGGAGCTCCTGTCGCTCGCGGAGGTGCTCGGCGTCCGTGTCGCCGACGTCGGCCCGAATGCGATCGTGTTCGAGGTCGTCGGAGCACCGGAGCAGATCGATACGTTCGAGGAGCTCGTGCGCCCCCACGGGATCAAGGAGCTGGCCCGCACGGGCAGAATCGGACTGGCGCGCGCGTCCGCCGGACGCACCGCCGGCAAGCAACTCGTTCACAACTAGGGAAAGGAAGCCGACAGTGGCAACCATCTACAACGGCGG
>JAXIPI010000188.1:0-7783 GCA_045403015.1 Gaiellaceae bacterium | reverse complement strand
GCCGAAACAGAAGCCGGCGTTAACCGGCAGCGCGCTTCGCGCCGTGCGCTTCGAGCTGCTCGTCGGTGGCGATCTCGTTGCGGATCTTCTCGAGCGCCCGGCGAATCAGGCGGGAGACGTGCATCTGGGAGATGCCGACCTGCTGGGCGATCTGGCTCTGCGTCAGCCCGTCGAAGAAGCGGAGGTGCAGGATGCGCCGCTCGCGCTCGTCGAGCGCTCGGAAGCCGGGCGCGAGCACCGCCCGGTCCTCCGAGACGGAGTACTGGTGCTCTTCGGTCCCGAGCGACTCGAGTGGGTCGAGCTCGCCGTCTTCGTCCGATCCGCCCACGGAGAGCGAGAGCGAGGTGTACGCACGCCCCGACTCGAGCGCTTCGAGCACCAGCTCCTCCTCGACGCCCGCCGCCTTCGCGAGCTCCGGGATCGTCGGCGACCGGCCGAGCTGGACGGTCTGGTCCTCCACGATCTTCGACAGCTGGACGTTGAGCTCCTGAAGGCCGCGCGGGACGCGCACGGCCCAGCCCTTGTCACGGAAGTGGCGCTTGATCTCGCCGATGATGTTCGGCGTCGCGTAAGTCGTCAGCTCGACGCCGCGATCGATGTCGAAGCGGTCGATGGCCTTGATCAGGCCGATGCAGCCGATCTGGACGAGATCGTCGAGCTGCTCGCCGCGATAGGCGTACCGGCGCGCGAGCGAGCGGACGAGCGACAGGTACTGCTCGATCAGCTGCTCCCGGGCGGCGAGATCGCCCTCCTCGTGGTAGCGGCGGAGCAGCGCCTTGTCGGATGCCCGTGTCATGCCGGCTCCGTCCCCGCGAGCTCGTAGCCCTTGCGCAGCTCGATCCACGGGCCGCCGTCCCGCTCGGAGAGCGTGACGCTGTCGACGACCGCGTCCAGCAGGCGACGCAGTCCGAGCGACTCGCCGGCCTCCTGCTCCAGCTCGGCCGCCGTCGAGGCGGTCACCGGCCCGATGACTGTCGCGATCGTGCCGCCCTCGACCCGCACCTCGATCGTGAGCTGCCCCTCGTGGTCGTCGTCGGTCCGCTCCAGCACCCCGTCGAGCGCGAGCTGAAGATCGTCCAGGACGTCGAGCGTCACCTCGTGACGCGCTGCGATGCCGCCGACGACCAGCCCCGCGACGGTCGCGAACGGGCGCTCGCGCGGAATCGAGATCGTGAACTCGTCCATCTACGGCGTGCTGCTGCCGGCCGCGCGGAGCTCCTCCTCGAGATCATGCTCGCGCCTGGCTGCAGCCTCCTTGCCGGTCCGGACCGCTTCGCGCACGTCACGGCGCGCCTTGAGCGTGGCCGCGCCGTGCGAGATCCCGGCCGCGAGGCCCGAGATCTTCTGCACCGGCCGCGTGATCGCCATGCTCACGGCTCGAACCGCCGTGTCGGCGCTGTCTGCGATGTCCACTGCGCTATCCGTCACCTGGTCCACCTTGTCCAGCTGCCCGTTCACCTTGTCGACGCTCTCGCCGACCTTGTGGATCACCGGCAGCAGTTCCGTCTCCGTTCCCTTGATCAACGAGGAAAGGCGCGCGAAGGTTCCGCCCAGGCGCACAAACATGTACGCGAGAGCGGCGCCGACCGCCACGAGAAAGGCCGCGAGAGCGTAGTCCGCAAT
Source organism: Gaiellaceae bacterium (assembly GCA_045403015.1). Classification (GTDB taxonomy): domain Bacteria; phylum Actinomycetota; class Thermoleophilia; order Gaiellales; family Gaiellaceae; genus Gaiellasilicea. The sequence goes on along the minus strand of JAXIPI010000188.1, from coordinate 6,160 downwards.
GTCTCCGGCACTGGTGGCAAGGAGTTGCACGATCGTGATCCTAGTGGTGCACCGCGGATGACACCAAGCCGCAGCCGACAACAGCTCCGTCGTCGCCGTACAGAACGGCGAGCTGGCCGGCGGCGACGCCGTAGGACGGCTGCTCGAGCTCGAGTGCGAATCCATCGGGTCGCGGCCGGACTCGGGCGGAGATCGCTGCCGAGCGATAGCGGAGCTTGGCGTCAGCCCGGTCGACCGGAGCGTGGAGCACGCCCATCACATCAACGTCGCTGCGCGCGAGCGAGCCGCGCGGGCCGACGACGAGCGTGTTGGTGCTCGGAACGGTGCGCAGGGCGTACAGAGGCTCGTCCGCTGCCACGCCGATCCCCCGCCGCTGGCCGGGCGTGTAGCGCCAGACGCCATTGTGCCGGCCGAGCTCGCGGCCCGCTTCGTCGACGATTGCACCCTCCGAACGGTCGAGCCCACGCCGTTCGAGGAACGAGCGGTAGTCGTCGCCCGCGAGGAAGCACGCCTCCTGGCTCTCGCGGCGCTCGGCGACGTCGAGCCCTGCGGCTGCGGCCTCGGCGCGCGTCTCAGCCTTCGTCAGCTCGCCGAGCGGAAACTCGACCCGCTCGAGCTTCGCCGGGTCGAGTTGCGCGAGCATGTACGACTGGTCCTTGTCCGGATCGGCGGCGCGCGCGAGCAGCGGCCGGCCGTCCCGCTCGACAATTCGCGCGTAGTGGCCCGTCCAGAGCTTCTGCGCGCCCGCCCTGGAGGCGAACGCGAGCAGCTCGTCGAACCGGAAGCTGCCGTTGCAGCGCCCGCACGGGTTCGGCGTCTCGCCGCGGGCATACCCCTCGACGAAAGGTTCGACTACGGCGCGGCGGAACTCCTCGCGGAGATCGAGTGTCACGTGTGGAAGTCCGAGCCCGTGGCAGGTCTCCCGCGCTGCGATCACGGCCTCCGGCGAGCAGCAGGCACGCTCCGAGTCAGGCCCCTCGGGATCGAGCCAGAGCCGAAGCGTGACTCCAATCGCTTTCGGACCGGCGCGAAGAAGCGCCACGGCGCTGTCGACACCGCCGCTCATAGCGACGGCGATGCGTTCCGGATCCGGGTCCGCGCGAAAGACCTGCGCGAGCGCATTTGCAAGCGCGTCCGCAGCGAGGGTCTCCCCCGGCACAGCGGCAGCCTCGAGCAGCGTCAGGCCGGCCAGAGGGCGGCCCAGGCCGGGTGCATCGGCGTCCACGATCCGGTCGCCGTCGACCGTGAGACGCACAAAGGCGAGCTCGTCCCCCCGCGCGGAATCGCCGACGACTTCGAGCATGCGGCCAGCGTATCTGCGCGACCGAAATCCGCTCTCGCGGATTCCGGTCATGCGACGGAAAAAACTCCACCCTGCCGATGTTTCCTCCCGCCGATGCGAACCTGGCTTACCAGGTGGGTGCCGTGCCGAACGTCAGCGGGTGAGGCCTATTCCGGACACCGGCTCCCTTAACGTGACTGTTGGTTCACGTTTACGCGAGAGGCCACGCACAGGGTCGAGCAATCGCAGTGTATCGCTCTCGCTACCGCTGCTGCGCGAAGCGCCAGCGAATCTCCTGTGTCCCCTCGATACCGAGGCGCTGGGCGAGCGCCTCCGTGAGCTCGAACTGGCGGCCGGGGCGCTTCATGCGCGAGTCGATCACCTCGGTCAGCACCTCGGTGTCGCCGTACGAGATGAAGATCTTCGCCCCGCATGGGAGCACCGGGTGGCTCACGCCGAGCGAGCGTCCGGTCAGGATGCGCCTGCAGGTCGTCCGCTCGGCGTCGCGGGCGGCGCCGCGCGAGCCTGCGAGCGCGGTGTACCAGCCCGTCTCTGCGACCGTGACCTGCTGCGCATCGCTGGCGCGCGTGTCGTCCTCGTTGCCCGCTCGCGCCAGTGCGAGCGCAGCCACGACGGCAACGAGCGCGACCGCAGCAAGGGCGATCGTGCGCTGCAGGACGCCCAGGCTCACCGGACGCGGCCGGCGACGATCTCGCCGAACGACTCACGCACGAGAGCGTCGAAGTCGACCGGGAGGACGCCGTCGGGTGACGCGAATTCCCGCAGGTAGTGGAGCAGGTAGCTGAGCTCCTCGTCCCGGCCCGGGTCCGTGCCGGCGGCGTCCCGTACCAGCCGCTCGAGCTCCCACAGATTCCACTCCTGCGGCTCGACCGGCAGCGGCAACGTCGACACGACCGCCTGAACCGGCTCGGGCTCTTCGGCAACCGCGGCAGGCTCGGAGTCGGCGGCCGCTGCGACCACGAGGACGACCGGCTCCGGCTCCGGCTCCGGCGGAACTACTGCGAGGACGATGGGTTCCGGCTCTGGCTCTGGCTCCGGCTCCGGCTCCGGCTCCGGCTCCGGCTCCGGTTCCGGTTCCGGTTCTGGTTCCGGTTCTGGTTCCGGTTCCGGCTCCGGCTCCGGCTCTGGTTCTGGTTCTGGTTCCGGCTCTGGCTCCGGTTCTGGTTCCGGCTCTGGTTCCGGCTCCGGCTCTGGTTCTGGTTCGCGCTCCGGCTCCGGCTCCGGCTCGGCTTCTGCCTCAGGCTCTGACTCCACGACCTCGACCTCTTCCCGCTCCCAGGCCGACTCGGACGGATGCACCGTCACCGCGACAACACCGGCCGTCTCGAGCGGCGGCGCGGACACCGTTGGTTCTGCAACTGACTGCGGGGAGGAGCGGACGCGAAACGCAGTCAACTCGAGGAGGACCGTCAATCCCCACGCCACAGCCATGACAACGACGATCGCCAAAAACGACAGGTCGAGCAGACCGGCGACGATGGCGACGACGATCAGGAAGCTTGCTTCGAGCGCGAGTCGCGGCCAGAGTCGACCGAACATGTGCGCGGCTACCGCTCGGGCTCGGGCTCCCCGTCATCGGCCGGCTCGACCTGCCCAGTGTCGGCGGCGTCGGACGGCGTGACGGGGGGAGCGGGCGTAGAAGCCTCGGCCTCGGAAGCATCCACGTCGAGAGCCTCGGCCTCCGCCGGGGAAGGCTCGGGCTCGGACCGATCAGAGGCGTCGTCAAGCGGAGCCCCAAACGCCTCGGCCGGGCGCGCCGGCGCCGTCCCGCCCGCGCGTGCGATCTCGCTGTCGTTCGCCTCGATGATCGATTGAACGACCTGGCCGATCGCAGGCTCGCCGAGACCGGCGGCGGCGAGCAACTGCTCGGCGCCCTTCTGGGCGCGAGCCATGACAGCAGTCGCCTGTGCGCGAGCCCACTCGAGCGTTTGCTCGACTTCGGCGCGGGCAGAGTTCGTGAGCTCGGTCGCCTGGTGGCGCGACTGCTCGAGGAGCCGGTTCCCTCGCGTCTCCGCTTCGCGCAGCTCGCGCGTTGCTTCGGCGTTCGACTTGGCGAGGAGATCGCGAGCTTCGGCCTTCGCGGCGTTGAGAATCTCCGAGCGCTGCCGCTCCGACTCGGTCCGATAACGCTCGATCTCCGCTTCGCGCTCCTGCAGCACCTTCTGCTTCGCGCTCACTTCCTCCTCGGTGCGGTGGAGCTGCGTCGCGGAGGCGGTCTGCGCGTCGCGCTCGAGGGTGTCGGCGAATTCCGCAGCGGCGCGGATCAGGTGAAGCGCGTCCATGCGGACCGCATGACCCGTCGGCGAGACGTTTGCGCTCGTCCGCGCAGCCTGAAGCACACGGAGTTGCGCCTGCAGCTGGGCCGTATGGCGGCGAAACGCGTCGAATGCCTCGCGAACGCCCTGCTCGTCGTAGCCGTCGCCGGCGCGCCGAAGCTGTTCGACGGTCGGAAGCGCGGTCAGTCCCGCTGACGAACGATCTGACTCACTTGAGGACATTGCGGCTCACGCTCTCTCGGTGTTTCTCAGGGTCGGTAGACAGGCCGCTGCGCGGCTTGCCGGAAGTATGCCCGGTTCATCGGCTGTCCAGCGAGAAAATCTTAGGTTTGAGGCTCTACCAGTGTTATTCCAAGCTCGGCAAGCTGCTCCTCCGTCACCTCGGACGGCGCGCCGCTCATCGGATCGACTCCCGCCTGGTTCTTGGGGAAGGCGATCACGTCGCGCAGGTTGGGCTCGCCGGCCAGAACCATCGTCATCCGGTCGATCCCGAGCGCAATGCCACCCATCGGCGGAGCACCCATGGCGAGCGCATCGAGCAGGAAGCCGAACTTCGACCGCTGCTCGTCCTCGGACATTCCGAGCAGCTCGAACACCTTTCCCTGGATCTCGGGCTCGTGGATCCTGAAGCTGCCGCCGCCGAGCTCGTTCCCGTTGACGATCAGGTCGTAGGCGTGGGCGAGCGCGTGCTCGGGATCCTCGGCGAAGCCTCCCTCCCACTCCCTCGTCGGCCGCGTGAACGGGTGGTGTACCGCCGTCCAGCGGCCGTCCTCCTCGTCGCGCTCGAACATCGGGAAGTCGTAGACCCAGAGGAAGGTGAACATCTCGTCGTCGATCAGGCCGAGCTCGCGGCCGAGATGGAGACGGAGTGCTCCGAGCACGCGTGAAGTCGTGTCCCGGGTGTCGGCGGCGAAGAGCACCGTTGACGCAGGATCGCCGCGGAACACCGACAGCTCCTCCTCGGAGAGGAACTTGGCGATCGGCGAGCGAACCTCGCCCTCCTCGTCGAACACGAGGTAGGCGAGCCCCTTCGCACCCCACTCCTTCGCGAGCTCCTCGAGCTTCGCCAGGTCGCCGCGGCTCAGCTCTTGCGGCACCCGCAGGAACCGGACAGCGTCTGCGCCCTTGAAGACGCCGAACTCGGAGTTGCGCGTGAGCTCTGTCGCATCCTCGAGCTCGAGTCCGAACCTGGTATCCGGCTTGTCCGAGCCGAAGCGGCGATCCGCTTCCTCGAACGTCATGCGCGGAAACGGCGTCGCGATCTCGATCCCGAGACATTCGCGCCAGATGCGGGCGTACATCCGCTCCATGACGTCGTACAGAAGCTCCTGGTCGGGAAAGCTCATCTCGACGTCCAACTGCGTGATCTCCTGGACGCGGTCGGCCCGGAGATCCTCGTCCCGGAAGCAGATCGCGATCTGGTAGTAGCGGTCGAAGCCGGCCACCATCGTCAGCTGCTTCAGGATCTGCGGGCTCTGCGGCAGCGCGTAGAAGCGGCCCTTCTGAAGCCGGCTCGGGACGACGAAGTCGCGGGCGCCTTCGGGCGTCGGCTTGAAGAGGATCGGCGTCTGGATGTCGAGGAACCCCGCCGCCTCCATCTCGCGGCGGATGATCCCGACCATCTGCGCGCGCAGCGTGATGTTCCGCTGCAGCTTCTCGCGGCGCAGATCGAGCCAGCGGTAGCGCAGGCGTAGCGTCTCGTCCACGTTCTCCTCGTCGAGCTGAAACGGGAGCGGCGTCGAGCGGCTCACGATCTCGAGCGTGTCGACCTGGAGCTCGACCTCGCCGGTTGGCATGTTCGGGTTGACCGTCTCGGCGCTGCGCGCGACGAGCGTCCCCTCGGCGCGGAGCACGAACTCGTTCCGGATCTGATGCGCAAGCTCGGCCGCTTCGGGCGCGAGCTCCGGGTTGATCACGAGCTGCGTGATCCCGGTGCGGTCTCGCAGGTCGACGAAGACGAGGCCGCCGTGGTCGCGTCGACGGGAGGCCCAGCCGGAGAGCGTCAGCTTCTGGCCGACGAGCTCCTTCCGAGGCTCGCCGCACATGTGGGTGCGCCAGATCATTGGGACAGTCTGCCGAGTACGTCCGCGTGGGCGACCGGTTCGTCTTGTGCGCCCGGTCTGCGGATCAGCGCGTCCTCGGCTCGGATGATCACCGTCGCGGCCGCACCCGATCGGCCGGCCTGCGTCAGTTGACCCTTGAGGGAACGGCCTGCGTAGTCGGTGTCGGCTGCGATGCCGCCGTCCCGAAGCTGCTTCAGCAGCGGCGGCACGAGGTCCCGGGGCGCGTCCGGCTCGACGGCGAGGAAGACGTCGATCGCGGTCGCCTCCGTGTCGGCGACACCTTCCTCCTCCATCGCGATCAGCAGCCGTTCGATCCCCGCCCCGAAGCCCACCCCCGGCGTCGGCGGGCCACCGATCTCCTCGACGAGGTAGTCGTAGCGGCCGCCGCCCGAGATCGTCGAGTTCTCGTTGTCCATCGGCCCGACGAACTCCCAGGTCGTGCGCGAGTAGTAGTCGAGACCGCGGACGAGTGTCGGCACGAGCTCGTACCGCACACCGAGGGCGTCGAGGTCCGCGCG
>JAXIPI010000464.1:0-6411 GCA_045403015.1 Gaiellaceae bacterium | reverse complement strand
GTCTACGAGCGCGTGCTCGGGCGGCTGCAGGACGTCCATCGCACCGAGAACGACGTCCTCCTCTTCACGTGCTCGGGCACCGGCGCGTTCGAGTCGGCGATCCTCAATCTCTGCTCGCCCGGCGAACGCGTGCTCGCGGTCTCTTCCGGAAACTTCGGCGAGCGCTGGGCGGCGATGGCGCGCACCTTTGGCTGCGAGGTCGAGGAGCTTCGCTACGCGTGGGGCGAGACGCCGACCGCGGAGGATCTCACCCGCAAGCTGGGGGAGATCGAACCCGTCGCGCTCGTCTTCCTCGTCCACTCCGAGACCTCGACCGGTGTCGTCTCAGACATTCAGGCGCTCGCGGCGGTCGCGAAGGAGGCCGGCGCGCTCGTCGTCGTCGACGCCGTCTCGAGCCTCGGCGCGGTACCGCTGGAGATGGACGACTGGGGCCTCGACGTCGTCGTCTCCGGCTCGCAGAAGGCGCTGATGACGCCGCCGGGGCTGGCGACAGCCGCCGTGTCGGCCGCCGGCTGGGAGCAGGTCGCCCGGTCGACGCTGCCGAGCTTCTACTTCAACTGGGAACGGACCCGGAAAGCGCAGGAGCTGGTCGACAGCGCTTTCACCCCCGCGGTGTCGCTCATCGTCGCGCTCGACGTCGCGCTCGGGCTGCTGCTCGACGGCGGCCTCGATGACGCGTTCGACCGTCACATCCGCCTCGGCCGCGCCTGTCGCGCCGGGATCAAGGCGATGGGGCTCGAGCTCTTCTCGCCGGACGAAGACCGCTCCGCGGTCGTCACCGCCGTCCGGATGCCCGACGGGATGGACTCGACTGAGCTGGCGCGCGCGCTCCGCGACCGCCACGGCGTGACGATCGCCGGCGGTCAGGGCGAGTTGAAGGGTCTGATCTTCCGGATCGGCCACATCGGCTGGTACGACGAGTTCGACATCGCGACGGCGCTCTCCGCGGTCGAGCTCGTGCTCGGCGACCTCGGTGCGCCGATCGAGCGCGGGCAGGCGGCGACGCGCGCGCTCGAGGTGTACGCAGAGGGGGCGACGGTCTGAAAATCCTGGTGCGGGAGACAATCGCGCCCGCGGGCGTCGAGCTCCTGCGCGGTCGCTTCGAGGTGGACGAGGACGCCGACTCCCCGATCGAGGAGATCATCGGCGGCTACGACGCGATCGTGATCCGCTCCGCGACGAAGCTCACCGCGGACGTGATCGAGCGCGCCGAACGCCTGAAGGTGATCGGCCGCGCCGGCGTCGGGATCGACAACGTCGACGTGGGCGCGGCGACCCGCCGCGGCATCGTCGTCGCGAACGCTCCCGACTCGACGGTCGTCTCCGCGGCCGAGCATACGATCGGCCTTCTCGTCGCGCTCGCCCGCAACATCCCGCAGGCTCACGCGGCGCTGAAGGAGGGCCGCTGGGAGCGCTCGCGCTGGGGCGGGATCGAGCTTGCCGACAAGACGCTCGGCGTGCTCGGCTTCGGCCGCATCGGCCGGCAGGTCGCCCGCCGGGCCCTCGGGCTCGGCATGCACGTGATCGGCTACGACCCGTTCGTCGTCCCTGACCGCTTCCGCGAACTGGGCGTCGACTACGCGGAGACGCCGGAGTCCGTCCTCGAGGCCTCCGACTTCATCACGCTCCATCTGCCCCTGACCGACGAGACGCGCGGCTTCGTCGGCACCGAGGCGCTCGAGACGATGCGCGACGGCGTTCGAATCGTCAACGCCGCCCGCGGCGAGCTCGTCGACGAGGCGGCGCTCGCGGCAGCGATTCGCTCCGGCAAGGTCGCGGGCGCGGCGCTCGACGTCTTCTCGGCCGAGCCGTACGAGGGAGAGCTGCTCGACCTGGAGAACGTCGTCGTAACGCCACATCTCGCCGCGTCCACCGACGAGGCCCAGGACCGCGCCGGCCTGATCGTCGCCGAGCAGGTCGTCGCTGCGCTCGACGGCGGGCTCGTGACGAACGCCGTCAACATCCCGGTCATCGGCTCCGAGGATCTGGAGGTGCTCGGCCCGTACATCCCACTCGCGGCCAAGCTCGGCCGGCTCGCGGTCGAGCTCGCCGGCGGCCATCCGCGCCGGATCGCCCTCTCCTTCCACGGTGGGATCGCCGACCACGACACGCGCCTCTTGACGGTCGCGGCGCTGAACGGCGCCTTCCAGGGCCGGGTCGAGCAGAGTGTCAACTACGTCAACGCGCCCGTCATCGCCGCGGAGCGGGGGATCGAGGTGACCGAGCAGCGCTCGGGGAAGGCGCGCGATTACACGAACCTCGTCACGGTCTCGGTCGACGACGTCGAGGTCTCGGGCACGACGATCGGACCGGAGCCGCGCCTCTTCCTCGCCGGTGCGCTCGGGTTCGCGATCGACCTCCAGCTCTCGTCGCGGATGGTCTTCTTCCGCTACGACGACGTGCCCGGCGTGATCGGCCGCGTGGGGACGATGTTCGGCGAGGCCGGCGTCAACATCGCGAACATGGCGGTGTCGCGGACGAAGGAGGGGGGCAAGGCGCTGATGGCGCTCGCGATCGACTCCGAGCCGCCGGCGGAGCTCGTCGACCGCATCCGCGCGGAGGGCTTCGATGATGCCAGGTTCATCGTCCTCGGATAGAGGAGCCGGCTGGGTCTGGGGTCAGTTCGCGCTGCTGGCCGTGATCCTCGCGCTCGGGGTGTTGCCACCGCGCTGGCCGGAGTGGTTGCGCGTGCTCGGCATCCCGATCCTTCTCGCCGGGGTCGCCGTCTTCGTCTGGGCGGCCCGCGCGCTCGGCAGCTCGTTCACCCCGTACCCGCGGCCGCTGCAGGAGGGCGTGCTGGTCGAAGATGGCCCGTACCGGTACGTGCGGCATCCGGTCTACGGCGCCGGCGTCCTCGTCCTCCTCGGGTACGGGTTGCTCACGAGCGTCGTCGCGACCGCTGCCGTGCCGGCGATCACCGTCCTGTGGTTGCTGAAGGCGAGCGTCGAAGAACGGCATCTGGCGGCCCGCTTTCCGGCCTACGCGGACTACAAGCGCCGGGTGCGGCGCCGGATTCTCTAGCTCGCCGGGCGGTACTCTGGCGCCGTGAGCGCAGCGTGGCCGGAGCCAGTCGAGCGAGTTGCCGTCTACCTGCGGGAGGCGGGTGCCGAAGCGCGGTTGGAGGAGCTCGAGTCCGCCACGGCAACCGCCGAGGACGCCGCCCGCGCCGCGGGCTCCCCACTCGCTCAGATCGTCAAGTCGATCGTCGTCGTCTGCGATGACCGGGCGGTGATGGCGCTCGTTCCCGGCGACCGCCGTGCCGACCTGGACAAGATCGCGCGCGCCGCGAACGCAGCAGCGGCGCGGATCGCGACTGCAGCCGAGGTTCAGGATGCGACGGGCTTCGCACCGGGTGCCGTCGCCCCGTTTCCGTTGCCGAAGGTGGAGCTCGTCTTGATCGACCAGGGCCTGCTCGCCCACGAGACCGTCTGGATCGGCGCCGGGTCGCCCTCGCACCTGGCGGCCCTGAGCCCGGGCGACCTGGTCCGGCTCGCCCGCGCGCGCCCGATCGACGCCGTCCAGGAAGCGTGAGAGGGGGAGGCCAACGCGGCCTCCCCCTCGTTGTTCGCTTCTTGCTCTCTACGCCGGGTTGGCGCAGACCACGTGAGGTTGAGCGCTGTTGTTCTGATCAGAGAAGTTCACCACGGTCACCGACCAGCCCACACCGCCCGCCATGGGCCTCGATTCGGCCATCACGACCCCACCGGCCGGATTCCCGAGTGTGACACCGCCGCCGATCGCAACCTTTGGTGCCGGGCAGACCACGGTCACGGTGACATTGAAGTCGGTCCCAAAGACCTGGATCGCCGTGCCCGGCACGATCTCGTAGCCCACCAGGCCGCCGTCGGCACCGGCAGCTCCCGCCGCGCCCGGCGTTCCGGGCGCGCCCTGCTGGCCTTGAATGCCCTGCGCTCCCTGGGTCCCCTGCGGTCCCTGGATCCCCTGTGGCCCCTGAACGAGACCCGTGTCGACCCACGCCGTGCCGCTCCAGACATGGAGATGACCGGTGTCCGTCGCGATATACGAGTCGCCTGCGGCGGCCCCGACCGGCAGTGCGGCGGACGTGGCGACGGAGCCCTTGACGTTCACCCCGGCTCCGGGGTCGCCCTTGGCGCCCTGCGATCCGGTCGATCCGGTCGCGCCGGTGAAGCCCGTGGGGCCTCTGGCGCCGACGGGGCCTGCCGGCCCGGCGGGCCCGGTCGCCCCGGGTGCCCCGGTAGCTCCGCGGGCGCCCGCAACCCCGCGCGGCCCACGGTCACCCTGCAAGGAGGCGACAGCCCGTGCCGAGAGGTCCTTCGGCAGGATCGTCCGATCCTCGAGGTCCTGCGACTCGATCGAGCCGTCCTTGATCTGCGCGCCGGTAATGAGTGCCTGCACCCGGCCGCTGGCAGCCGTCGTGATGCCGAGTGTCACGGCAAGCACGGCGACCAGAGTCAGTCCCTTCTTCATGTTGTTCCTCTCTCCCCGGTGGTTCATCACTTGTTCACTGTGCGAACACCGATCCAAGACCTTCCCGTCGCCGGTTACAACTGGCCGTTCGAGCTGTTTTGCTGGGTTGCCGGCCGCTCTAGTACGATGCGCGCTGCGATGCGCGAGACGAACACGATCTGGATGAACGGCGAGTTCGTGGACTGGGCCGACGCGAAGGTTCACGTCGGCGTGCACGGGCTCCACTACGGCACCGGCGTCTTCGAGGGCATCCGCTGCTACGAGACTCCCGACGGGCCCGCGGTCTTCCGGCTCCGGGAGCACCTCCAGCGGCTCGAGAACTCGGCGAAGCTGCTCTACATGGACCTGCCGTTCGCGGTCGAGGAGATCCGCACGGCGATCCACGAGCTGGTCGGGCGCAACGGGCTCGCCGAGTGCTATCTCCGTCCTTTTGCGTTCTACGGCTACGGCGAGCTCGGCGTGAGCACGAAGGGCAACCCGGTCGAGGTCGTCGTCATGAGCTGGCCGTGGGGGAACTACCTCGGCGACGAGAACGCTGCCACAGGCATTCGCTGCAAGATCTCTTCCTGGAAGCGGATCGGCGCGAACACGATTCCGCATGTTGCGAAGGCGACCGGGATCTACCTCAACTCGATGCTCGCGGTGCACGAGGCACAGAACGCCGGCTACGACGAGGCGATCCTTCTCACCGACGACGGCTTCGTCGCCGACGGATCGGGCGAGAACATCTTCGTCGTCAAGGACGGGAAGATCTGGACACCGCCTCTCTCCACCTCGATCCTGCCCGGGATTACCCGCGACAGCGTGATCCAAATGGCGCAGGACCTCGGCTATGTAGTCGAGGAGGCGAGCCTCATCCGCTCCGACCTCTACCTCGCCGAGGAGATCTTCATGACCGGCACCGCCGCCGAGGTGATGCCCGTCCGTTCCGTCGACGACCACGAGGTCGGTGCCGGACCGGTCACGCTCGAGCTGCAGAAGGCGTACCTCGACACCGTGCGCGGCAAGTCGGACCGCTGGGGTCACTGGCTCGACCGCGTCGCTGTGGGCGACAAGACACCCGCCCAGGCGTGAGAGCGGCCACGCGGCCGATTCCGCTTTCGTCGCCGTACCTCGACGAGCGCGACGAGGAGCTCGTGCTCGAGGTGCTCAGGTCCGGGCGTCTCTCGCTCGGACCGGCGATCGACCGCTTCGAGGAGCTCTTCGCGGAGAAGGTCGGGGTGCCGTATGCGGCCGCCGTCTCCTCCGGCACGTCGGGCCTGCACCTGCTCTCGGTGATCGGTGGCCTGGGGGCCGGGGACGAGGTGATCACCTCGCCGTACTCCTTCGTCGCATCCGCCAACTGCTTCATCCAGCAAGGCGCAGTCCCGGTCTTCGCGGACGTCGACGAGCACACGATGAACCTCGATCCTGCGAACGTCGAGGCCGCGATCACGGAGAAGACGAAAGCGATCGTCGCGGTCGACATCTTCGGCTACCCGTGCGAGCTCGACCCGCTCCGCGAGCTGTGTACGAAGCATGGGCTCACGCTGATCCAGGACGCCTGCGAGGCCCTGGGCGCCGAGTACAAGGGCGAGCTCGTCGGCTCGCACGGCGTCGAAGCGGTCTTCGCCATCTACCCGAACAAGCAGATGACGACCGGCGAGGGCGGGATGGTGACCCCGTCATCCGAGGAAACCTGGCGGCAACTTGTCAGCCTTCGCAACCAGGGCCGAACCGACGGCGGCGGTTGGCTCGACCACGATCGGCTGGGATTCAACTACCGCATCGACGACGTCCGCGCCGCGCTCGGGATCGGCCAGCTCGAGAAGCTCGACACGATCCTCTCCCTGCGCCAGGCGGCTGCAGCCCGCTACGGGGAGCTGCTCGCCGGCATCGACGGGCTCGAGGTCCCGCTCGCCGACGACGCCGACCACGTGCGCTCCTGGTTCGTCTACGTGGTCACGCTCGCGCGCGGTACCG
>JAXIPI010000167.1:0-7296 GCA_045403015.1 Gaiellaceae bacterium | reverse complement strand
GAACCGACGTCGCCGGCGGCAGCGCGCCGGTGGGCAGATCCTCGGCATACCCCGACATGTAGATGACCTTCAGCCCGGGCTGGGATTCGCGCAGCCGCTCTGCCACTTCACGTCCGCCGACGTTCGGCATCGACAGATCCGTGAGCAGCACGTCGATGGTGTTCCGTCCGGCGAGGCTGATCGCCTCCTCGCCGTCCTGCGCGACGAGCACCTCGTAGCCCTGGCCCGCGAGCATCTGCCGGACGAGGCCGCGAACGACTTCCTCGTCTTCGACCACCAGCACCCGCTTGGCGGCCTGCGTGGGGTTGAGATCGGGTGAACGAGTGATCACCGGCGGCTCCGGACGATGCTGCCACGCATCGTCTACTCGGCGGAGGTAGATCGTAAACGCCGAGCCGACGCCGACCTCGCTCTCGACCTCGACATAGCCACCGCTCTGCTTGACGATCCCGTACACCGTTGCCAGGCCCAGGCCGGTGCCCTTGGCCGCGTCCTTGGTCGTGAAGAACGGCTCGAAGATCTGGCCGAGGGTCTCTTCGTCGATTCCATCGCCGGCGTCACGCACCGTCAACGTGATGTATCGGCCGGGCTCGATCGAGCCGTCGGCCGTCTCGTCGACGTCCGCGTTCGCGGTCTCGATCGATAGAGCTCCTCCGTTCGGCATCGCGTCGCGGGCGTTCACGACGAGGTTCATCACCACCTGGTGAAGCTGGCCCGGGTCGGCCTCGATCGGCCCCAGAGCCGGGTCGAGTTGCGTCGTCAGCACGATGTCTTCGCCGATCAGCGGCCGGAGCATCGACTGCAGCTCGACGACGATGCCGTTCAGGTTCAGGAGCTCGGGCGTCAGCACCTGCTTGCGGCTGAACGCGAGGAGCTGGCGCGTGAGCAGGGCCGCGCGGTCGGTCGCCTTCATGATCTCGTCGAGGTCCGTCTTCAGCGGCGAACCGTCCGCGGCATGCTCGAGCGCGAAGGCGGTGTAGCCGCCGATCGCGGTCAGCATGTTGTTGAAGTCGTGAGCCACGCCGCCGGCGAGCCGGCCGATCGCCTCGAGCTTCTGGCTCTGACGGAGTTGTTCCTCGAGCAGCTTTCGCTCGGTGACGTCCTCGGCCATCCCGATCGCGAAGTCCGGCTTGCCGTCGGCGTCACGCACGAGCGCGAGCGCGAGATGGGTCACGATGGTCCGGCCGTCCTTGGTCACGAAGCGCGCTTCTCGCCGGTAGGAGTCCAGGTCGCCGCGGATCAGCTCCCCGAAGAGGCGCTTGCCTTCCTCGGCGTCGTCCGGGTGTCGGATCGCGTCGGCATTGGTGAGCTGCGCCTCGTCATGCTCGTACCCGAGCAGCGAGAGAGCGGAGCGGTTCGCGGTCATGATCTCGCCGTCGACGCCGAAGAGCATCGTCGCCGTCGGCGCCGACTCGAACATCGTCCTGAAGCGCTCTTCGGTCCCGCGCAGGAGCGCTGTGGTTGACAGCGAGCGATGGGCCAGCGCGAGTGGTGCGATCACGGCCGGAAGAAGCCACGGGTTGATGATGGCGAACGTGCCGACCGCGAGCCCGAGTGCGGCGATGACGAACTCGACGCCCAGGCCGGACGCCGAGAAGAGCCCCGTCTCGCGGATGCCGTGCCCCCGGCCGAGCCGCAGCATGACGGCAAGCAGGATGTGGTTGACGCCGACGAAGACGATGGCCGCAGCCACACCGGCGAGGGCGAAGTGGAGGTCACCGTCCGGGCCGATCGCGTCGACGGCGAGCCAGGCCGCGAGCCCGCTGAGCGTGAAGTTCGCGATGTTGAACGTCTGGATGTACCACGGGTAGCGGTCGCGGATCGCGAGCGGGACGTGCAGGGCAACCACCAGTGCGACTACGAGCAGCGGAGGGAGGACGAGCGCTCCGGCGACCACGAACGCCGGGCCGGCATGGATGCTGTGGTTCCGGCCGACGGGGACGCGGAAGAGGGGCGCGACCGCGGCGAGCGGAAGCAGGATCGCGAAGGCCCACCACTCGGGCTCAGTGGACAGGTCTCCCGTGACCGCGACGGTCGCCGCAGCTGCTGCGGCGACGGCGACGAGCCCGGCATAGGCGGACGCTGAGGCAGACAGGCGGCGAACTCGCCGGGACTGCCAGCCGTGGCCTGCAACTGCTGGGACGCTCATGTTTGCTGCCGCACCTCTGTCTAAGTGACCGCGCACCCTAGCCGCCAAGGATGTCTTACTGACAATCGGCAGCGAGAAGAGACGCCGGTACCCCAAACGGGTGACCGGCGCCTCCTCCGAATCGAGGATCGCAACTCCCCCAAAGGAGCACGACCCTCAGCGTTTTTAGCTCGACCAGTCGGCGTTCGGCTTGACTCGCGACGTCCAGTCTGCGTTCGGCTTGATCCTCGCCGAGGTCCAGTCTGCGTTCCTCTTCACCTTCGACGTCCAGTCGGCGGCGAGCTTGATCCTGCCGGACGTCCAGTCGGCGGTTGGATTGAACTTGCCGGACGTCCAATCGGCGGTCGGAATGGTCTTGCCGGACGTCCAGTCGGCTGTCGGCGCGACCTTGCCGGAGGTCCAATCCGCGGCGAGGCCGGCGCCCGGCACGGCGGCGGCGAGGGCGAAGACGGCGGCACACAGCACGATGCGGACGCGCTTCGACGGTGCCTGTTCAGTGTTCCCCATGACGGCATTTCCCCTTCCTCGACGTTGCGTTGTACATGGCGGCACAACGTTGACTTCCGCAAATTCGACGAGATTCCGCTATTCCGAAATCCTCAAAACCGCGTCCCGGGCATCACCCAAACGGGCGGAAGGGAGATCCCCGCTTCCCGCGCCGGGCGGCGATTTTGCCCTCGGATTCAGGCGGAGTCGAGGGCCTGACGAAGCGAGCGCACGTAGTCGCCCAGCGTGCTGGGACCGCCCTCTGCCGCCTCGAGCGCACGCGAGCCGACGACCACGCCGTCGGTCAACTCGGCTGCAGCTCGCGCGTCGTCCGGGGTCGAGATTCCGAAGCCGGCGTAGAGCGGGACGTCACCCGCCACCGCTCGCGCCCGCTCGGCCAGGCCGGACAGGGCGCTCGACAAACCCTCGCGGGCACCCGTGGTTCCGGTCACCGTGACGAGATAGAGCCAGCCGTCCGTGTTGTCGGCAGCGAGCCGAAGCCGTTCATCGGTCGAGGTGGGTGCGACGAGATGGACGCGCCGGAGCTCCGGCTTCTCCTCCGCCGGCAGGTCGACGATGATCAGGCTCGTCGCGCCTGCCGCCCGGGCGTCGGCTGCGAACCGCTCCCAGCCGTAGGCCTCGAGGAGCGAGGAGTACGTCATCGGCACGATCGGCACGTCGACTCGCGCGCGGACGGCGGCGAGGCACTCGAGGCACGCCTTCGTCCGCATTCCCTGGGCGAGCGCCTTCTCGGCTGCCCGCCGGACGACCGGCCCGTCCGCGAGGGGGTCGGAGAAAGGGAAGCCAAGCTCGACGAGATCGGCGCCGCCCTCGACTGCGGCTTCCGCGAGCTCGGGCGTCTCAGGCCCGGACATCAGGTAGACGACGAGGGTTTTCCTCGGGCCGCCAGAACTCATCGACGATGCCTTCGGGGCTGAATGTGGTCGCCCAGCGACCGAACTGGCTGACCGGGACGATGCACATGCTCGTCCTGATCGTCGCGATCGTGGCGATCGAGATGATCCCGGTCCGGCTGACGGTCGAGCGTGCCTGGTGGCTTTTCGGCATCGGTGCGGTCGCACCGGTCGTGCTCGGCGTGCTGCTCGCGTTGCGGCGGCATGCGGCCGGCCTCCCTGTCGTCGGAAGCTCCGTCCGGCTGACAGACGCGGTCCTCGCCCGTGTTCGCCACGTGGGCCTGCCTCTGCTCGGGCTCGCCTTCTTTGCGTTCTGGACGCTGCTCTACATCGGCCTCTGGGCCGCCAATCCGGATGAGGCGTTTGGCGGTGTCGCCGACCGGCCGCGGGTCGCGGACTTCTTCTACTACGCGGTGTCGACGGCGTTCACCTCGCCGCCGGAGGGAATCGTTGCCGGCTCGCGCGGCGTGCGCAGCGCGACGATGATCGAGCTCTTCACCGCGCTCGCGCTGCTCGGCGTCTACCTGTCGAGCTTCGTCGAAGGGCTGGGGACGCGGAGTCGCGACGAACCCGGGTAGACCGCTCACGGACGACCGAGAACCTCGGCGAGGTCCTTGTCGCCGCGGCCGGAGAGGCAGACGACGATCAGCTCCGCGTCCAGCTCGTCGACCCGGGCCAGCGCGTGAGCCGGCTCGAGCGCCGGGATGATCCCCTCGGTGCGCGTGAGCCGCCGGAAGGCCTCGAGCGCCTCGTCGTCGGTCGTGCCGAGGTAGCGCGCGCGGCCGGAGTCGCGCAGGTAGGCGTGCTCGGGACCGACGCCCGGGTAGTCGAGCCCGGCGGAGATCGAATGGGCGTCCGCGATCTGGCCGTCCTCGTCCGCAAGCACCGAGGAGCGCGAGCCGTGCAGGACGCCGGCGCGCCCCGTGCCGAGACTCGCGGCGCCGGCGGCCTCGACCCCGACGAGCTCGACGTCCGCATCGTCCAGGAACCCGGCGAACATCCCGATCGCGTTCGAGCCGCCGCCGACGCAGGCGATCACGGCCTCCGGCAGCCTGCCTTCGCGCTCGAGCACCTGAGCGCGGGTCTCACGGCCGATCACCGCCTGCAGCTCCCTGACGATCGCCGGATACGGGGCGGGGCCGACGCAGGAGCCGATCAGGTAGTGGGTGGTCTCGACGTTCGTGATCCAGTCGCGAATCGCTTCGCTCGTAGCCTCCTTCAGCGTCTTGGTCCCGAACTCGACTGGCCGCACCTCCGCGCCGAGGAGGCCCATCCGCTCGACGTTCGGAGCCTGCCGGCGCATGTCCTCGGAGCCCATGTAGACGACGCATTCGAGCCCGAAGCGGGCACAGACCGTTGCGGTCGCAACCCCGTGTTGGCCCGCGCCGGTCTCGGCGACGATCCTGTCCTTGCCCAGCCGGCGCGCCAGGACCGCCTGGCCGAGCGCGTTGTTCAGCTTGTGCGCGCCGGTGTGGAGGAGGTCCTCGCGCTTGAGGTAGAGCAGCTTGTCCGGTGCAAACCGTTCGGCGCGGGTCAGAGGCGTCGGGCGCCCGGCGTAGTTGCGCGCGAGCTCGTCGAGCTCGGCGGCGTAGCTCTCGTCGGCGAGCGCCTCCTCCCAGGCCGCCGTCAACTCGTCGAGCGCCGGGATCAGCGTCTCCGGCACATAGCGACCTCCGTAAGTGCCGTACGTGCTAGCCATGAGCGGCCTCGACGTAGGCCCGCACCTTGTCGGGATCTTTGATCCCCGGCTCGGCTTCCAAGCGTGAGCTCGCATCGACTGCCCAGGGACGGACGCGGCGGATCGCATCGCCGACGTTGTCGGCCGCGAGCTTGCCTGCGAGCACGACCCGCCCCGGCACCGAGGCCGCGCGGTCCCAGTGGCCGGGATCGTCCTGCTGCCAGGGAAGGTCCAGCAGCCGCGCGACCTCCTCACCGTCGCGCAGGAACACCGCGTCGCGGCCTCGGACTGCGCCTTCGCTGCGCTCGTGCACCTGATCGAGCGCAGCGCCGCTCGGGCGGGCCTGGCCCACCCAGACGGCGACGGCGAGCAGCTCGTCCGGGACCGGCAGGACGTCCTTCGCCGCGCGTGGGCTCTCGGGAACGAGGATGAAGCCGGCGAGATCGGCACCGGCTTCGGCCGCCACGGCCACGTCCTCCTCGCGCGTCAGGCCGCACACTTTCACGAGCGGCCGGGCCAGCAGGTCGTGCAGCTTCACCGCCGGATCGGGTGCCTGCATCAGCGCCGAGCCGACGAGGATCGCGTCTGCGCCCGCGAGCTCGGCGGCTGCTCCCTGCGCCCGCGTCCTCACGCCGCTCTCTGCGATTGCGACCCGATCGGGCGGAATGCGCGCTACGAGCGCAAGCTGCGTCTCGCGGTCGATCTCGAAGGTCGAGAGATCACGAGCGTTGACGCCGATCACCGGCGCGCGGAGGGCGACCGCACGCTCCAACTCGTCGGCGTCGTGCGCCTCGACGAGCGTGTCGAGGCCGAGCTCCTCCGCCAGCCCGAGCAACAGGCGCACCTGCGCGTCGTCGAGGTCGCGGAGCAGGAGCAGCACGGCGTCGGCTCCCGCCTTCTTCGCTGTGCGCAGGTGCTCCTCGGTCGAGAAGAAGCCCTTGGCGAGGAGAGGCACACCGGTCGCCGCGCGCGCAGCGCGAAGGTCGTCCCAGTCGCCGCCGAAGAGCTCGTCCACGAGCACTGACACTGCGGCTGCTCCGGCACGCGCGTACGCGGCGGCGAGCCGGGCCGGATCGGCATCGGGGCGGATGTCGCCGAGCGAGGGCGAGCGCCGTTTGATCTCGGCGATCGCGCCCAGGCCGGGGCCGGCGAGCGCGTCGTTAAACCGCATGCGTGAACCTCGCCAGCTCGTCGACCCGCTCGGCCGCGGTACCGGAGTCGATCGCGTGTCGGGCCAGCTCAAGCCCTTCGCGCAGGTCTTCCGCGTGGCCGGAGGCCGCGATCGCGCCGGCCGCGTTCAGGAGGATCGCGTCGCGGCGGCCGCCGTCGGCGCCGGCGAAGACCTCGCGGATCGCCTGCGCGTTCTCGTCCGGCGCGCCTCCGCGCAGCTCTGCCGGGTCGCAGCGCTGGATCCCGAGATCGATCGGGTCGATCACGCGCTCCCGCACCTCGCCGTCGACGACCTCGCACACGTCGTTCGGACCTGCGGGCGAGAGCTCGTCGATGCCGTGTGCGCCGTGGACGACGAACGCGTGCCGCGCCCCGAGCTGCGCGAGCACCTCGGCGAGCGTCCGCACCAGAGGACGCGAGTAGACGCCGATCACCTGCGCGCGGGCGCCGGCGGGATTCGTGAGCGGGCCGAGCACGTTGAAGACGGGACGCGCGGCGAGCTCGCGCCGCACCGGTGCCGCGTGGCGCATTGCAGGGTGGTGCGCCGGCGCGAACATGAAGCCGAAGCCGAGCTCGTCGATCGACTGCGCGATTCGCTCCGGTGGCTGCTCGAGCTGGAATCCGAGCGCCTCGAGCACGTCTGCCGAGCCGGAAGCGGACGAGACGGCGCGGTTGCCGTGCTTCGCGACGCCCGCGCCGGCGGCGGCAGCGACGATCGCCGCCGCGGTCGAGATGTTGATCGTGCTGGCACCGTCGCCGCCCGTGCCGGCGGTGTCGACGAGGTCGTCCCGCTGCGGCCGGACGGGGAGGACGTGGTCGCGCATCGCCTCGGCGCACCCGGCGATCTCGTCTGCGCTCTCGCCCTTCAACCGCAGAGCGACGAGGAAGCCGCCGATCTG
>JAXIPI010000348.1:0-8037 GCA_045403015.1 Gaiellaceae bacterium | reverse complement strand
CTCGTCGCCGGGGTGCGATGCTCGTTCCGAGGCAAGGACGCAGGGAGCCCGCGGGCTGGTAGCCCGTGGGCGACTGAGGACGCGGCCTCGGGGCGAGCAGCGCGGCCCGGCGGCTCAGCCGATGCTTCGCCAACCCCTCCTAACGCCGGGAGGCAGGCTTGCTGTTGTTCCCCGCTGCGTCCCAGGCAACAGCCCGGACGAGGCCGAGCTTCGGCGCTTTCGGGACGAGCGCCTCGCCGGCGGCGACAGCGTCGTAGACGAGCCGCCGCGTGCCGAAGCGGAGCGTCACCGTCGCCGGCTCGCTCAGCCAGAGCTTCAGCGGGCTGCGCTGGAGGATCTTGACCTTCGGTGCGCGCGTGTCGGCGCCGAACGAGACCGCAACCGTCATCGTGGCGAACGAATCGACAGCCTCGACCACCGCCTCGTATGGGCCGTCGACGAGCCGGCCGACCCGCTTCGCGCCGTCCCACTCGATCCTCTGCGCACCTGGCTCGAGCGGGCCTTTGAACGGTGTCGCGACCCACTTCCCCTGCTTGAGGATCCGCACCCGAATCTGCGCCGGGGCGGTGAGCTCGAAGCCGAAGCCGATCCGATCTGCCCGGCCGTCCGCATTGGGCGAGAACGCCAGGCGCTCAGCCGTGACCTTGCCGAGCGTCCGGCTGACCACGATCTGCGTCGAGGCGGTCGCCTGACGCGCACCGGTCGCGGTTGCCAGGATCTCGACCTGGTAGACGCCGTCCGGCAGATCGACCGGATCGAAGCGAAACGCGTGCACGCCGGCACGCCTCCAGGCCTTGTTGGCGATCGTCGCCAGCAGCGCGCCGGACTCATCCTGCAGTGTCATGGTGACGTTGCCCGGCTCCGTGAGCTTGTAGCGGATCGTGGTCTGATCGGCAACCGTGTCGGCATTCGGCGTGACTGTCATGGGGTCGGCGGCGAACTCGGTGACGCTGAAGCCGACAGCGGCGGCGGCGCCGCCGATCGGCCCGACCGCGGGCGTGACGTTGCCCTCGGAACGGATCGAGTACGAGTAGCTCCCGGGCGGGGCCAGGGTCGCGTCCCAGGTCCAGTCGACGTTCGTGCCGAGCCCGGAAGTCGAAGCGACCGTGCTCCCGACCGCGTCGTTGACGTCGACGGTCCACGGGAGCGCCGACGAGAGCCGCGCTCTGAACCGGACGGTGCCGGGCACCGATCCGGTGACGACGGGCGCATAGAGCTTCGGCAGGCCGATCGTCGCAACCTCGCCGGCGATCGTGGTCAGCAGGTTGTAGAGCGCCGTGCCGGGACAGTCGGTGAAGCCCGTGTCGCGGTGACCGGAAACCGTGCGGAGGAAGACCGGCAAGCCGGCCGGGAAGCGCCCGTTGCCGCCGGAGATGAACGAGAGCGTGCTCGCAGGGTCGACGTGGGCGAGGTCAAGCCGCCAGGCCAGGAGCCGCGCGAGTGAGTCCCGCGCCTTCGCCGACACGGGAAGCGAGCTGTACTCGCCCATCACCGCGACGCCCACCGACCCGGTGTTGAAGCCCTCGGCGTGAGCGCCGATGACGTTGCGCTCGATGCCACCGAACCGGCCCTCGAAGACCGTCCCGAAGCGGTCGATGAGAAAGTTGTAGCCGATGTCGTTCCAGCCGTTGCCCTTCACGTGGTAGAGCTCGATCGCGCGCACGATCGACGGCGACTGCGCTGCCGTGTATCCGTTGGCCCCGGCCGTGTGGTGAACGAGCGCCAGCCTGATCGCAGAGGCGAACGCGGGGGTGTTCCGCCTGATCTTCTCGTCTGCGTTCCAGCCGCTCCTAGGGACGATCGCGGGTGAGCCGGCCATCTGGAGCGTTCGCGCAGGGACCGCGGCCGGTGGGCTCCAGACGAAGTACGCGCGCAGCCGGGTGACCTTGCCGCGCAGGCGGTAGTCGATCCGGTCGGACGGCCCCACCCACCAGGGGTTCCCCAGCCGCCAGGAGGCCAGGCGGGCGCGCTCGTCCGTGCCCGCGTCCGGCTGGTCCTCGGCCTCAGGCGCGGCGTCCGCCCAGCCGCTCCAGCGCCCGGAGAGCGAGTGCGTCCTGAACTGAACGGTTCCGGGACCGCGCCAATGGAGCCCGACGAGGTTGAAGCGTGTCGACGGCTGCCCGGCTGCCAGGGAGCGCTGCGCCCCCAGAGGGACGTCGCGAGACACGATCGTCGCGTCCGCCGCGGTCGCCGGAGCGGGCAGCGCGAGGGCAAGACCTATGAGAAGGAGGAGTCGTCTGGGCACAGCGTCAGGGAAAGGGTGGCTCCTTCCCCCTTCGCCGACAAGACCTGCGACCCTCGTTTGACCGAATCCTTACAGCTCTATGAGGCCACCACTCGTTCCTGCGATTCGGGGTGGAAGAGATGCGCCTCGCCAGCCTGCGGCCGAAGGTGGACGCGCTCTCCCTGACCCGGGACGCGACGCGCTTCGCTGCGTGCCACCAGCTTCGTCTCGAAGCCTCCGACATCCGCGGTACAGAAGACGTACGCGTCGGCGCCGATCTCCTCGACCACCTGGACCGTCGCCGGAACTCCGTCCGCCGCCAGCTCGAGCGACTCCGGGCGTAGCCCGACCACGACGCTCGGCCAGCCACCGCCGGCCGCCTGACTCGGAAGCTCGATCGCGACGCCGCCGAAGGAGACGGAGCCGTTCGCGCCGACCGGGATCACACAGAGGTTCATCGCCGGCGAGCCGATGAAGCCGGCGACGAAGGTGTTGACCGGCCGCGCGTAGAGCTCGCGCGGGGCGGCGCACTGTTGCAGCTTCCCGCCCGCCAAGACCGCGACGCGATGCCCGAGTGTCATCGCCTCGGACTGGTCGTGCGTCACGTAGACCGTGGTCGTGCCCAGGCGTGCCTGCAGCGCGGCGATGTCGGCGCGCATCTGCACTCGAAGCTTCGCGTCGAGGTTCGAGAGCGGCTCGTCCATCAGAAAGACGCTCGGCTCGCGCACGATCGCACGGCCCATCGCCACCCGCTGCCGCTGACCGCCCGAGAGCTGCCCGGGTTTTCGCTCCAGGAACTCCGTCAGCCCGAGCAGCTCGGCGACATCGCGGACACGGCGCTCGCGCTCCGACTTCTTGACGTGCGCGATCTTGAGCGGGAAGGCCATGTTCGCCGCCACCGTCAGGTACGGGTAGAGCGCGTAGTTCTGGAAGACCATCGCCACGTCCCGCTTCTTCGGTGCCAGGTCGGTGACGTCGCGGCCCCCGATCAGAACGGAGCCGTAGTCGACCTCTTCCAGACCGGCCAGCATTCGCAGGGCGGTCGTCTTGCCGGACCCGGAAGGCCCGACGAGGACGACGAACTCGCCGTCGGCGATCGTCAGGTCGAGTGCATCCACCGCCGGCACGCTGGTGCCCGGGTAGATCCGCGTTGCCTGCTCGAAGCGGACATCAGCCATCTGCGGCCGTCCTCACGGTCGGTGTGGTGTCGGTCCCGGTGAGCTCGCGGCGAAGCCGCTCCTGCGCCTCGGGTGTCGCGGCGAGCTCGTCGAGCCCGAGGAGTGCTGCGCCGACGACCGGTGCCGAGGCCGCAGGGCGAACGGTGATGTGGGGTCCCACTTCGGCGAGGCCGACTGCGATCTTGCCGGAGAGAGGACCGTCCGCCGCCTGGAGCAGACCGCCGCCGAGGACGACCTCCACCGGCTCCTGCGTGAGCTCGAGTCGAGTGAGCGCCGCACGGGCGAGAGCGACGACCTCATCGGCAAGGCGGGAGACGATGGCTGCGGCGACGGCGTCCTCGGCAGCCTCGGCAAAGACGAGCCGCGGCAGCTCGATGACCCGGCGCCGCGTGAGCTTCTGATTGTGGATCGCCTCGGCCAGCTCGAGCGGGCTCGAGAGGCCGAAGTGAGCCGGCACGGAGTGCTCGAGGCTCGTCCTCGGGCCTCGCCCGTCCTCGCTCCGGGCCGCCGCCGAGACGGCGGCCATGCCAACGTCGTAGCCGCCACCCCAGTCGCCGGTGATCTCCCCGAGCGCCGGAAAGCGGACCTGGCGGCCGTCTGGCGCGACGCCGACGCAGTTGATTCCAGCGCCGCAGACGACTGCGACACCCCAGCCGCGCTCGGTGCCGGCGCGAAGAACGGCGAAGGTGTCGTTGCCGACAGAGACACGGCTGGCCCACTCGCGCTCGCTGACAACCGCGTGCAGGGCGTCCTCCTCGGCCGGAAAGTCGACGCCGGCCATGCGCAGAACACCGACCTCGGCGACAGGCCCGTTCCGGCGTTCGAGGCCCGCCTGCTCGACCGCCTCGTCGAAGAGTGTCTGAAGGACGTCGAGGCACCCGGCAAGACCAAGATGGTGCGGCGAGCTGAGGGGACCGCGCACCACCGAGAGCACGTGGCCGTCGAGGCCGACGAGCGCGAGGTCGGTCTTGGAGTTGCCGCCGTCGACGGCGAGCACGATCGCCGAGGTCACGCCAACGCCTCCTTGCCGGACCGCGGCAACCGCGCCGCCTCGGCCATCAGCAGGCTTTCGACCAGCTCCTCGTTCAGCGGATGCTGTCCGATCAGCGGATGGGCGAGCAGCGCCTTGCGCGCGATCGCGGTGTCCCCGGTGACGGCGGCCTGCGCAGAGAGCCGTTCGTATGCGGCCACGTGCTGGGTCAGGCCGAGGAGCTCCGGCGCGAGGGGCTCCTGCGGCAGCGGCACGAGCCGCCCGTTCTCGACACGTGCCGGAACTTCCACCACGTCGTCGTCGGCGAGCCCCGCGAGGGTGCCGGCGTTTCGCACGTCCACCTCGTGAACAACTCCGTCGCCGGTGACGAGCGACGCCACGAGACCGGTGGCGGCTTCGCTGTAGAAAGCGCCGCCGCGTTGCTCGAGCAGTGCGGGCTTCTCATTCAGCGCCGGATCTCGGTAGAGCTCGAGCAGGCCACGCTCGATCTCGGCGACGACCTCGGCTCGCGGCGTCCCTTCCAGCTGCCCGGCGAGGATCGAGTCATGGCGGTAGAAGTACTGAAGGTAGGACGACGGGACGACCCCGAGCTCCTCGAGCAGCTCTCGGGGCAGCGCTGCCTGCTCGGCGACCGCGTCGCCGTGCGAGGCCATCAGCTGCGGGAGAACGTCGCGCCCGTCGAGCCACACCGACCGGATCCAGGTCAGATGGTTGAGCCCGACCTGGTCGACGACGAGTTGACCCGGCTCCACACCCAGATGGCGCGCGAACGACCGCTGGAAGCCGATCGCGACGTTGCAGAGACCGACCGCGCGGTGCCCGGCATCGAGCAACGAGCGCGTGACGATCCCCACCGGATTCGTGAAGTCGACGATCCAGGCGTCGGGCGACGAGAGCTCCCGCACCCGCTCCGCGATTGCGAGGACGACCGGAACCGTCCGTAGTGCCTTGGCGAACCCGCCGGCGCCGGTCGTCTCCTGGCCGATGCAGCCGCACGCGAGCGGGACGGTCTCGTCCGAGAGGCGCGCCTGCTGGCCGCCGACGCGGATCTGGATCAGGACGAAGTCGGCGCCGTCGAGCGCGCGATCGAGGTCGCCGGTCACCTGCAGCTCGCCGGCGTAGCCCTGGCGCGCCAGCATCCGCGCCGCAAGGCCGCCGACCACGTCGCGCCGCTCCTCGTCGATGTCGTGCAGGACGAGCTCCCGCACCTCGATCCGGTCGCGCTCCCGCGAGAGCCCCGAGACGAGCTCGGGCGTGTACGTCGAGCCGCCGCCGATGACAGCGACCTTCATCCCTTGACCCCGGTCAGGGTGACACCTTCGACGAACGCCCGCTGCGCGAGGAAGAAGAGGACGAGCACGGGCAGCATCACGAGGATCGTCGCCGCCATCACGAGGTTCCACTGCACCTGATGCAGCGAGCGGAACTGGGAGAGCCCGATCGAGATCACCCAGTTGTCCTGGTTCTCGCCCACGTAGAGCAGCGGCAGGAAGAAATCGTTGAAGCAGTAGAGGACGGAGAAGAGGGCGACGGCCGCGATGGCCGGCTTCGCGAGCCGGACGACGACGGTGGTCAGGATCCGGAACTCGCCGCAGCCGTCGACGCGCGCCGCGTCGAGGTATTCCTCGGGAATCGTGAGGAAGAACTGACGCAGGAGGAAGATCGCGAACGCGTCGCCGAACCAGACCGGAATGATCAGCGGCCAGAGCGTGCCGACGAGCCCGATCTTCGCCCACATCACGTACAGCGGCACGACGGCCACCTGCGGCGGCAGCATCAGCGCGACGAGGACGACCAGAAAGACCGCGTCGCGGCCCTTCCAGCGCAGCCGCGAGAGCGCGTACGCCACCGGGATGCTGGAGACGACGACGCCGAGCGTCGCCAGCCCTGCGTAGATGGTCGTGTTGAGCGTCCAGGTCAGCAGCGGCGACTTGTGGAAGACCTCGACGAAGTTCCCCCACTCGAAGGTCTTCGGCCAGAGCTCCGGCGAGAGCGCCTGCTTCGACGTCATCAGCGCCGTCAACGTCATGAAGACGACTGGCGCGAGGAACGCAAGCGCCAGTGCGATCAGGACGCTGTGCTCCGCGACCGAGATCAGGAAGCGCTTCCGGCGCACCTGGGCCGGCACCTTCCGGCGTTCGAACGGTGCGGTCACAACCGCATCGCTCACCGAACGGCTCCCGAGTAGTGCACCCAGCGCCGCGAGTTGCGGACGATGATCAACGTCACCGCGAAAGCGACCGCGAGCAGCAGCATGGCCATCGCCGACGCGTAGCCCATGTTGAAGAAACGGAAGCCGTGGTAGTAGAGGAGGATCGGATAGAAGAGCGTCGAGCCTTCGGGGTAGCCCTGCTCGAGCGTGCTCACGGTCCCGGCCTGCGACGCCTGACCCGCGGCGATCGCTGCGGCCACGTAGGCCTGCGTGAAGTACTGAAGCGCCTGGATCACGCCCAGCACGACGGCAAACAGGATCACAGGGCTGATCGTCGGCAGTGTGACGTACCGCAATCGCCGGAACGCGCCGGCGCCGTCGAGCTCCGCTGACTCGTGCAAGTGCCTCGGCACGTCCAGGATCGACGCGAGGAAGATCACGAAGATCGTGCCGACACCCCACATCCCAAGCAGCGTCAGCGAGGGCTTCGACCAACCCGGGTCGTTGAACCAGAGCGGCCCTTCGATGCCCAGTTTGCCGAGCACGGTGTTGACCGGGCCCGTCGCGGGATTGAGCAGGTAGACGAAGCCGAGCGCCGCGGCCACCGGGGGTGCCAGCGCAGGCAGGTAGAAGACCGTCCGGAACAGGCCGGCGCCGCGCTTCGCGCGGGTGACCATCACGGCGATCCCGAAGGCGAACAGCACCTGCAGCGGCACGGCGATCGCAATCAGCCAGAGCGTGTTGCGCACGGCCGTGCCCACCTCGGGATCGTCCCGGAAGAGGTAGCGGTAGTTCGCGAGCCCGACCCAGCGCGGCGGGCTGAGGAGGTCGTACGAGTGGAGCGAGAGGTAGGCGCTGTAGACGAGCGGATACCCGATGAAGACGCAGAAGCCGACGAGCCAGGGGCTCATGAAGGCGAGGACGAGGCCGCGCCTCCTCCACGCCGCCTTCCTCCTGGCTCGCCGGCGATCAACCGCCGGTCGAGCCGGGGCGGTTTCCGCCCCGGCTACCGGCGTATCGATCACGGAATGCCGCCGCCCGACTGCTTCAGCTTGGCGTCGATCTGCTTGTCGACCTCCTGCAAGCCCTGTTGGAGGTTGCTCACCTTGCCAGCCTGCCACTTCGCCAGGAAGTTCGCGAAGGTGTCGAGGTAGGCGGAGCCGGCGGTTGTGATCGGCACCGTCTGCGACCTCGGGTTGGCGAAGATCTTCGTGAACGTCGCGAAGTTCGCGTCGGGCTTCAACTCCTTCGAGGTCGCCGACGAGCGGGTCGACGGGACGTTGCGGATCCCGTTCGAGAACTGCGCGAGCGCGTGGTCGTTGGTCGTCATGTACTTGACGAACTTCCAGGCCTCGTCGCGGTTCTTGCCGTTCTTCGGGATGCCGATGATCGTGCCGTTGATGTAGCCCGAGCCATAGCGGCTCGAGACCGAGGCATCCACGGGCATCGGCGCCGTGCCGTACTTGAGCTCGGGATGCTCGGCGGCGATGAA
>JAXIPI010000165.1:0-12486 GCA_045403015.1 Gaiellaceae bacterium | reverse complement strand
TGCCTGCTCGTGGCCGAGCCACTCGCGAGCGCTGTCGTAGGCCATGGCGCCGCCGCGCAGCGCGAAGCCACCATTGCGGCCGCTGGCGCCGGACGCCACCGCGCGCGCCTCGTGCAGGCGCACGCGCCTGCCAGCCTGGGCGAGTGTCAGCGCGCAGGAGATACCGGTGACGCCACCGCCAACGATTTCGACGTCGGCTACGCCCGCGAGTGCGCGCGACACGAGCGCGGGTGCGGGCTCCGAGAGCCAGTACGAGTCGGCCACGCCGCGATGCTAGCTCGCAGGGCGATAGACCCCTCCCTCCTCGACCACGGCGCCGGCGAGTTCGAGCTCCGTCAGGGCGACAGCGAGCTCCTCGGCGGAGAGGGTGGTCGCCCGCGCAAGTTCGTCGGCGCCCGCCGCAGCCTCGCGAACGCGTGTGAGCACCAGGCCCGCTGCCGTCCCCACCTCCGGCTCCGGGCGATCCGCCGCGGCGAGCCCGAAGCTCTCGAGCACGTCCTGGGCGCAGGTGAGCGGCGTCGCGCCGAGCCTGAGCAGGGCGTTCGAGCCGGCGGATAGCGCACTCGTGATCTCGCCCGGAACCGCGAAGACCTCTCTCCCCTCCTCGAGCGCGAAATCAGCCGTGATCAGCGCACCGCTGCGCTCGCGGGCTTCGACGACCACGGAGGCCGAACAGAGTCCGGCGACGATCCGATTTCGGGCGGGAAAACGCCAAGGTGCGGGCTCGACTCCAGGTGCGTACTCGGAGACGACCAGGCCGCTCTCCGCGACCTGCCGTGCGAGCTCGCGGTTGGCCGCCGGGTAGTCGCGGTCGATGCCGCAGCCGAGTACGGCGACAGTGATGCCGCCAGCCTCGAGCGCACCGCGATGCGCCTCGGCGTCGACTCCGCGCGCGAGGCCGCTGACGACGACCAGGCCCGCCGAGGCGAGCTCGCGCGCGACGCTGCGGGCGATCTGGCGGCCATAGGCCGAGCACGCGCGGGCGCCGACGATCGCCACCGCGGGCAACGAGAGCAGCGCAGCCTCGGCGTTTCCACGCAGGAAGAGTCCCGGCGGCGGATCGTGGATCGCATGCAGAAGCGGTGGGAACCCGGGATCCGAGCGGCCGAGAAAGCGGAAACCGAGGCCGTGGAGGCGGTCGAGCTCAGCGCGAGCGTCGAAGGCGGCCTTGAAGGCGGCGAAGCGAGCACTGCGCGGCTCTCCCACGAGGTGCGCGTCGTTCGCGGCGGCGAACGACGCCAGCGTGAGCTCCTTCATGAAGCGAGCTCCTTCGGCGAGCGATAGGCGAGAGCCTCTGCGACGTGCTCCGGCCGCACCGACTCGTCGCCGGCGAGCGCCGCGGCGGTTCGCGCCACGCGCGCGACCCGCGCCCGCCCACGTCCCGAGAGTGGCAGGCGCTCGACTGCGCGGCTCAGCAGGTCATCAGCCTCCTTGGTGCGGGTGAGCAGCGGGCCTGCCAGCCGCGCTCGACCGGCCGCGACCCGCTCGCGCACCGGTGCCGACGGCTCGGCCGGCCCGCCGGCGAGGTGCTCCGCACGTGGGCGTGGAACCGTCACGACCAGGTCGAACCGGTCGAGCAGGGCGCTCGAGAGCTTGTTCCGAAACGCCGCCAGCCGTTGCGCCGAGCACGTGCACTCCGCCGCTGGATCACCCCGGCCGGCGCACGGACAGAGATTCATCGTCGCCACGAGCTGAAACCGAGCCGGGAACAGCACCTGGCCCTGCACCCGTGCGACCGAGACGACGCCGTCCTCGAGCGGCTGCCGAAGCGCCTCGAGCGCCGGACGCTGGAACTCGGGCAGCTCGTCGAGAAGGAGGACTCCATGATGCGCGAGGCTCGCCTCGCCCGGACGAGGTCCCGAGCCACCGCCGACGATCGCCGCGGTGGAGGCGCTGTGATGCGGCGCGCGGAACGGCCGGCGCGTGATTAGCGGCCGCTCGGGCGAGAGCACGCCCGCGACCGAATGGATGCGCATCACCTCGAGCGCCTCCCGCGGCTCGAGGGGCGGCAGGATTGAAGGCAAGCGCCGGCCGAGCATCGTCTTCCCGGTTCCCGGCGGCCCAGCGAGAAGCAGGTTGTGGCCACCCGCGGCGGCGAGCTCGAGCGCACGCCGCGCGCGCTCCTGGCCGCGCACGTCGGCGAGGTCGGGCTGCTCCGGCTCCGCTTCCTCGTCGGGCGGCTCTGCCGGCGGCGGTCGCAGCTCGCCGCGAAGGTAGGCCACCGCCTCGGCGAGGTGGCGAACCGGCACTGCCTCGACCCCTCCGAGCTCCGCCTCGCAGGCCGACTCGGGAGCGCACAGAATCCGCTCGAGCCCGGAACGCCGCGCTCCCTCGGCGACGGCAAACGCGCCGCGTACGGGCCGGACCCGGCCGTCGAGGGCCAGCTCGCCCACCGCGGCGTGCTCGGCCAGCCGCTCCACCGGAATCTGCCTGGATGCCGCCAGCACCGCCAGCGCGATCGAGAGATCGAAGCCCGATCCTTCCTTCCGCAGCCCCGCAGGAGCGAGGTTGACGGTGATCCGCTTCAGCGGCCACTCGAGCTGCGCCGACCCGATCCCGCTGCGGACGCGGTGCTTGGCCTCTGCGCACGCCCGGTCGGCGAGCCCGACGATGGCGAAGCCTGGGAGACCCGCGTCGATGTGCGCCTCGACCTCGACGCGGCGAGGCTCCATGCCGACGAGGGCGTGGGTGACGGAGCGCGCGAGCACATCTGCCACGGTACGGAGGCACCAGTCACAGCTGTGTCACGGGGGTCTAAGGATTCAGCGACAGATGAGTATCGATTCGTAGTACTCGCCGGCGCGCCGCCCCGTGCGCCGGTTGACGTGCCGCTCGAGCCGCTCCTCGAGCCGCAGGCCCGCACGTTCGAGGATCTCCGGGTAGAGCGCCCGCCGGTCATTGACCACGATGCAGACGGGAGCGCCACGCCGCAACACGGTGCGCACGCGCGCAAGCACAGCGGCGATTCCGGTCACGTATTCCTCAATTGCGGCCTTGCTCGTCCCCCGCGCAGCGGCGCCTAGTTCCCGTTCACGCCGGTCGTCGAGCCCGAGCAGCTCGTAGGCATAGCGATGCTGCTCGTGGTAGTCGATCAGGCCGGGATAGGGCGGCGAGGTGACGACTCCATCGTACGGCCCGCCCAGCGCGAGCTCCCGCGCGTCCCCGTGCAGCACGAGCGCAGCCCGCCGCGGATCGCGCACCTCCGCGAAGGCCCGAATCCGCGTTGCGGTATCGGTCAGGTAACGAGCGAGGAACTTGCCGGCGCTCTCGACCGGACGGCACGTTCGGCGGTGCTTGTGGCACCAGTACTCGCCCTGCTGCGGCGCACGGGGGAAGTCGAGGTCGAAGTGAGTCGTCAGCCTTGCCGAGCGCGCGGCACGCGCGAGGACGATCCGCAGCACGTCCTGGCTCGCGTAGTCCGCGATCAGCGAGCGGAAGTGAAGCAGCTCGGCCGCGGCCTGCGGCGCAAACCACTCGGCGGCGAAGCCGGTCGGCCGCTCTGTCGACCCATCGAGCCGCTTCCCCACGTCGCGCACATCCGCGTCGAGCGCCTCGAGGTCGTGCTCTCGCGTCTTGACCGAGACGAGGAGCGCGTTGAACGCTGCGATGTCGACCCCGACGGCGTCGTAACCCGACTCGAGCGCCTGCACGAGCGTCGTCCCTGAGCCGGCAAACGGGTCGAGTACGCGGCCACCGGGGCGCACGTAACGCTCGAGCAGCGCCTCGACGAGCTGCGGCACGAACTTGCCGAGATACGGGTGGAGCCGGTGGACGTGCTTCGTCCGCTCGCGTTCCGGCAACTCGCGCTCCGACCACGAGAGCGCAAGATCGAGCTCGCCGTAGAGCTGAGTCTGCGTGAGTGCCACCACGCGACATTCGCCGCTCCTCTACGGTCGCCTCCTAGTTAGGGGGCCTCCCGTCCGCGGGCGTCAGTGTCCTGCGGCTCCTCCGGAAGCTCGAGCGCCACGGCACCGCTGCCGAGCGGCCGCCTCGGCGGGCCGACCGGGACGAGCGCGGCCGCATGATCCGGCGGTTCGCCGGGAGGCGGCTCCGGCGGGGCGAGCCCGAGAGCCCGCTTGACCCGCCGCCAGAGTCGCCACCGGCGCATTCCGGTTAGTAGTGGATGCCGTTCGCGGCGTCGAGCTCCTTCAGACGCCTGATCCGCTCTTCCATCGGCGGGTGCGTCGAGAAGAGTGAGGACAGGCCCTTCCGGCTGAGCGGGTTCGCGATGTAGAGCGCCTCGGTCGCCGGGTTGACGTTCATCGGCACGGCCTCGACGCCGCGCTGGAGCGTCCCGAGCGCCTCGGCCAGCGGCCGGCCCTCGCCGAGGTACTGCGCAGCGGTCGCATCCGCGAGGTACTCACGCTGACGCGAGACGGCCAGCTGCAGGATCGCGGCTGCGATCGGGGCGACGATGACCGCCGCGAGCACGCCGACGATCCCCAGCGGATTGTCGTCGTCATCTCCGCCACCGAAGAACATCGAGAACTGGAGGATGTTCGCGATCGCCGCAATCGCAGCGCCGATCATCGCGGCGATGGTCATCACGAGGATGTCGCGGTTCGCAACGTGCCCAATCTCGTGCGCGAGGACGCCGCGCACCTGCTCGCGAGGCAGGTAACGGAGAAGCCCTTCGGTCACGGCGACGACAGCCTTCTTCGGGCTGCGGCCGGTCGCGAACGCATTGGGCTGCTCAGACGGAATGAGGTAGACGCGCGGCATCGGCACACCGGCGCGGCCGGCGATCTCCTCGATATCGCGATAGAGCTCCGGCGCCTCGCTCCGCTCGACCGGCCGTGCCTTGCTCGCCCTGAGCGCGAGCTTGTCCGACTTCCAGAACATCACGAGGTTGAAGACGATCGCGATGCCTGCGAAGAGGAGCAGGCCGGCTGACCCGCCGAAGACGTAGCCGAGGCTGACGAACAGCGCTCCCAGCGCTGAGATGATGATCCAGGTGCGAGCCTGCGTCATGAATCTGGTGCGTGTTGTCGACATGAGAGTGTCGGTATTCCTTTCCGGCTGAATGAGTTGTTCTGAATTCAGCCGGAAGTTTCTCCCGCCGGGGCTCTGTGAGCCTGCGGCCAGCGCGCCCGGGCCGAAGCCGTTCTGACGAGTGCGCTCGTTCGGGGATAGTGCCTCCCGGCAACCCCGATTGTAGCCCGCAGCGTGTTGGTTGCGTGTTGCTGCGGAGTTAAAGCGTGGTCCAGACGACGACGCGCTCGAGCTCGCCGGGCCGGACCGCGACGACTTCGAACCGGCACTCGAGGGCGTGATACGCCGGATTCCGGGCAAGCCACGTCTCCGCGGCAAGCTGCAGTCGTCGCAGCTTCTCCTCGTCGACCATCTCGAGCGGGTCGCCGAACCCGTCGCCGGTCTTCCCCTTGACCTCGCAGAACACGAGCCGCCGGCCGCGCCGAACGATCAGGTCGAGCTCGTACCCGCCCGACCAGACGTTCGCGCCGAGAATGCGGTAGCCGCGCAGGCGGTAGTGGCGGGCGGCGCGTTGCTCATCCGAGTTGCGTGGCATAGGCGAGGGCGTTGAACGAGAGCCGGTGCTGGTCGCTCGGGCCATGCTCGCGGACGGCAGCGGAGTGGCCGGGCGTGATGTAGCCGACGTGGCGCGCGAACCCGTAGCGCGGGTAGAGCGCGTCCAGCCGGCGCATGACACGATCGCGCGTCACCTTGGCAACGATCGAGGCGGCCGCGATCGCGGCGCTCTTTGTGTCGCCGTCGACGACCGCGCGATGCTCCGGCGCGAGAGGCCCGAGCCGGAAGCCGTCGACGAGGCAGGCCTCCGCCGGCGGCGCGAGGTCGGAGAGGACGGATCGCAGGCCCCACAGGTTGGACTTGTGAAGGCCGTTGCGGTCGATGTCGGTGCAGGGGATGACGCGAACGCTGATCCGGGCCGCGCAACCGACGACGGCGCGGAAGAGCTCCTCGCGCTCGGCGGGCGAGACCTGCTTCGAGTCGTTGAGCGACGCGAGCGGGCGGACGCGGTGGTTCCGGAGGCACTCGTAGTCCAGCAGCACGCCCGCGACCACGAGCGGTCCTGCGAGCGAGCCGCGACCGGCCTCGTCGGCGCCCGCCACGAAGCGAGCGCCCAGCTTCCGATCGAACGAGAGAAGCTTCTGACCTATGGGACGCGGCACGACTCCGACTGTAGCCGGTGTCGCGGTCGGCGACAGCAACGACTCCGTCGCGAATCAGAAGCGGATCAGAAACCGACCACGCAGCCGGCGTCTCGCTCATCGAGCGCTACCGTCGTACGTTGCCGCTCCCGGTCGACGCGCACGACGAACCAGTCGCAGCCGCCCTCGACGCGCCGTACGGCACAGGTGAACTCGTCCGTCTCCTCGTCGAGGAACCAGGTGCCGCGCGCGTCCGTGCAGTGGACGTCCTTGTCGTCGTAGCCCGACGCCGCACCGAGCGTGCGCACGTGTGCCTGCACCTCTTCGCGCGCGGCCTCCTGCTGTGCGTCCTCAGCGGCACAGCCGACGGCGACGAGCGCAAACGCCGTCAGAAAGGCGGCGCTACGACTTCTCTTCAGCGGCGTCGTCGGACGGCTCGTCCGCCGGAGCCTCATCTGTGGCGGGCTCGTCGGCAACGGCCTCGGGCTCAGCGTCTGCCTCCGCCTCGGCGACGGGCTCCTCGACCGGAGCCTCTTCGACCGGAGCTTCCTCGACCGGCGCCTCATCAACCGGAATCTCATCGACGGCCTCGGCCTCCGCGGCGGCAGCAGCCTCGACCTCAGCAGCATCGGCCGCGATCGCTGCCTTCGCAGCCTCCGCCTCAGCCTTGGTCGCGGCGACCTGCGCAGGCGTCTGGCGCAGCTCGCGCACGCGGGCCTTCTTGCCGACCTTCTCGCGCAGGTAATAGAGCTTGGCGCGATTCACGTCGCCGACGGCGCCGACCTCGATCCTCTCGATCTTGGGCGAGTGGACGGGGAACGTCCGCTCGACGCCGACGCCGAACGACTGCTTGCGGACGGTGAACGTCTCGCGCGCACCCGAGCCCTGGCGTTTGATCACGACCCCCTCGAAGACCTGCACGCGGCGGCGCGTGCCCTCGATCACCTGAAAGTGCACGCGGACGGTGTCGCCCGCCTTGAAGCGGGGGATGTCCTTGCGCAGCTGGCGCTGCTCGATGCTCTCGATGATCGTGCTCATGGCAAAAGGCGACCGCGACGGCCGGGGCGGAATGTTAGCGGACGCTGATGCGGTTCGGTGGCCAATACGTGGCGAAGACCTTCCCGATGAGGTTCTTCCGCGGCACGGTCCCCCACTCGCGCGAGTCGCACGACTGGGATCGGTTGTCACCCATCATGAAGTACTGCCCCTGAGGCACCGGAAACGTCTCGGGACCGCGTGAGTCGCGGCGGTTCGTGGCGATGTACGGCTCGTCGAGCTTCTTGCCGTTGATGTAGACGTAGCTGAGCCCGCCCTCGCTGCGCAGTTCGACCAGGTCGCCCGGTAGGCCGATCAGCCGCTTGACGAACGTGCCGCCGGCGCCGCAGCGGGCGCGCGCGGCCGGTGGTGTCTCAAAGACGATGATCTCGCCGCGCTCGGGGTCGCGAAAGCGGTAGATGAGGCGGTTCGCGAGCACGCGGTCCGAGAAGCGCGCCTCGCAGCCGTTCGCAGGCTTGGCGCAGTGCAGGGTCGGCTCCATCGACGAGGACGGGATCCGATACGGGTTGACGACCCACGCCTTGATCGCGAGCACGATCGCGATCGCACCGACGATGGTCACGACCCAGTCGATCGTGACCCGCAGACCGTGCGGAAGACCCTGCGTCAGGCGATCGACCGGATTGCGCGAGCGGTGTCGCGGCTTCTGCTCTGGCACAGGCTCGACCGGGGGCAGCGCCCAGCCTGGCTCGAGCGTGCGGTCGTACTCGGCGCGGCGGAACGGGTCGGCGAGGGTCTGGTAGGCGTCCTTGAGCTCACGGATGCGCTCATCGCTCCACGCCATGTCGCGCTCGCGTGCGAATGCCTCGTCGATCTCCGACCGCGTCGCCTCACGATCGACGCCAAGGCTCTCGTAGTAGTCGTTCACCGGGCGCTCCGTTCGCGGCTCTGCTCGCGGCGCCACTCCGCGACCCGGCCGTGGTCGCCGGAGAGAAGGACGTCGGGCACGGACCAGCCGCGGAACTCCGCCGGACGCGTGTAGTGCGGATACTCGAGGCCCCCTTCGAGCTCGAGGGAGAAGCTCTCGTGCTCGCCCGAGCCCTCAGCGAGGGCGCCGGGCAGGCGCCGCGCGATCGCATCCAGGAGGACCATCGCCGGCAGCTCGCCGCCGGACAGGACGTAGGGGCCGATCGAGATCGCATCCGAGCAGAGGTGCGTGATGATCCGCTCGTCGAACCCCTCGAACCGCGAAGAGAGGAGCGTTACGGCCGGCTCGGTCGCCAGCTCCTCGACGACGGCTTGCGTCAGTGGCCGCCCCTGCGGCGTCAGGGCGATCACACGCTGCTCCGGCGCGGCGCCGTAGACCGCGGCGAGCGCCGCCGCGACGACGTCGACGCGCAGCACCATGCCGGCACCGCCGCCGTAGGGCTCGTCGTCCACCTGGCCCGCACGGAGCGGCGTGGTGTCGCGGTAGTTGAAGAGGCGCAGCTCGAGCTCGGTTCCGAGCACCGCAGCCAGCGGGCGCTGCTCCGTCATCCACGCGAATGCGTGCGGAACCTGGGTGAAGATGTCGAGGCGCAAGGTCGGATGAGGTTACTGGTCGTCGGCGAAGCCCCGTGCGATCAGCACTCGGCCCGCAGCGAGATCGACATCGAGCACACACGCATCGACGAGCGGCAGCAGGTGGCCCGAGTCGAGCACGAGCACGTCGTTCGCGGGGAGATTTTCGACCTCGGCGACGACACCGAGCGGACGACCTCCCTCCTCTTCGACGGCGAGGCCGACGAGCTGGAAGACGTAGTACGTGTCCTCGCCGGGATCGGGCAGCTCATCTCGGCGTACCGCGAGCGTCGCGCCACGCGGAGCATCGCGATCGAGCTTGATCACGAAGCGACCGCCGGCTGCCCGCTTGGAGGCGACGATCTCGGCCGCTGCTCCGTCGACGAGCAGCGTCGAGCCCTGCGTGAAGCGCTCGGCGGACGCGCTCCCGCCGTCGACGAAGAACGAGCCGTCGATTCCGTGCGGCTTGCCGACACGGCCGACTGTGACGAGGTCACTCGACAATTTCGAGGATCACGCGACGACGCGAGCGCGCTGCGCTCGCGCGCACGATCGTGCGCAGCGCCCGGGCGAGCCTGCCCTGGCGGCCGATCACCTTGCCGCGGTCATCGGGCGCGACGTACAGCTCGAGGATCGTGGCGTCCTCTCTCTCCACCTGCTCGACCCGCACGGCGTCTGGATCGTCGACCAGTTGCTTCGCCAGCCACGCGAGCAGCTCGGCCACTACGAGGTTCCGATGCCCGCGACCTTGATCAGCTTCGAAACGGCGTCGGAGGGCTGCGCGCCCTTGCCGAGCCAGTCCTTCACCTTGGCCTCGTCGAGCTCGATCGTCGAGGGGTCCGTCTGCGGGTTGTAGCGGCCGATGATCTCGATGAAGCGTCCGTCGCGCGGGGAGCGCGAGTCGGCCACGACGACGCGGTAGATCGGGTTCTTCTTCGAGCCGACGCGAGTCAGCCTCATCCGTACTGCCATTTCGGTTCTATCTCCGTCCTGTCTTGGTTAGTTGCCCGGGAAGTGTAGGCATCTTTCCCTTCCCCATTTGTTTCATCATCTTTTCCATCTGCTTGCGGGCTGAGAGGAGCTTGTTCACGTCCTGGATCGTCTGCCCGCTGCCGTCGGCGATTCGCTTGCGGCGCGAGCCGTCGATCACGTGCGGCATCCGGCGCTCCTGCGGCGTCATGGAGAGCACGATCGCCTCGACGCGGGCGAGCTGGCGCTCATCGATGTCGACGTCCTTGAGCTGGTTGCCGAGGCCCGGAATCATCTTCAGGACGCCCTGGAGCGGCCCCATTTTCTTCAGCATCTTCTGCGCGGACAGGAAGTCGTCGAAGGTGAAGACGCCGGCACGCATCCTGGCCTCCATCACCGCCTGCTCGTCCTCGTCGACGGCCGCCTCCGCCTTCTCGATCAGCGTGAGCACGTCGCCCATGCCGAGGATCCGCGATGCCATCCGCTCGGGGTGGAACTCCTCGAGCTGGTCGAGCTTCTCCCCGACCGAGACGTACTTGATCGGCCTGCCGGTGACCGCGCGCACCGAGAGCGCGGCGCCGCCGCGGGCGTCGCCGTCGAGCTTCGTCAGGACGACGCCGTCGAAGGCGACGCGCTCCTGGAAGGCCTGCGCGACGTTGACGGCCTCCTGGCCGGTCATCGCATCCAGCACGAGCAGCACGTTCGTCGGCTTCGCCGCGGTGCGCACCCGCGCGAGCTCCTCCATCAAGTCCTCGTCGATGTGCAGCCGCCCGGCAGTGTCCAGGATCACAACGTCCTGACCGGCGGTCTGCGCCGCCTGGATGCCGTACTTCACGACTTCGACCGGATCCTTGGTGTCCTTGCGGTAGACGGGGATCTGGAGCTGACGGCCGAGCTGCTCGAGCTGGTCGATCGCAGCGGGACGCTGCAGGTCGGCAGCGACGAGCGCGGGCTTCTTCCCGGCCTTGCGGAGCAGGAGTGCGAGCTTGGCGGACGTCGTCGTCTTGCCCGAGCCCTGGAGGCCGGCCATCAGGATGACGGTCGGCGGCTTCCCGAAAGCGAGGCGCGAGTCGCCGGTACCCATCAACGCGGTCAGCTCCTCGTGCACGATCTTCACCACCTGCTGGCCCGCGTCGAGCCCCTTCATCACGTCCTGGCCGCTCGCGCGCTCCTTGACCTGTGCGACGAAGTCCTTGACGACCTGGAAGTTGACGTCGGCCTCGAGCAGCGCGAGGCGGATCTCGCGCATCGCCTTCGAGATCTTCTCGTCGTCGAGCCGGCCCTTGCCGCCGAGGTCGCCGAGCGCGTGCTGAAGCTTGTCTGAAAGGGTGTCGAACACGGGCCGAACAGTGTAGATGCGGGTCGGGTGCTAGAAGCCCAGCCCTAGAAGCTGAGCCGCGGCCGGAGCCGGAGGCCGGCCTGCCAGAGTCCGGCGGCGAGGAGGATCAGCGCGCCCATCATGATCGCGAGTCCCTGCGCGGCGACGGCGAACGCAACGGCCTGCGACGCCCCGACGCCGCTCGCGACGAGCATCGCCGCACCGGCGCCGGCCTGGGTCGCTGCGCCCGCGGGAGCGATCGGAAGCGCCGCAGCGGCCGCCGACGCGCAGAGGAAGGCGAGTGCGAGCGGGATCGACGCGTCGAGGGCAAGTGCATCCAGCAAGACGAAGAGCGCCGCGCCGCGGACAAGCCACGACAGGCTGACGAGCGCCCAGGCCTTCGACGCCTCGCGCGGAGACGTCGAGTGGTCGCGAAGCCAGCGAGCGAACCGGAAACGGGAGAGCCTGTTGGCCCGTGCCATCGTCGGGAGCAACAGCACGACGGCGGCCGCGGCGATCCCGGCACCGGCGACGACGAACAGCCCGGCCCGGAACAGTCCCGTCGTCGCGACGACACCGGCCGAGAGTGCGGCGAGCGGGGCGAGCGCAGCACTGTCGATCAAGCCGAGGAGCAGGAGCGAGAGGCAGACACCGCCGACGCCGGCGCACGAGCCTGGATAACGACGGACGACTGCGACCCGCACGAGCTCGTCGAAGCGGCCCGGAAGCGCGATGCCGGTGACGGACGCAGCCCCTCCCGCTGCGGCGAGCGCCATCGACCCCGGTCGCTCGTCCGGGGCGAACAACCGCCTCCAGCCGAGCGCCTTCAGGGCGTAACCGAGCAAGAAGAGCACCGCGGCGACGATGACGCCGTAGACCTTGGCACCGCTGAGCGGCCAGCCTTCGGTCCTGAAGTGCTGAACGAGCAGCACGGCAACCACCGTCGCGATCGCGGCGGAGGCGGCATTGAAGGCAAGCTTGGTCTTGCGCGATCGTGCGATCGCCAGCAACGTTTGCATCAGGCTCTTCATCGGCCGTCGGGACCGGAACGTGAAGAAAATCGCCAGAGCGAGGGAACTTGCGCTCCGACTCAGCCGGACACGAGTGCGCGGGCGAAGTCGTGGGGATCGAACGGGCGGAGATCGTCGAGACCCTCGCCGACCCCGATCAACGTCACCGGAAGACCGAGCTCGTAGGCGATCGCGACGGCGATCCCGCCCTTCGCCGACCCATCGAGCTTCGTCAGCGCGACGCCCGTCACGCCGACCGTCTCGCCGAAGAGCCGCGCCTGCTGGAGCCCGTTCTGGCCCGTCGTGGCGTCGACGACGAGCAGGGTCTCGTGCGGGGCGCCTTCCAGACGTCCTTCGATCACGCGGCGCACTTTCGCGAGCTCCTCCATCAGGTTCGACTGGGTGTGGAGGCGGCCCGCAGTGTCCACGATCGCAACGTCCTTGCCGCGGGCGCGGGCAGCCTCGACGGCGTCGAAGGCGACCGAGGCCGGGTCCGCCCCCTGCG
>JAXIPI010000023.1:0-18622 GCA_045403015.1 Gaiellaceae bacterium | reverse complement strand
AGGGTGAGCTGTGCGTCGTCCTCGGTCCGAGCGGCTCGGGCAAGTCGACGCTGCTGCGGATCGTCGCGGGGTTCGACCGCCCGTCGGCCGGCTCCGTGACCGTCGCCGGAACGGACGTCGCCATGCTCGGACGGTGGCAGGCAGCCGGCTTCCGCTCGCGCTCGATCGGCTACGCCGACCAGCACTACTGGCGTGCGCTCGCGGGCGAGCTGACGGCGCGCGAGCTCGTCGGCGTTCAGCTCGGCCTCACCGGGGAGCCGCGCTCGCGGCGCGAGGCGCGCGCGGACGAGCTGCTCTCGCGGGTCGGCTTGGCCGGCCGGCGCGACGCGCATCCCCGCGAGCTCTCCGGCGGCGAGCAGCAGCGCATCGCGCTCTGCGCCGCACTCGCCAGCCGCCCGCACCTACTGATCGCCGACGAGCCGACGGGCGAGCTCGATGCCGTCACCGCACGCGAGGTGCTCGACCTGATCGCAGAGCTGACCCGCGAGGAGGGAGGCACGGCGCTCGTCGTGAGCCACGATCCGGCTTCGGCGGAGCGCGCAGACCGTGTCGTCCACGTCCGCGACGGCCGTGTCAGCGACGAGCGCGTCGCAGGGAGCGCGGACGGCGCGATCGTCGTTGGGCGCGGCGGCTGGCTCCGTCTCCCCGAGGAGCTGCTGCGCTCGGCCGGGATCGGCCGGCACGCGACCGCCCACCTCCGCGCCGATGAACTGGTCGTCTCCCCGGCGGGCGGGGACGAGGAACTTAGTGTTCCTGTAACACAAGCTCCGTCCGCTCAACCAGGCCGTTCCGAGGGAGCTTGTGTTACAGGAACACAAACGATCGAGGCGCGCGGAGTGACGCGGCGGTTCGGCGACGTCGCGCCGATCGAAGGGCTCGACGCGGCCTTCGCCGCGGGGACGGTGACGGCCGTCACCGGGCCGTCGGGGTCGGGAAAGACCACCTTGCTGCACCTCCTCGCCGGACTCGACCTTCCCGACGAGGGGGACGTCGTCGTCGACGGCGTGTCGCTGACGAGCCTCGACCGTGCGGGACGCGCCGAGCTGCGGCGGCGCTCGATCGCGTTCGTCGGCCAGACGGTCGGCCTCGTTCCGTTCCTCGGCGCTCGCGAGAACGCGGAGATCGCGCTCGAGCTGCGTGGGCTGCCGACCGACGAGGCGGCGGAGGCGCTCGCAGCGGTCGGCCTGGAAGAGCACGCCGAGCGACCCGTGTCCGAGCTCTCGGCCGGTCAGCGCGAGCGTGCGGCGCTCGCCCGTGCGCTCGCCTCGAGGCCCCTCGCGATCATCGCCGATGAGCCGACCTCCCGGCTCGATGCGGCCAACTCGCTCGCGCTCGGCACCCTGCTCGCCGAGGTTGCGCGGAACTTCGGAACGACCGTCATCTGTGCGACCCATGACCCGTTGCTGATCGAGCAGGCAGACGCCGAGCTCTCGCTAGATGGTTGATGCCATGAGCTCGTCCGCCTCGGGGCGCGAACTGGCTGCTCTGGGGCGCGCGATCAGGCAGTTGCCGATGCCGGTGGCATCGGTAACGGACTGAGCGTGCGGAGCGGACGGGCCGGGTGAGCGGCCGCGAGGCCGGTCAGTCGGCCCGGGAGCGGCCCAGACACGCCAGATCGCGCATCCGAGCGCACGAGATTGTGGCATCAATCATCTAGGATCGCGTTAGATGGCGACGGTCAGCGACACGATCCAGGTGAGCGGCGTTCGTTGCGAGCGCTGCGTTGGGCGCCTCGCCGGAACTCTGCGGACCCACGAGGGGATCGAGGCGGCGAACGCAAACCTGATAGGCCTCGTCGCCCTCTCCTGGGACGACGAGCAGACGACCCGCGAAGCGATCGTCGACACGCTCGCCCGCGGGGGCTTCCCAGAGCTCCAGCGGGTCTGAGCAGGGAATAGGCGCGCACTCCCGGGCGTTCTCAGCCCCGTACGACCGATTGTTAGGGTGGCCGGGTGAGTGACTCCGGTGCAGCCGAACCAGAAGAGGACACTGGCCGGCGGGCTGCGAACGAAGCCCGGGAGCGCGTCCACTTCGAGGAGGAGGCGCTGGAGCTCGCCGATCAGGTCTACCGGGTCGCGCGCCGAATGGTCGGCACGCGAGAGGAGGCCGAAGAGTTGGTTCAGGACACGTATGCGCGAGCTTTCCGGAGTTGGAAGTCGTTCACGCCTGGGACGAATATGCGCGCCTGGCTGCTCCGGATCCTGACGAACCTGAACACCGATCGCGGGCGCAAGATCCAGCGGACGCCGGATCAGCAGCCACTCGAGGAGAGCGACTACTTCCTCGCGAACAAGCTCGCCGCGGTCGAGGGCGAGCAGGTGCTCGAGCAGGAGCGTGTGGTCGAACGGCTCTCGCAGGGTGGCGTCGTCGACGCACTTGCTGCGCTCCCGCACGACTTCCGCGACGTCGTCGTCCTCGTCGATCTTGGGGACTTCAGCTATGCCGACGCGGCCCAGATCCTCGACGTCCCGATCGGCACCGTCATGTCGCGC
The DNA here is from genome assembly GCA_045403015.1 of Gaiellaceae bacterium. Lineage (GTDB taxonomy): Bacteria > Actinomycetota > Thermoleophilia > Gaiellales > Gaiellaceae > Gaiellasilicea. The sequence continues at coordinate 16,130 of JAXIPI010000023.1, read as the reverse complement.
CTGCATCGTGGGCGCCGTATCCTGAAGAAGACGCTGGCGGAGGAGAGCCTCACATGACTGAAGACCCCGACTGCGAGAAATGCGAGGAGCTGCTCCAGGGGTACCTCGACCGCGATCTGGCGGCTGAAGAGGTACTCATCGCGGAAGGCCATCTCGAGGACTGCGACTACTGCCGCCGCCGCTACCGCTTCGAAGCGCAGCTGCGGCGCTACATCCGCATCTCCGCGAGCGAGCGAATGCCGGCCGGCCTGCTCGCGAAGCTCGCCCAGCTGCGCGGTCCGACTGTCGACGGCCTCTAACGCCTAGCCGGGGCCGCGCTGCGGCCCGACGATCACGACCAGCCGGTTCGGGTCGGAGCCGCCGGGGAGCGGACGGGTGACGAAGCCGAGCTGGCGTGCGAGCCGTACCGCGATCAGGCGGCCGCCGGGCGAGTAGTAGACGGCGCTCAGCGGATAGTCGAAGCGATCGGCTCGGCCCACTTTCTTGACCGTGTAGGCCAGCGACTGAATCTGGCTCCCGACCTGACGCGTCCAGTTGATGTCGCCCGCGCCGTTCAGCACGTCGACCTTGATCTGCCACGGCTTCGGCAGCGTCGCGGCCTGAGCGACGACCGGATCGACGGCGGGCTCGGACTTCCCCACGAGCGCCGGAACGACTACGAAAGCGACGAGTGCCATCAGTGCCGCGGAGATCGCGGCCACCCCCACGAGCCGTCCGGTGGGGTTCACGTCGAGCGGACGCGGCGGAACTGGGAGCCCGGCGAGCCTGCGAGCCTCGCGCCGGTCGATTTCCAGCGCGGCGGCGACCAGCAGTGTCGCCTCGATCGCACTGTCCACCGAAGGGAACCGATAGACACGCCCCTCCTCGAGCCACTCCACCTGGTCCGGCGTCAGTCCGGACCGCTTGGCGACCTCTTTGATCGTCAGCCTTCGCTGGAGGCGTGCGGACGCGAGCGGGCTGCGGTCGCTGAGGACCTCTGCGTTCTCGGGTGCGGGGTGGACCAGCTGCATCTGCACCTACATCGGTTCGTCGGGTGCCGGCCTGAACCTTTCCGGGAGATCGTCAGGGTAGTCGACGTCCCCGGGTTCACCGAGGTCGTCGCACGGGACGAGCAGCGGCTCGTGTGAGCGAAGGCCCTCGTCAGGGATGTCACGCCAGGCCGACCGGTCGACGAGCAGGGGGTGGCCGCGGTTGCCGCCGTAGCTCGCGGCGACGATCGGCGCGCCGCTTTCTCGCCAGGCGGCGACGACGCGTTCGACCGCCGCCGGGTCGAGCTCTGGCCCGTCGGCGAGCACGACCACCGCGGCGTCGACGTCCGTGCTGAGCGCGGCCAGCCCGCACCGGAGCGAAGCACCAGGCCCGCGTTCCCCGTCCGGACAGGGGACCGCGCCCTCGAGCTCGTACGCACCTGAGACGACAACGATCTGATCGACTCCGGCGAGCCGCTCCAGGACGGCGGGGAGCAGCAAACGCTGTTTCGGGCCGCCGAATCGTGTCGCAGCACCTGCCGCGAGGACGACGGCTCCGATCAGGATTCGCGAACCACGATGCGCTCGATCACGACAGGTTGCGACGGCGGCCCGTCGCCGGCGCCGAGTGCCTCGATCGCATCGACCGTCTCCATCCCCTCGGTGACCTTGCCGACCACGGCGTACTCGGCCGGCAGCCCCGCATCCGGCGCGGTGACGACGAAGAACTGACTGCCCGAGGTGCCCGGCGCCTCAACCTGCGTCTTCGCCATCGCGACGACAGCTCTCGTGTAGGCGGCGTCGCTCGGCGGCGTGTCTACCGTCTTGTAGCCCGGTCCGCCGCCTCCCGTCCCGGTCGGATCGCCGCCCTGGATCACAAAGCCGGGGACGACGCGGTGGAAGGTGGTGCCGTCGTAGAAACCACTCTTGGCGAGCGAGACCAGTGAGGCGGCTGTCTTCGGCGCAGTCTTCTGATCGAGCTGGATCGTGAACGATCCGCAGTTCGTCTCGACGACGAGGGTGTACGTCTTGTCGGCGGTGAGCTCGTCCTTGGGCGCCTGTTGTCCGCCGTCCGCCTTCGGCTCCGGCGCCTCGACCTGCTCGCACTCCCCGCTGACAGCCGTCGTTTCGGCCGCGGTCGTCGCCGAACCTCCGGCGTCGCCCTCATCGCCGCCGCCGCAACTGGCAAGGAGGCCCGAGACGATCACCAGGAGGAAGAGGCTGAGCGCTCGCATGCGGTCGAGATCGTAGCGTCAGGCTAGAGGGCCGCGACAGCCCGGTCGACGAGCGCGCGGGCGATCTCGACCTTGTACGCGGTGCCCGGCAACGGCGTTGCCGTGTCCAGCGACTCGAGCAGCCACGGGATGGGCGCCGCGCCCGACAGGGCGACCCGCGTCTGTCCGCCGACGCGGGCGGCGGCGACGCCGACGAGCGCGAACGCCCAGCGCTTCCGGTCCATCGCCTTCAGGTATACGCTCGCCTCCACCTCGGGCACCTCGAGCTCGAGGATCAGCTCGCCCGGTTCGAGCGTTGTTGTCGAGCGGTCGTCCGCCGTCGGCAGCCGGTACAGCTCGGCGATCGGAAGCTCGCGCCGGTCGGTCCGGATCGTCGCGCCGAGTGCAAGCAACGCCGCAGCCGGATCGGACGGGTGCGCCGAGGCGCAGAGCTCGTTGCCGAAAAACGCATGCTCGCGGTGCTGGCCCGCCTTGGCGTGGCAGCGGTCGCCGCCGTGCAGGTAGCAGGGGAAGTCGAGTCGCCAGTACCAGCACCGCGTGGCCTGCATGAGGTTGCCGCCGATCGTGCCCATGTTGCGGAGCTGAGGCGAGGCGGCAAGCCGGCACGATTCGCGGAGAACGGCGGGGATCTGAGGATCGACCTCGAGCTCCGCGAGCGTGGCGCCGGCGCCGATCGCTCCACCCGAGATCCCGCGCGGCAGGATGCCCGTGACGTCGACGAGCCGCTCGGCCGTGACGAGGCCCTCCTTCAGCAGCGGGACGAGCTCGGTGCCGCCGGCGAGCACGCGACCGCCCTCCGAGAGTGCCGCCACAGCGTCCTCGCGCGAGCTAGGCCGCTCCAGCTGCAACAGGCTCCTTCTTCCTGGCGTCGGCTTCGCGGAGCGCCCGCAGGATCTCCTCGCGGGTGATCGGCAGCGAGGTCACGTCTGCACCCGTCGCGTCGCGGATCGCGTTCCCGATCGCCGCGGCGGTCGGGACGATCGGCGGCTCGCCCAGACCTTTCGAGCCGAGGTTTGTGAGGTGCGCGTCGGGCTCGTCGACGAAGTCGCAGACGATTTCGGGCACGTCGGCGATCGTCGGCAGCTTGTAGGCGTCGAGCGTCTTCGTGAGCACCGCGCCGGTTTGCGGATCGTCCAGCCGGGCTTCGGAAAACGTGTGACCGAGCGCCTGAATGATCCCGCCCTCGATCTGGCTGCGCGCTCCGAGCGGGTTGATCACGCGACCGATGTCGTGGATCGCAACGATCTTCTCGACGACGACCTCGCCCGTGCCGATGTCCACGGCGACCTCGGCGAGTTGAATTCCGAAGGTGAGGACGCGCATGCCGGCCGGGTTCGGCCCGCGCGCGCCCTTGCCGAGGATCTGACCGTCGTCGAGCAGGCCGGTGATCTCCTCCAGCGGCCACGAGTCGCCGTCCGACGAGACGATTCGGCCGCCCTTCAGCGACAGCAGCCGCTCCTCGCATTCGAAGCGCTGCGCCGCGAGCTCGATCACCTGGCGTGCGGCGTCCGCGGCTGCGGAGCGCACGGCCGGGCCCATCGACGGGAGCGTCGACGAGCCGCCGGAGACGGTGGCGTAGGGACCGCGGGCGGAGTCGCCGATCTGGACCTCGACGCGATCGAGCGGGAGGCCGAGCTCCTCGGCGGCGATCTGCGCCATCGCTGTCCGCGTGCCGGTCCCGATGTCCTGCATCGCCGTGACCACGTTCGCGCGCCCGTCCGAGCCGAGCCGGACCCACGCGTAGCTCGGCGGACCGCCGCCGCCGTACCAGATCTGGCTCGCCATGCCCATCCCACGCTTCCAGATTGCGTCGGACCGGGCGCGCACCTCGTGCCGGCGCTCCCAGTGCGGCTCGGCCCGCCGGTAGCACTCCATCAGCTGCTTGGAGGAGTAGGCGCGGCCGTCCATCGTGTCGACGTCGGCGTAGTTGAGCTTTCGCAACTCGAGCGGGTCGACGCCGAGCTGGGCTGCGAGCTTGTCCAGGAGGCACTCGAGCGACCACGTGCCCTCGACGAAGCCCGGCGCGCGGAAAGCCGTCATCGGCGGCAGATTCAGCTTGGCTCCGTGCTCGACCGTGCGCACGTTGTCGCAGGCGTACAGCAGCTGGACGGGGCCGGCTGTCGGCGCAAGCCAGCCGTCCCAGCCGAGTGCACACGTGTACTCGCCGCCGAGAGCGGTGAGCGTGCCGTCCGCGCGGCCGGCGACGGTCACCCGCTGAACTGTCGCGTTGCGGTTGCCACCGATCACGTTCTCGTCGCGGCGGGTGACCGCGCAGCACACCGGGCGCCCGGTGCGCTTCGCGAGCTCTGCGGCGAGCAAGATGGAGTTGTCGACTCCCGCTTTCGCGCCGAAGCCGCCGCCCATGAACTCGCAGATGACGCGGATCTTGTCGGGCGGCAGGCCGAGTGCCGCCGCGAGGTCGTTGCGGGTTCCCCAGATCCACTGCGTCGAGACGTACGCGTCGAGCGTGTCCCCGCGCCATTCGCAGACGCACTGGTGTGTCTCGAGCGGGTTGTGGTTGAGGGTTTGAGTCCGGTACGTGGCCTCCACGACCGCGTCGGCCGCAGCAATTCCGGCGTCGTAGTCCCCGCGCTCGTACCGTCGGGTCTCGGCCACGAGCGAGCCCTGCCGCACCGCCTCGTCGGCGTCGAGCAGTGGCTCGAGCTCCTCCCACTCGACCTCGATCAGCCGCACGGCCGCCTCAGCCTGCGCGAACGTCTCGGCGGCGACGGCGCCGACCGCGCTCCCCTCGAAGTTGGCATCGGCGTCGACGCCGTTCACCTCGCCCGGCCCGAGCACGCCGAGCACCCCGGGCGCGGCCGCCGCCGCAGCAAAGTCGATCCTCTTCACGCGACAGCGGGCGAACGGGCTGCGCAGGAGGGCGGCATGCAACGTACCCGGGAGCTGGAGGTCACCGGTGTAGCGCGCGATCCCGCGAGCCTTCTCGTAGCCGTCGAGGCGCACGGCCGGCCTGCCGACGACGTCGCCGGGACCGGGCGGCCACTGGTCGAGAGCATCCTCCTCGACGAGTGTCCAGACCTCCTCGTACCGGCCCTCGACCTCCTTCTCCGACCTGATCAGTCGCGCCATCTCATGACTTCCATGTGGAGATCGCCTCCTCGATGCGCGGATAGGTGCCGCAGCGGCAGAGGTTCCCCGCCATCCCGTGGCGGATCTGCTCCGTCGTCGGGTGTGGGAGGGACTCGACAAGAGCGGCCGCCGAGACGATCTGGCCGGGGGTGCAGAAGCCGCACTGGAGAGCGTCGGTGCGGACGAACGCGTCGACGAGCGGGTGGTCGCGGAACCCTTCGATCGTCCTCACCTCGCGGGCGCCGACGGTGTGGACGAGTGTGATGCACGAGAGCACGGGAACGCCGTTGAGCTGGACGGTGCAGGCGCCGCAGTGGCCTTCTCCGCACGCGATCTTCGTCCCCGTCAGGCCGAGGTCCTCGCGCAAGGTCTCGGCGAGCGTCTGCCCGACCGGTGCATCGAACGCGTAACTATGACCGTTGACGCGAAGCCGAGTGCCCCTTCCAGCAACATTCAGGGCATCTCTGGCGGCACCCGGAACCGTCATGCGGCGTCCTCAGTCGCCCCGATATGCCTGCATATCGGGGGTCCCTGCGTCCTTGCCTGACGGCCCCGGGCACTCGCCAGAGATGCGAGACCGTTACTGGAAGGGGCACTAGGCACCGGCCGTGACCGCCAGGATGTTCGCGAGGTGAACCATGCGGAACGCCGCGCGGCCGGCCTGCGGGCGGTCCTCCTCGTCTGCGTCGGGCAGCACGAGCCAGAGATCGCGGGCCGCGAGGATGAGCTCCCGAATCTGCTCGGTCTGCTCGCGATGACCGTTCGAGCGTTCGTCGCAGGCGTTCAGGGCGAGCCCGAGTACTCCGATCGTGTCCGCCTGCCGCATCCAGAGGAGCGGCGTCGCCATCGAGAGGTACGCGTGGATGCGCGCGAACGTCAACGGCTGCGAGATCGACTCGGGACCCTTGGGAGGCGAAAGCGGCAGCGGGTCGTCGCCGCTGCAGATCCGCCTCGCGCTCCCGGCGAACATGGCTCGCATCTGCTTCTCGTCGAGCTCCGCGATCCTGGACGTGCGCAAAGCGAGCAGGAGCGAGCCGGGCTGCTGGCCATAGGGGTAATCCGAGGCGTAGAGCACCTGCTCGGGCGCGACGAGCCGGAAGAGGTCGAGGAGGTCGAGCGCGCTCCAGACCGACGTGTCGAAGAAGACGCCCGGGCGGCCGGAGAAACGTCCCGCGAGCGCGGCGAGGTCGGCGATGCCGCAGTGGGCGATGATCAGCTGCGTGTCGTAGCGCTCGACGAGGGCGGCGAGCTCGGCGGCGATCGGTGGCAGGCCGCGGCCGCCGTGCACCAGGATCGGGACACCGCGGTCGGCCGCGAGCTCGAACACCGGCGCGAGCCGCTCGTCGTTCAGGTGGAACTTCTGGGCACGCGGGTGCAGCTTGATGCCGCGCGCGCCGGCATCGATGCAGCGCGTCGCTTCCCCGATCGGATCCTCATTCAGGTCGAGGCGGACGAACGGAACGAATCGCCCGTTGGAGCGCTTCGCGTAGGCGAGCGTCCGGTCATTCGCGGCGCTGAAGGCCGGGTGGCGGTCGGGCTCGTCGAGGCAGAACATGAAGGCTCCGGACATCCCGTACCGCTCCTGGCCGGCGACGAGCTCGTCGAAATCGCCGACCCTCCCGTCGATGTCGGTGCCCAGATGAACGTGAGCGTCGAAGATCTCGAGGTCCTCAGGCAGCTCGTCGCGGACCAGCTTCTCGAAGCTCTCGACGAGCGCTTGCGAGCGCAGCAGGACGTCCTCCACTGCGTTGGAGTCTACGGATTGGGCTTTCGGCCGGTAATCGCCTGGGACCGCGGCGGTTCGTGCCCAACGCCCTGTGGACAACTTGTTGCAGAAGATTTATGTGCGGACAAGTCTGCGCGGGCCGTGTCCGGGGACAGTCCCCGGACCGGTCCCGGGGGCACATGGCGGGGGCGGACGGGTGTCTAGGCGGGCTGGAGCCCGGCGACCTTGCCGCGCAGGTACTCGAGATACGGCTGTGGGTCGATCTGATTCGCGCCGATCGCGCGCTCGAGCGTCTCCATCGGCGTGAACTTGCGGCCGTGCCGGTAGAGGCGCGTGCGCAGCGACTCGTAGAGAGGCCCGAACTCGCCTGCCTGGAGCTGATCGTCGAGGTCGGGGATCTCCTCCTCCACCGCCCGCCAGATCTGCACCGAGAGGACGTTCCCGAGCGCGTAGGTGGGGAAGTAGCCGTACGACGCCCGCGTCCAGTGGACGTCCTGGAGGACGCCGCGCAGGTCATCGGGAACGTCCACGCCGAGGAACGTCTTCATCCGCGCGTTCCACGCTTCCGGGAGATCCTCCAGCGCGAGCGAGCCGGCGACGAGCTCCTGCTCGAGCTCGAAGCGGAGGATGATGTGGAGCGAATAGGTGACCTCGTCGGCATCGACGCGGATCAGGCCGGGGGCAACCCGGTTGATGCCGCGGAAGAAGTCATCGAGCTCGATCGCCTCGAGTTGCGGGAAGAGCCGCTGCAGCTCCGGATAGCGGCCGCGCCAGAAGGGAAGCGAGCGACCGACGAGGTTTTCCCACGTGCGGCTCTGGGACTCACCGAGCCCGAGCGAGGCGTTCCCGTACAGTGGCGAGCGCCCGAGCGCAGGATCGACGCCCTGGTACGTGAGTCCATGGCCCGCCTCGTGCATCGCCGCCCAGAGCGCGCGGAGGTTGTCCAGCTTGTACCGCGTCGTCATCCGGATGTCCGTTCCGGTGAACGAGGTCGCGAACGGGTGCACCGTCGGGTCGAGCCGGTACGAGCCTTCCTCGAACCCGAAGTCGCGCAGGATCCCCGCCAGGAACTCAGTCTGCATGGGGATCGGAAAGTCGCCCTCGAGGAACGAGTTGTCCGCCGGCTCACCGGCATCGCGGACGATGGCGGTCAGCTCGGGGCGGAGAGCGTCGAAGACCGCCTTCACCTCGGCGGTCGTCATCCCCGGCTCGTACTCGTCGAGGAATGCGTCGTAGGGCGAGTCGCCCTGCTCCATCAGCTCCGCCCACCGCAGCGCGACGTCGTGCACTCGTCGTAGCGCCGGCAGGAAGACCGAGAAGTCGTTCTGCTCGCGTGCCTCGAGCCACGCGACGTGCGCCTTGCCGCCCTCGCGCGCCCACGCGGCCGCGATCTCGGCCGGGACGCGCCGGGCCTTGTCCCACTCGCGGCGCGTGACCCGGATCAGGCTCGCATCGTCCGAGTCATGGCCGAGCTCTGTCTCCAGCGACGCCAGCTCGTCGAGCAGGCGCCCGATCTCGTCTGAGATGAAGCGCTCGTGGATGACCCCGGAGAGCGTCGCCGAGGCCTCCGCTCGGGCGCCTGCTCCCTTCGGCGGCATCATCGTCCGCTGGTCCCAGCCCAGCACGCCGAGCGCGCGTTCGAGGTCGTAGAGCTCGGCCAGGCGCTGCTTCAGATCCGCAAGGGCTTGGTTCACCAGCAGCAAACCTACCTGCCGTTAGGATCCCCGCGATGCCCGATGTGCTGATCATCGCCGACACCCTGCGCTCACCCGAGCTGCGCCACGAGGTGCCGCTCGCCGTGCCCGACCCGTTCCTCTACGCCGAGACCGGTGGCAAACGGTTCGTCGTGGTCAGCTCGCTCGAATCGGGCCGCGTCGCGGAGCTCGGCACGGGGCTCGAGGTGCTCACGTACGAGGACGTCGGTATGGACGAGCTGCTCAAGCGCGGCCTCGACTCGTATGCGTTCGAGCACGAGCTGTACCTGAACGCCGTTCGGCAGCTCGGTCTCGAGACCGCGGTAACGCCAAGCGGCTTCCCACTGGCCCAGGCCGACTACCTGCGCTCGCAGGGGATCGAGCTGACCGCCGACCAGCGCTTCTTCGACGAACGGCGACGCGTGAAGACGGAGCACGAGCTGGCCGGCATTCGCCGTGCCTGCCGCGCGGTCGAGGCGGGTATGGCCGCAGGTCTCGAGCTGTTGAAGAGCGCCGAGCGGTCGAACGGCGTGCTCACGCTGGGCGGCGAGCCGCTCACCTGCGAGCGGGTCAAGCTCGAAGTCGAGCGCGCATTCGGCGAGCACGGTGCCGCCGCCGAGGAGTTCATCGTCTCGCACGGCGCGCAGACCGCGGTCGGCCACGAAGGTGGCTCGGGTCCGATCGCCGCCGACGACATCGTCCTCTTCGACCTCTTCCCGCGCGACCGTGAATCGGCCTGCTTCTCCGACTTCACGCGCACCTTTTCGCTCGGCCAGGCCTCGGACGAGCTGCGGGAGTACCACCGGCTCGCGAAGGAGGCGCTCGATCTGGCCGTCGCAGCCGTCAAGCCGGGCGTGAAGGGAAGCGACATCCATCGCCAGGTCTGCGACTTCTTCTACGAGCACGGCCACAAGACGCAGCTGCACAAGGAGGAGGGCGAGGCGCTCGTCGACGGCTACTTCCATGCGACCGGCCACGGCGTCGGACTCGAGGTCCACGAGCGCCCGGGTGTCGGCCGGATCGAGAGCGAGCCTCTCGTCGCGGGCGACGTGATCGCGCTCGAGCCCGGCCTCTACCGGCACGGCTACGCCGGCGTGCGGGTCGAGGATCTCGTGCTCGTGACCGAGGACGGCGCCGAGGTGCTGACCTCTTTCCCGTACGACTTCGAGCTATGAGCGACCAAACGATCGAGACGATCCTTACCGAGGATCGTCGCTATCCACCGCCTCCCGAGTTCGCAGCCCTGGCCGTCGCGCAGCCCGACATCTACGAGCGCAACTTCGAAGAGTTCTGGGAGAGCGAGGGCCGCGAGCGTGTGACGTGGTTCGAGCCCTTCACGAAGCTCTACGAGTGGGAGCTGCCCTACGCGAAGTGGTACCTCGGCGGCAAGCTCAACGTCTCCTACAACTGTCTCGACCGGCATGTCGACGCCGGCCTCGGCGATCGCGTCGCGTATCTCTGGGAGGGCGAGCCGGAGGGTGAGCGGCGCGAGCTCACCTATGCCCAGCTCCAAGCCGAGGTCGTCCGCTTTGCGAACGCGCTCAAGGAGCTCGGCGTCGGCAAGGGGACGAAGGTCGCGATCTACCTGGGCATGATCCTCGAGCTGCCAATCGCGATGCTCGCGTGCACGCGGCTCGGCGCGCCGCACACCGTCGTCTTCGGCGGCTTCTCCGCCGACTCGCTCTCCGACCGCGCGAACGACATGGGCTGCGAGATCCTGATCACCCAGGACGAGGCCTGGCGGCGCGGCACGACGGTCTCGCTGAAGCAGACGGCAGACGCGGCGATGGCCGACGCGCCCGGAATCCGGCACGCCGTCGTCGTCCGCCGCACCGGCAACGACGTACCGATGCAGGACGGCCGCGACTTCTGGCTGCACGACTTCGACGTCTCCAACGACCCGGCCACCTGCCCGCCGGAGCCGATGGATGCCGAGGACCTGCTCTTCCTGATGTACACGTCCGGCACCACGGCGAAGCCGAAGGGGATCGCGCACACGACGGGGGGCTACCTCGTCGGCGTCGCCTCGACGCACGCGCTCATCTTCGACCTGAAGCCGGAGGAGGACGTCTTCTGGTGCGCGGCCGACATCGGCTGGATCACCGGTCACAGCTACATCGTCTACGGGCCGCTGACGAACTGTGCCACGTCCGTCCTCTACGAGGGGACGCCAGACTTCCCCGACAAGGACCGCTGGTGGGACATCGTCCAGCGCTACGGCGTGACGATTCTCTATACGGCGCCGACTGCGATTCGCGCGCACATGAAGTGGGGGCCGGAGCACGCGGCCAAGCACGATCTTTCGACCCTGCGGCTGCTCGGATCGGTCGGTGAGCCGATCAACCCGGAGGCTTGGATGTGGTACCGCGAGCACGTCGGTGGTGACCGGGCACCGGTGGTCGACACGTGGTGGCAGACCGAGACGGGGATGATCATGATCACGCCGTTGCCGGGTGTGACAACGACGAAGCCCGGCTCGGCGACGAAGCCGTTTCCCGGTGTCGAAGCCGGAGTCTTCAACGAAGCCGGCGAGGAGGTCGGTCCCGGCGGGGGCGGCTATCTCGTGCTGAAGCGGCCGTGGCCGGCGATGACGCGCGGGATCTACGGCGACGAGGAGCGCTTCAGGCAGACCTACTGGGAGAAGTATCCGGGCGTCTACTTCGCCGGCGACGGCGCACGGATCGACGAGGACGGCGACTTCTGGCTCCTCGGGCGCGTCGACGACGTGATGAACGTCTCCGGGCACCGGATCTCCACGATCGAGGTCGAGTCGGCGCTCGTCGACCACCCGAAGGTCGCCGAGGCTGCGGTCTGCGGCCGTGCGGACGCGCTCACCGGGCAGGCGATCGTGGCCTACGTGACGCTCAAGGGCGGCGACGAAGGCTCGGTCGAGATGCTCGAAGAGCTGCGGAACCACGTCGCGGCGAAGATCGGACCGATCGCGAAGCCGGCGAACATCGTCTTCACGCCGGAGCTGCCGAAGACGCGGAGCGGCAAGATCATGCGCCGCCTGCTGCGTGACGGCGCCGAGAACCGGCCGCGCGGCGACACGACGACGCTCGCGGACGCGACCGTCGTGCACGAGATCGCGGATCGCGCAGCGGCCGACGGCGCCGAGGAGTAGGCCGGCCTAGCGCTTGCGCGCCACGACGAGCAGGTACTCGTAGTGGTACTCGGACGGCCCGTCGGGTTCGCCGCGGTTCATGCGCGTCGCGAAGTCGAGGAACTCGCGGTCGAGCGAGGCAACGCGGTCGGGCTCGCCGGAATAAGCGGCAACCGCCGGCCCGAAGGTCTCCCGGTAGAAGTCGCAGTATTCGCGTGGCCCACCTGCGCTTCGCTCGACGAGCCACGTGCGTGTCAGATCGAGTGAGGCGACGCCGTCGCCGAAGAGCTTCCGGACATGTTCCTCGTCGCCCCAGAGCACCGGCGGCAGAGCACCTCGCGGCGGAGCCGGGAGATACGGCGCGAAGACACCGAAGAACTCGCCGACGCCGCCCTCGGGCGTGAAGTTGGCCATTCCGATCGTGCCACCCGGCCGGCACACCCGGAGCAACTCGACGGCGACCGCCTGATGATCGGGTGCGAACATGGCGCCGAACGCCGACGTGACGACGTCGAACTCGTCGTCCGCAAACGGGAGCGCCTGCGCGTCGGCGACGACCCACTCGACCTCGACGCCGCGCTCGCGCGCCTCCTGCTCGCCGGCCGCGAGGCTCTCCGGGGTCAGGTCCGAGGCGACGACGTTGGCGCCCGCTTCCGCTGCGCGGATGGCGACGTTGCCGGTGCCGGCGGCGACATCGAGCACGCTCTGCCCAGACCCGATCTCGCAGGCCTCCACGAGCTCGGGTCCGACGCCCCACACCATCTGCTTTGCGAACCGGTGATAGTCGCCGAGCGCCCACACCGTGCTCGGCGCTGTCATCTGATCGTCCATCTCTCCTCCTAACGGTCGATCGAACGGTACTTCTGCACGACGACGGCAAACGGTACAACGTGCTGATGCGGCGGCTGGCGATCCTGCTCGTCCTGCTTTTGCCCTCCACTGCGAGCGCCGGCGACGGCGCCCTTCTCGCCGCGAGGGACACCTATCTCCCGGCGGCAGAAGCGGCTTACGCGAACAGCCCGGACGGCGCACAGGCTCGGTACGAGGCGGGGCGCAACCTCGTCGAGGCGGTGGTCGCGGCGGGACCGGTGAGTGTCGGCCGTCGTGCGTTGCGCAACGATCTCCTGGCGCGCGGACGCGCGCAGGTCGCTCGCGCCGAGGGTCTCGACCGCGCCGGCGGCTTCCGCAGCACTGCGCTGCTCGCGCCACTCCCCGGCTCGGGCGCCGGTGTCGGTCCGCGCCGTCCGGACGCGGGGTTGGCACGGCGTCTCGCAACTGCCGCCGCGGACGCGAACGCAGCCGTGGGCATCTGGGTCCACGACCTTGGTTCAGGGCGCTATGCGGGTTATCAGTCGGATGCGCCCTTCGCAGCCGCGTCCACCGTCAAGCTCGGAGCGCTGGTTGCCGGCCTGCGCGCGTCGCCGCGGCCCGAGCGCAGCCGCTGGTGGTACGACGTACGTCAGATCGGCTTCTGGTCGTCGAACCTCGCCGCAAACAGGATCGCCGGCGAGCTCGGGTATGCGGCGATCCGGGACGGGCTGAGCCGGCTTGGGATGACCTCGAGCACGTACCCGGGCCCGTATCGCGCCACGACCGCCTGGCGCCCGCCCGGGCCACACACGCGCGTCACGACTGCGGAGGATCTGGGCCGCGCGCTCTACCGCTTGCACGCCGGCGCGCACGGTGACGTACGGGTGCTGCGGCTGCTCGGCCTGACGAGCCGCCAGGCGGTCGCCGCGTTGCGCGTGCTCGCCTCCGCGCAGCCGGTTGGGCAGAATGCTGGTCTGCTCCAGCCGTGGCTCGGTGGTGTGGCGATTGCCCAGAAGAACGGCTGGCTCTCCGACACTCGCACGACCGCGGCGATCGTCTACCAGGGCAGCAGGGCGACGATCGTCGTCGTCGAAGCCTTCCGGCCGGGGATCACATACGCGGAAGCGAGGAAGCTCGGTCGCGACGTCCTCGCGGCGGCGCGCCTGCTCTAGCCGGGCGCCCGCCACGGCCGGCGCCGCGGCCACCAGCCGGGTACCGCCTGGCGGTACTCCTCGTACTCCTCGCCGAACTGGCGGCTGAGCGTGGGCTCCTCGTACAGTCGCACGAAGGTGTAGACGGCGACTCCGAACATCGCTGCGTAGAGCAGCAGCACGGGCCGCGCCAGCACGAGCGCCTGTCCGACGATCGTTGCTGCGACTGCGAGGTACATCGGATTGCGGACGTAGCGGTAGAGGCCGCCGACCACGAGCTGTTGCGTCGGCGCGACCGGCGCCGGAGTGCCGACACCTTCGACGACGAAGCGGAGGAACGCGTGGAGGAGCACGCCGACACCGGCAACGATCAGGACGACCCCGACAGCCCGGAACGGCGGCCATGGGTCGCGTGTCTCCCAGCCCGTGAGCAACCAGGGGATCAGGCCGGCGACGGTTCCCGGCACGAGCACCAGGAAGACCAGTGTCCCGGCTGCGGCTCGAGCTTTCAGCTGCGGAGCTGTGCGGTTGTTCCGATCGCGATCACGGGCGCTGCGGCCGGCCGTAGCCAGCGCAGCACGGCCCGCAGCTGCTCCTTCTGGAGGCTGACGCAGCCGATCGTCGGTCCCCCCGTCTGGGCGTGGAGAAAGATGCCGGAGCCACGGCCCGGAACGGCGGGCCGCGTGTTGTACTCAACCACTGCCAGGAACGGATAGGCCTTCGGCTGCTGCCACATCCCCTCGCTGCCGTTGCCAAACGGCGGCTCCACGCCGCAGGTGACGTGCTGGAACGAGTTGTACGTCGGCGACGACGAGTCCTCGTCCCACCAGTCGCCGCAACGGAGCTTGCGGTAGCGGAACTTGACCCCCGGATTCGGCTCGTTGCCGTACATCGTCCGGCCGATCCCGAAGATGCCCGTCGGCGTCGTGCCGTCGCCCTCGCGCCGGCTCGAGGAGAGCCCGTTCTTGCCGAGGCGTGCGGAGTACGGGCCGGCCACGGCGACCCAGCACGAACCCGCGCGCCGCCAGGTGCGGACCGTCGCGTACGTCGTCCGTGCCACCTTGGCCTCGACCGTGAGCAGCTGCCTCGCCGTGGCCGGCGTCTCGAGGTCGTTCGCGAGGCTCTGCGGGCACGCCGCGGTCGTCGCGGCCACGAGCAGGGTCAAAGCGAGCACGTTTCCAGGTTACGCTGGATCGATGAAAATCGCCGCGCTCGTTCTCATCGCGGCCCTCGCCGGGGGCGGCGCGGCGGCCAGAGGAGCTGTGCCCGAGTTCCATGCGGAGGTGAACACGGTGCGTTGGGATGACCTGCGCTTCACCTACCACGCAGGTTGCCCCGTCACGCCGCCGCAGTTGCGCACGATCGAAGTCTCGTACTGGGACTTCGCCGGCAAGCCCAAGGTCGGGAAGATCGTCGTCGCGCGGCGGGTTGCCGACGACGTCGTCCATGTCTTCCGGCAGCTGTGGGCGAAACGCTTTCCGATCCGGCGGCTGCAGCCGATCTCGGCCTACCGGGGCGACGACGACGATTCGATGGCCGCGGACAACACGTCGGGCTTCAACTGCCGCTTCGTCGCCGGCACGAACCACTGGTCGATGCACGCCTACGGCGAGGCGATCGACGTCAACACGGTCGAGAACCCGTACGTCCGCGGCTCGACCGTCAGGCCGCCGGCCGGCAGGGCCTTCCTCGACCGCAGCCGCTATCGCAAGGGGATGGCCGTCCGCGACGGGGTGCTGGTGCGCGCGTTCGCCTCGGTCGGCTGGAAGTGGGGCGCGTCCTTCGGCGACTACCAGCACTTCTCGACCACCGGCCGATGAGCGATCCGCTCCGTCCGCTCTGGGACTTCGACGACCCGGACGCGACCGAGGCGCGCTTCCGGGCGCTGCGCGCGGAGGCGCTGACGCAGCTGGCGCGGGTGGAAGGGCTGCGCGACCGCTTCGAGGAGGGCGACAGGCTCCTCGACGAGATCCTCGAGCAGGACGCACGCGTCCGGATCAGAGTCGAGCTCGAACGAGGTCGGCTCCGTCGCTCGAGCGGCGACAAGGAAGCCGCGCTGCCGCTCTTCGAGTCCGCGTTCGCAAGGTCGCTCGACGCGGGGGAGGACTGGCTCGCAGGCGATGCCGCGCACATGTGCGCGCTGGCCGCGCCCGATAAGGACGGCTTCATCGCTTGGACGAACCGTGGGATCGAGCTCGCCGAGTCCTCCGACGCGGCCGGGTACTGGCTCGGCCCGCTGTTGAACACCCTCGGCTGGGAGTACTTCGACGCGGGGGAGCACGAGCAGGCGCTCGACGTGTTCGAACGCGCGCTCGAGGTGCGGTTGCGCGATCCCGAGAACACCGCCGCGATC
>JAXIPI010000204.1:0-8722 GCA_045403015.1 Gaiellaceae bacterium | reverse complement strand
GTGGGCGCGGGGTGCTCGGCAGGCGGGGCCGGGCGGGGGGGGGGGGGGGGGGGGCCCCCCCCCCCACGACTGAGGACGCCGCATCGCGCCGCAGATCGCGCGGCGCAGGCGCACTAAGTGCTGCCGACCGGCCGGCTTAGGCGTCCAGGTCGTCGAGCCATTCCGACATCGGAACGTAGTCGTCGGCGGCCGGCTCGGCTCCGTTGCCCGAAGCTTCCGGCTCCTCGGTGACTACGGGCTCGGCCGGCGCCTCGGCGCCGTTCTCGCTCGCGACGACGGCTGCTCCGCCGGCTGCTGCTGCGGGCTTCTTGCGATTCCGGCCACCGCGCGAGCCGCGGCGCGTCTTCTTCTTCACAGGCGCCGCGCCGTCGGCGTCGGTGGTTCCGGTCTCGACAGCATCGGCAACCGCCTCGACCGGCTCACCGCCGTCCTCGGTCGACGCGGGCTCCGGCGTCGGCTTCGGCGCCGTGCGCTTCCGCGCAGGCTTCTCGTCGCCGCCGAGCTCGAAGTCGGGAACATGGATGCGCGGCGCCGCGGGCGACGGAGCCTCGGCGTCCGGGCTCTCCCCGGCTTCGACGACTGCTTCCTCGGCGCCTTCGACGGCAGCGCCGGCCGGCTTCTTCTTCCGGTTACGGCCGCCGCGCGAGCCGCGCCGCGTCTTCTTCTTGACCGGCACGCCGTCGGCCGACGGAGTCGCTTCGCCCTCGATCGCCTCCTCCAGGTCGTCCTCGGGCTCGTCGTCTATCTCTACCTCGCCAACCGCGTCCTCGACCGGCTCCTCGGCCGTCTCTTCAGCCTGCTCGGTCTCCTCGGCCTCGAGCTCGGCGGGCTTCTTCGCCCGGCTCGGCGCGCGGGTGGGCTTCTCGGCCTCGCTCTCGAAGGTGATCGGCTCCGCGGGCTTCTCCGCCGTCGCGAGCAGCGCGGCGTAGGCGACGCCGTCGAGAACACGTTCGATCCGCACCTTGGCCTTCTTGCCGACGAGCTTCGCGGCCCCGCCGACGACGACGTTCAGTCCGTCGAGCTTTCCGGCCGCCGAGCCGGCATCGTGCTTGTCGACCTCGACCAGCTTCACCTCGACCTCGGCTCCCTCGGCGATCGGAGCCTCGGGCTGCAGGTCGGCGAGCTTGCCCTCCGCGAGCACTGCGGCGTGGTCGGCGTGGACGCCTTCCTTGGGCACGAGGAAGAACCGCTTCTTGGACGCCTCCTCGATCTCCGCGAGCCGCTTGCCACCCGCTCCGAGGAGGAGCGACGCGGTCTTGGGGCTGACTTCGATTCGGAACGCCTGGGCGCGTGACCCGGCGGCGAGCGTGCGCAGGCGCCGCTCGACCTCGAGCGCAGCAGAGGCCTCCGAGAGGACGATGCCGTCGCCGGAACACGTCGGGCACTTCTTGGTGAGGATCTCGCGCGGGCCGTCGGTGACGTTCTGTCGTGTCATCTCGACGAGCCCGAGCGGTGAGATCTCGACCACGTAGGTCTTCGTCCGGTCGCGCTCGAGCTCGGTGCGGAGCGCTTCCTCGACCGTCGCCCGGTTCTTCGGGTTCGCCATGTCGATGAAGTCGATGACGATGATCCCGCCGATGTCGCGCAGCCGTAGCTGGCGCACGACCTCCTTCACCGCTTCGAGGTTGTTCTTCGTGATCGTGTCCTCGAGCCGGCCGGTGGAGTTCTTCGAGCGGGAGCCGACGAAGCGGCCGGTGTTGACGTCGATGACGGTGAACGCCTCCGCGTAGTCGAAGACGAGATAGCCGCCCGAGGGAAGGTCGACGCGCCGATTGAGCGTGGAGCGGATCTCGGCGTCGACGCCCGTCCCTTCGAAGAGCGGCGTCTTCTCCTTGTAGTGCTGCACGCGCTCGAGCATGTGCGGCGAGGTTTTCTTCAGGTAGCCGACGATCCGCTTGTAGGTGCGCTCGTGGTCGATCAGCGCGCTCTCGAAGTCGCCGGCGAACAGGTCACGGACGATTCGGAGTGGCAGCTCGGCCTCCTGGTACACGAGCGCGGGCGCCTTGCTGCTCTTGGCTTTCGCCTGGATGTTCTTCCAGAGCCGCTGCAGGAAGACGAGGTCGCGCTCGATGTCCTCGGCCGACGCTCCCTCGGCCGCGGTGCGGACGATGATCCCGCCTTCCTTGGCGTCGAGATTCTTGATGATCTCCTTCAGGCGGTTGCGCTCGCCGTCGTCGAGGCGCCGCGAGACGCCGAGGCCCTCGCCTTGCGGGACGAACACGAGGAAGCGGCCCGGAAGCGAGATCTCGGTCGTGAGCCGCGCGCCCTTCGTCTTCATCGGATCCTTCACGGCCTGCACCATGATCTGCTGGCCGCGGGCGATCAGGTCGGTGATCTTCTTGCCGTGCCGCTTGCCCTCGAGCTCAGGCACGACGATCTCGTCGACGTAGAGGAAGCCGTTCTTCTCGAGGCCGATCTCGACGAACGCGGCCTCCATGCCCGGCAGCACGTTGTCGACGGTGCCGAGGTAGATGTTGCCGGCGATCGAGCGACGCTCGGGACGCTCGAGGTAGACCTCGGCGACACGGTCGTCCTCAAGAATCGCGACGCGCTGCTCGCCGACGTCGACGGAGATCAGCAGCTCGCGCTTGGCCTTCGGCAGCGGCGCGCGCTTCTGTGGCACGCGGCGGCGCTGGCCCTGCTGGTTGGCACGGCGTTCCTGGCGCTGGCTGCGCTCCGGCGCCTTGCGCTCCCGCTTCGCGGGCTGCGGCTTCAGCTCGGGCTTCTCGTCGACCTTCTCGGCGGTCGTGACCGTGCCGGGCTTCTTGCGCCCCCGACCGCCACGGCTGCCGCGACTGCGGCGCTTGGCGGGATCGGTTGCCGCCGCGGCCTGAGCCGTGGCGGTGGGCTGCTCAGCCTGTGACGGCTGCGGTGCTGGAGCGGGCGCCTCGGGCGCCTGCTGCTCGGTCGTTTCCTTGCGCTTTCTTCGAAACCAGGGTGACAAATGCTTCTCCTAAAATGAGCGCGCGCAGAAACACGGCCGCGGAAGCGGCCGGTCGCGCGCTGCGTGTGGTGGTGAAAAACGTAGGCATGGCCTGAGGACAGGCTAGCAGCCTTGCCGGAGCACGGCGGTTCGGCCGGTGCCCTGTTTGTCGGGGGCGTTGTGAGCCTATGCGGCTGTCGCGGGGCGCAGCCGTGCGCGGCGGGCGCGAACGGCACGCAGCCGCTGGGAGAGGCGGGCCCAGGCCCAAGGCTCGACCTCGGCGTAGCGCGTCTCGTTCTGCGCCCGCGTCGACTCGAGATACTCGAACCAGGCGTCGGCCTCTTCGATCATCAGCAATTCCTCAGCGTGCTCGGAACCAGCCACTTCGCCTCCCTCCAGATCGGGTTCCAAGAACACTAGGACCCCGCCCGGACAGCATGGCTAGCGCGTTTGCTTTTCCCCCGCAACCGAATGGAAATAGCGATGCGCGGCCTCCCCCACGGCACGCGTGCCCGCGTAGGCGACACCGCCCTTCAGGAGCCAGCCGGCGACGGGAATCGCGCTGACCAGCCGGCGGGCGACAGCGCGGAATCCAAGGGCGGCGGCGATCGTGGCGACTATCTCCGGCCAGCGCTCCTGGTCGACCTTGACCCCGTGCGCGGACCCCAGCCGAAGAACGAGCCGGATCTGGTTCAGCGTCAGCACCGGGAAGTCGGCGCCGGGGATGAAGATCGCCACGGCGGCGATCGCGTTCTGGCGCGAGAGCTTCTCGATCAGCACCTCGCTCAGCGGCTCGCGCACCGCCGGCAGCCTCGCGGCGAGTCCGGTGCCGGACTCTCCGAGCCGTGCGGCGACGACGTGCGCGATCTCCTCGACGGGGAAGCCGGCGCCCGGCGAGCACATGACGACTTCGGTCGCGAGGACGTACGGGACGTCGAAGATCTCGGTGCCGGTCTGCACGACGATGACCGGGACTTTCGCGCGGTCGGCCGCGCGCAGCACCTGCTCGTCCTCGGGGGTCGGAGCACCGGCGAGAACCCGCACGAGCACCGCCGCGTCCTCCGGTCTACCGTCGACGCGCACCGCGCCCGGGGCGGCACCGCGCGAGAGCTCCTTCTCGAGCTGCGCGGCGAGCGGCCCGCTGACGACCAGCGGTCGCGTGTCCTCAGCGGCGATCCGCAGTTCCTTCGCGAGGCCCCAGAGGGCCATTGGGCTCAGCTTGGCAGCCATGTCAACGCGGCCGCCGACGGCCCTGGTGGCCGCGCGCGTGGATCGCTTGCAGGACACCGATCGCGATCAGGTTCGCAACCATCGACGAGCCGCCGACGGTGACGAACGGGAGCGGAATACCCGTCACCGGAGCGATTCCCATCGTCATGCCGACGTTGACGAACACCTGGAACAGGAAGGCAATCACGATCCCGCCGGCAACGATCGCGCTGAACGCGTCGCGCGCGACCGCTATCACACGCAGGCCGCGCCAGACGACGAGCAGATAGAGGCCGAGCAGGAGCGCCGCGCCGACGAAGCCGCGCTGCTCGGCGAGCGCGGCGAAGACGAAGTCGGTGTGGTGCTCGGGCAGGTAGACGAGGCGCGTCTGCGGCGCGCCCTCGACGCCGCGGCCGTTCAGCCCGCCCGAGCCGACCGCCGTGATCGACTGCGTGACGTTGTACGTCGAGCCGGCCGGATCGCTGTCGGGATTCGTGAAGCCCGTCAGGCGGGCGGTCTGGTACGGCTCGAGCACCTCGATTCCGGCGGCGGGCAGGAACCAGACGACGCTGGCGATCACGAGAACTCCGACCGAGATGAGCACTGCAAGGTGGCTCCAGCGGATGCCCGCCACGAAGAGGCAGGCGGCGACCGCGGCCGTGTAGACGAGGGCGGTGCCGAGATCCGGCTGCTTGAAGACGAGGAGGATCGGCAGGAGCGCGAGCCCGATCGTCTGGAGAACGACCCGCGGTTCGTGGACCCTCCGGGCGCGGTCGGCGAGGAAGCCCGCGAGTGCGAGGACGAAGAGCAGCTTGCCGAACTCGGAGGGTTGAAGCTGGAAGCCGCCGAGCTCGATCCAGCGCTTCGAGCCGCGCGTCGTGTCCCCCAGCGGGAAGACGAGGAGCATCAGGAGCAGCGTCACGGCGTAGATGCCCTTCTGCGCGCGGCGATACCGATCGGGATCGATCGCGAGCGCGACGACGAACCCCACGAAGCCGAGGCCGGCGGCGATCGCCTGGCGCACGACGTAGTAGTTCTCGTTGCCGACCACGTCGTGCCGCGTGATCCCTGCGACGGCCCAGAGGCCATAGGCGACGACAGCGCCGACGGCGAGTAGCAGCACCCAGTCGAGCCGGCGCAGGAAGCTCACGACGTCGACGCGCTCGTGGGCGACGGCGCGGGCGCTCGAGGACGCGTAATCAATCACTCGGTACGACCCCCTGGACGCCGGCCTTCTCCTGGAACCAGTACTCGAACAGCTTCAGCGCAGCGGGCGCTGCGACAGCGCCGCCGTGGCCGCCGTTCTCGATCACGGCGCAGACGACGATCGGCGCGCGATGCAGGCCGGAGGATGTCACGTGCTCGTTCCCGTCGAAGGGACCCCAGCCGCACCACCACGCCTGGTCTTCCTGGTGATCGAACGGGTAGCCGGGCAATGGGACGACTTTCTCAGCGGTGCCGGTCTTGCCGGCGACCGGCACGGGGAAGCTGCCGAAGACGCCGGACGACGTGCCGTCCGCGTCGTGCGTTGCCTGGTAGAGACCGTCGCGAACGACGGAGAGCGCCAGCGGGTCGACCTTGATCGCTTGCGGCGGCTTCGCCGGGAAGGCCTTGAGCGCGACCGGCGGGGAGCCGTCGTTGCTGGGCTGCTCGATCGACGACACGACGTACGGCGTCACCAGATTCCCGCCGTTCGCGACCGCAGCGTAGAAGCGGGCCATCTGCAAGGGCGTCACGGAGATGTCCTTCTGCCCGATCGCCATCTGGATCAGGTCGCCCGGATTCCAGGCGCGGTCGATGCCCTTGTAGGTCGCCTTGCGCCAGGCGGGCGTCGGCAGGAGACCGGTCGCCTCGCCGCCGATGTCGAGCCCGGGCGCCTCGCCAAACCCGAACTTCCTCGCCCACGACTGCATCGCCGTCCAGTACTTCCGCTCGTGCTCGCCGCGCGTGTAGTAGCGGTTGCCGACGTCGTAGAAGTACGTGTCGCAGGACTGCGAGAGCGCGGTCGTCAACGACATCGGCGCGTTCATGAACGGGTTCCAGTTCTTGAACACCTGCTTGTCGAGCCCGTACTCGGCGGAGGGCGTGCACTGGATGTACTCGTAGGGTGAGAGGAGCTCGTCGGAGATCGCCGCGAGCGCCGTCAGCGGCTTGAAGGTCGAGCCGGGCGGGTAGACGCCGGCGATCGCGCGGTTGATGCCCGGATAGTTGCGCTCCCTCGCCACCCTCTCGACCGTGAGCGGCTCGAGCTTCTTCGGGTCGACTCGACCGACGTAGACCGAGGGCTTGTAGGTCGGGTTCGAGGCCATAGCGAGCACGGCGCCGTCGCGCGGGTCGAGCGCCACGATCGCGCCGCCGTTGGCGTTGAACTCCTCCTGGCCGCGCGCGAGCTCGATTCCGTCGCGGATCGCCCGCTCCGCAGCACGCTGGAGGCCGACGTCGAGCGTCAGGCGCACGGTCTTGCCCGGTGTTGCGGGCTGGCGGAGCTCGAACGCGCCCTGCGGGACGCCGAGCGAATTGACCCGGAGCTGCGCAGCTCCAGCAGTTCCGCGCAGGTAGGTGTCGAACGCGGCCTCGACACCGGTCTTGCCGATCTTCTCACCGCCGTGGTAGTCGTCCTTCTCCAGCCGCTTCAACTCCTCCGGCGAGATCTCGCCGACGTACCCGAGCACCTGGGCCGCGAGCGAGCGATACGTGTAGTCGCGGAGGTAGGTGGGGACGATCTCGACGCCGGGGAACTCGCGGCGGTGCTCTTCCAGGTACATCACCTGGTCCTCGTGGACGGCCGTCTTGACGAGGATCGGCGTCAACGGGTCGTCCCTGCCGGCCGCGAGCGCTTTGGTCAGCCGTGGCAGGGGGACGCGCAGGATCGTCGAGAGCTTCTTGAACATCGCGTAGCGGCCCTCTTCCGGCAGGTCGGCGGCCCAGAACTGCACAGCGGTGCCCGGGACGTTCGAGACGATCGTCCTGCCGGCGCGGTCGACGATCGACCCGCGCGGGGCCTCGACCGGAACCGTGCGCAGCTGGTTGCTCTGTGCAGCAATCAGGTAGCGGTCTCCCGAGAGCACCTCGAGCGCCCAGAGGCGGAGGAAAAGGACGGCAAAGACGGCGAGCGCGAGCGCGGCGAGCACGCCGAGGCGCAGCGCAAGCTGCGGCGTGAAGCGGTACGGCTCCGAGGTCCTCGGATCGGGCGGCAGGAACCGCCGCGAGGGCGAGCGGCGCTCCGGGAACGAGCTAGCCAAGGAGCCGCACCTCCGTCCCGCGCTCGGACGGGGTCGAACGCCGCAGCACCGCGCGAACGAGCGAGAAGACTGCGCCACCGAGGATCAGGTTGAGCGCGACGCTCGGCAGCAGCGTCTCGAAGAGCGCGCGCCGGGCGGAAACCTCCTCCCCGAGCAGGAAGTGGAGGCCGAACCCAGCGAAGGCGATCGCCACCGTGAAGACGAGGACGGCAAGCAGGGGCGCGTGCGCGCGGTCGCGGCCCGTGGTCTCGCCGTAGCGTCCTGTCCAGTAGCCCGCGAGCGCGTAGAGGAGGGCGGTGACGCCGAGCGTGTCGAGGGTCACGATGTCGACGATCAGGCCGCCGAAGAAGCCGGCAACCGCCCCCGTGACGGCACCGCGGAGCAGGGCGATCGAGAGCAGCGCGAGCAGGAGCACGTCGGCGGCACCGCCGGCGACGTCGAGGGAGGCGACGAGCGTCACCTGCAGGAGTGCAGATACGAAGACGATCGCGGCGAGGGCGAGGTTGTCGCTCACTACGGCAGCTCCGGCAGCGGACGGCGAGAGACGAGGACGAGAACAGAGTCGAGCGCCGAAAAGTCAACGTCCGACACGACAAGCACCTGCAGATAGAGGTCGGTGTTGAGCTGGCCGACAAACGTCACGTGGCCGATCGTGATCCCCTTCGGGTAGCGCGACGCAAGCTCGCCCGAACGCGTACCGGCGGTGGTGATCTCGTCGCCCTCGTGCACGACCTCCTTCTTCGAGACCCGGCTGAGGACGAGCGAGTCGCCGGACTGGCCGTGCTCGACGATCCCGGACGCTCCCGTTCGGAGATCGAGTGCGGAGACGGCGCTCGACTCGTCGGTGAGCAAGCGCACGCGGGCCGCGTTCGCCGTGACCCTCGTGACTGTGCCGACGAGCCCGTCGGCGGTCACCACCGGCGCGTCGACGACAACGCCGTCGTTCGAGCCGGCGGAGACGACGATCGTCTGGTCGAAGGCTCGCGACGGCTGCGAGATCACCTCGGCGGCGACGCCCTCGTACTCTTTCGGGAAGGCGGGTGCGTTGCGGTAGTGCAGGAGGCTCTTCAGCCGGACGTTCTCCTGGAGCGCCGACTCGTTCTGGATCACCTGCTGCTTGAGCTGCTCGTTCTCGGCGCGAAGTTTCTCGCTCTCGGAGCGCGCGTTGAAGAGATCCTTCGTCCAGCCGTAGGCATCGCGGAAGGGGCGCGCGATGCGTTCGGCTGCGACTTCGAGCGGCTGCAGCGCGCCGGCCACTGCGTCCTGAGCTTGGTGCAACGGCCCGTTTGGGCGCTCGCGGAACGAGGCCGTGATCAGGGCAAGCGAAAGCAAGACCAGGGTTCCCAGC
>JAXIPI010000042.1:0-13821 GCA_045403015.1 Gaiellaceae bacterium | reverse complement strand
TTCCTGAGCACGAAGCGCGCGAACGCACGCTGGGACCCGGCCGCGACGCCCGCTTCGGGCGGCTACCGGGTGATCCTCGAGTTCTATCTCGAGACACGTGAGGCGCTCGACGCGAAGTACGAGGAGCTCACGGGCTTCGGCTACGCGAGCCACTGCGCACCGTACGACGTGACCCCGGAACTTCGCTTCGCCATGCTCGACGACCCGGACGGAAACACGATCCTCCTGTCAGCATCGGTCTCGTGAGACGGCTCGTCGTCCAGGAGTTCGCGGGCTCCGCCCGCCTCCGACGATCACCGCGGCGGAGGCTATTGGCTCTTGGGTGAACTCTCGCGACGGACGGACAGCTCATCGACCAGGGACGCGATGGCCCCCGTGACTTCGTCGTGCTCCAGCGGATCTTCTGCCCCGAGTGCTGGGAGCGAGAGTCGGCGAGGGCCGCCTCGACTGAGGCAGCGGCCAGCTGCCCCTGCGATGCACCCCCTCAACCGGGGCGGCGGGCGCTAGACCAGCCAGGTGGTCCAGTCATAGAGCTGTACATCGGCAACGAGGATGGCGGCCGTGCTCCAGGTCGCGATCGCCGCAGTGAGCTTCGGCAGGCGAAAGCTGCGCCGGCGGGTGGGAAGCTCCTCGACCTCCGAGAGCTCGGTGATCCGACGAAGCGCAGCGGCCGTCTTCTCCGCGACTGAGGTGGCGAGATCGGGCTCGAGCCGGGCCAGCGTGTCGTCGGGATCCGAGAGCCGCGCTCGTGCGTCGATCGCAAGACGTGGATCGATCAGCACGAGCTCGGGGCTCACGCTCTCCAGCGTGACGGGTACAGCCATGTAGTCCTCTATCGGCGTTCGAGCGGCTCTCGTGTAACCCGGAGGGCGGTGACCGTAGCCGCCAGGTTCGGTCACCGCCGCGTCGTCCGGTAACTAGAGAGATGCCAGCGGTGGCGAAATTTGCCTTGCGGGCGCACTGTCGGGTGGCGACTGATGAGCGGCTTGAGCGTTCTCGCCTACGGGCGGGCTCGTTGAGCCGGGGCGGTGCCGCGCCAGAAGACGGCGGCAGCCGCAACGGCCTCGGCGACGAGGCTGAGGACGCCGATTATGGGAAGCCACAGACGAAAGTGCCGCGCGCGACCAGAGATCAGTCGCACCGAGCGCCGCCTTGAGCCGACACTCGCTCCTACCGTCATCCGCACGGGCGGATTCTCCCTTCGCTTCTGGCTTATTAGCGATTCCGTTCGCGTTGGAGTCTCCTCGACCCCCCGGACGGCGGGACCCGAGCGCAGCCCCTCCCTGGCGCCTGCACCTGCTTATCATCGAGGTCGGCCACGACCTCGCACTTCGATCACTTCAGGTCAACTTCTTCGAGGGCAGGTGGTCTGGGTTTCTGCTGTTTGGCAGGTATTTTTTCTCTTTCCTTACATCAAGTTCGCGAGCGAAGGTCGGGCAGAAACGGTCTCGCTGGTCTGCCATCGATCTGTCTACGCGCGCTTCTGTCGCCTCTTGGAGGAACTGCGACACGCTCCCTCGATGGCGCTGATCCCGCTGAGCTAGCAGATCCAGGGCATTGCGGACCCGTCGAACAGCGCCTCGATCGACGCCTCTCCGTAGCGTTCGACAAGCACACGGTGCGCCTGATCGAGCCGCGGCGGCCGCTCCCTGCTGTGGCCGTCGGAAGCGACGAGCGCGACCAGGCCCTCGTCCACCAGACGCCAGAAAGCCTGTTCGGCGACGGGCCCGTTCTCGCCCAGCGCCGAGTCGCCGTTCGGGCACAGGAGGCAGCCCTGCTCGACGAGCGCTCGCGCGATCCCGAAGTCAGCCTCTAGCCCGAGCGAACGCTCCGGGTGGGCAATCACGGGAACGAGCTCGACTGCCAACAAGCGGTCGGCCGCTTCCAGCACGAGCGAACTGTCGTCCTCCACAGCGAGCCACGACCCGGGGAACTCGAGGAGGACGGCGCGCGTCCCCTCCAGCAGGAACTCGTGCGGGTCACGGTCGCGCAGCACGGTCGGGAAGACCTCGAAGCCGCGCCGTAGATCCAAGCCCCACCCCGAGACGACCCGCGAGACCACGGGGAACGCGTCGCCGAAGAGGCGCTCCCGCTCGAGCGTCAGCGGGTAGTGATCCCATGCAGCGTGCGCGTGGGGTGTTGCGTAGAGAACGCGGGTTCCTCCCGCGAGCGCGAGCCCGCACAGCTCGACGGCCTCCTCGGTCGAGCGCGCCCCGTCGTCGCCCGAGGGGACGGCGTGTGAATGAACGTCGACGAATCCCTCCACGGTCGCCCGGAGTCTCTCAAGCGCCCTGCCGGCACCCATCCTGAGCCGATCGTGGGCGAGAGTAACGCGATGGAGAGCCGTTCACCGGGCACGTGCTCACGCCTTCGTCCTGTCCGCTGGGGCGGAGGGCTATCTGGGCGCGTTCGTCTGGGTCGGCCTGACCAATGTGGCCGCTCGCCGATCGGATCGGCCAGCCGCTCTCGAGCGACGCCGCCGCCGCGTAGACGCTCTCTAGGCCGTGCCGGGAGACGGGCGCTCGCGCTCGGCGCACCAGTGTTCGAAGCGCCCGTGCGCCGACTCGAGCCAGCTCCGGAGCGCGCTCTCGAAGCCGGCAACCTCGTCTCGCAGCTGGAACATCCGGTAGTCGAGCAGACGCTCAGGCTCGCAGACGTGCTCGTCCCGCTTGGCCGCCGCAACCGAAGCTGCGCACTCAGGGCACGGCATGTGGCTCGGGTTGGCGAACGCGGACATCGGTATCGGTGAGAGGAACGTAGAGGAGGTATCGGCCGGAGCCGCCCCGCGGATGAGCCGGGAATGCGACGGGCCGCCTGGCGGCGGCCCGTCGCTGCGCCCTGTTCCTCGAGATCAGGCCGTGGCCAGTGCGGGAACCGCGCCGAGCTGCATGAGCATCCCCAGCGTGTCCCACGTCGTCCACTCCTCGACCACCTTGCCGCCCTCGAGGCGGGAGATGGTGAGGCCTGCGACCGTGACTTGCTTGCCGGTCGGGGCAATACCCGCAATCTCGCCGGTCTGCGTTCCGCGGCCGGTCCAGCGCGTCGCGACCTTGTCGCCCTCGGCGATCTGGTCGTCGACGGTGATGCGGCCATCGGGGAAGCCGGCGAGGTACTTCTGGATGTTCGCCTTGAGGCCCTGGGGGCCGCGATGCGGCTCGGGCTCCGCGGAGTCGTGACCGATGTACTGCGGCCCGACGTACTCGTCGACCACGTCCATGTTGCCCTTCCACGGCTCCTCGAACAGGCGTCGGACGATCTGCTTGGCGTCTGCCATTGGCACTCCCTTCGTTCGCCTTCGGCGGAGTCCGACAAAGGAGAGGACGGCGGCGACAAGCCCCGTGAAGGGCGCCAAAATTGCTGTCGCCTCTCGTTGGCGCGCGGGCTGGGAGGATCGGGGGCGTGGTCTTCTCCTTTCTCTATCTCGCGCTGCGGACGCTGATAGGCGCGCTTGTTCGCAGCTGTCGCGGCTTGCACGTGAAAGACATCGAGTTGTTGGTGCTGCGTCACGAGCTCGAGATCCTGCGTCGGCAGGTCGCTCGGCCGCATGTCCGGATGGTTGATCGGGCGCTGCTTGCGGCAGCAGCGTGCCACCTGCCGCGCTCGTCGGGTGGCGTGCGTCTGGTGACTCCGCGGACGCTCTTGCGCTGGCATCAAGCGCTTGTTCGCCGCAAGTGGCGACAGGCGCCCGGTCGGCGCGGTCGGCGGCCGCTGGCTCCTGAGGTTCGCGAGCTGGTGCTGCGGCTCGCGCGCGAGAACCCACGCTGGGGCCATCGGCGCATCTGCGGGGAGCTGGCCAAGATTGGCCTTCGCGTCTCGCCGACCAGCATTCGGCGGCTGCTCGCCCACGCGAGGCTGGAGCCGGCGCCGCGGCGTACCGGCCCGAGCTGGCGCGAGTTCCTGCGAGCGCAGGCTGCGAGTGTCGTCCTGCGATTTCTTTACCGTCGAGAGCGTCTTCCTGCGCCGCTACTACGCGCTGTTCTTCATCGCCCACGGCAACCGCCGCGTCTGGTTCGCCGGCTGCACCGCTAACCCGACCGGCGCCTGGGTCACCCAGCAGGCGCGCAACCTCGGCCTCGACCTCTCTGGTCAGGGCTTCCGCTTCCTGGTCCGTGACCGCGACAGCAAGTACAGCAGCCCGTTCGACGAGGTCTTTCGCAGCGAAGGCGTCCGGATCGTAAAGACGCCGGTGCGGGCGCCGAAGGCGAGCGCGATCGCGGAGCGCTTCGTCCGCACCGTGCGCACCGAGTGTCTCGACTGGCTGCTGATCCTCAACCGCCGCCACCTCGAGCGGGTGCTCCGCGTCTACGTCGACCATTACAACCGCGAGAGACCGCATCGCGCCCTCGGGCTCCGACCGCCCGAACGCAACGAGCAACGTGAGCGATCAAATAGGGGTGAGATCGGGCGCTGCGACCGCCTCGGTGGCCTCATCCACGAGTACTACCGATCAGCCGCCTGATGCGCGACACGAATAATGGCGCCCTTCAGGCCGTCCGCGCCGCGAGGGTCGGCTCCCGCGAAGCTCCTTGGTACTGTTGGTCGTGACACGGAGTTAGAGCGAGTACCGGTCTTGGCTTTGCGCCTTCCGTCGCACGTTCGTGACGCAGTCGAGGAGGTGTAAATATGGCAACCGGAACCGTGAAGTGGTTCAACAACGACAAGGGCTACGGCTTCATCACGCAGGATGATGGAGGCACGGACGTCTTCGTCCACCACAGCGCGATCAGCGGCGAGGGCTACAAGAGCCTCGCCGAGGGGACGAAGGTGGAGTACGAGGTCGAGGACAGCCCGAAGGGCCCGCAGGCACGTGACGTCAGCGCCGTCGCCTCGATCTGATCTTGGCAGGGCGCACGTTACGGCTGTGCGCCCTCTTCTCGAACATGGAGCGTGCGTGGCTGAGAAGGAACAGATCATCTTCTACATGGCAAACAGCCCGTCGGAGATACGGTCATACTCGGTGCCGTGGCCAATGGCGATCCTCGCGACCGACCCAGAGAGGTAGCGAGCCGCCCCGGCTCGCCGGAGCCGGGCCGAGGTTTGAGTCAGCCCCGACGCGTCCCGGCGGAGATCCGGAACGTCTCCTTCCCGGTTTCGGCTCGCGGCTACGCTCGCCGGTCCGTCGACGCCTACGTCATCCGCGTCAATCGCCTGATCGCGGAGCTCGAAGCGACCCGCTCGCCCGAGGCCGCGGTCAGGCACGCGTTCGAGCAGGCGACGGAGCAGACGAACGGTCTCATCCACCAGGCCCGGGAGACGGCGGAGGAGATCACCGGCGGCGCGCGGCGGGAAGCGGAAGAGACCACCGCTCGCGCGAAAGCCGAGGCGGCGGACATCGTCGTCAACGCGGATGCCGAGGCGGACCGCGCGTGGGCTGAGGCTGACGAGCACGTCGCGAAGGCAACAAACGAGGCGCAGGAGATCCTCGCCGGCGCGCGGACGGAAGCTGCAGAGCGGCTCCAGCGCTCAGAGGAACAGATCGCCAGCCTGCGCGAAGAGGCGGAGGCGTGGGTGCGCAAGCTCCGCGCTGACACCGCGGCACTCTGCGGGGAGCGCCGTGCGCTGCTCGACGACGTCCGCGAGGTCGCGACGCGGCTCGAGGAGGCAGCTGGCTCTGCAGCGGCCCGATTCCCGTCCGAGGAGCCGGCCGAGCTGGCCGAGGAAAGGAGTGCTGGAGTCCGCACCAGCAGCCGCGACTGAGCAGAGCGGTGCGGCCGCTGATGGTGAGCCCGATGAGGGCACTGTCCGCCCGGCGTGACGGGCCTCCCGGCGAGCAACCGGAAGCGGCGGCGACGGGTCCCGACAGAACAGCTTCCTACGCAGCAGGGGCAGCGAGTCCGAAACGCGTTGGCGCGGTATCGCACGAGGACGTTTCACCAGCTCGCCGGGCGTGCGCCACGCCGCCGCGCCCCGGCTCCAAGCGGCCCCGGCACGTGCACCGATTTGCGGTCATACTCGCGCCGTGGAAAGTAGCGAGCCTCTCGAGCCGGACCAGACGGAGAACGAGCTGTCGCCCGGCTCGGCGGAGGAGGGCCGAGGCTCGATCGAGCTTCGAGGCGTTCCGGAGGAGATCCGGGACGTCTCCTTCTCTGTTTCGGTGCGCGGCTACGATCGCCGGGCGGTCGATGCCTACGTCACGCGCGTCAATCGCCTGATCGCAGAGCTCGACGTGACCCGCTCGCCGGAGGCCGCGGTCAGGCACGCGCTCGAGCAGGTCGGGGAACAGACGAGCGGCCTCCTCCAGCGGGCGGGGGAGACGGCGGAGGAGATCACCATCGGCGCGCGGCAGGAAGCGGAAGAGAGCACCGCCCGCGCGAAAGCAGAGGCGGAGGCGATCGTTGCGAAGGCGAAGACCGACGCGGACGAGATCCTCGGCCGCACGACGGCCGAGGCGGAGACGACCGCCGCTCAATCGCGCAAGGAGGCGGCGGAACGCCTTCAGCGCGCACAGGATGAGGTCGCGGCCCTGCAGGAAGAGGCGGAGGCGCGAATGCGCGAGCTCGACGCTGACACCGAGGCCATCCGGCAGGAGCGCCGTGCGCTACTCGACGATATCCGCGGGATCTCGGCGCGGGTCGCGGCGGCAGCCAGCGAGGCCGATGCCCGATTCCCACCCAGCGAGCCGGCCGAGTCGGCGGACGAGGAGACGCTGGCGCCCGAGCCGGAAGCCGAGACTGAACCGAGCGGCGTCGCCGCGGCGGATGAGCCTCACGATGGCAACGCCGGCCGCCACGTCCGGCCGGGCCCCTGAACGTCCTTGCGGGCACGCGTGCGGTTGGGCGCGCGCGTCGCCGCAGCCGGCAACGAATAGGAGGCTGTGGGGTAAAGAAACTCGGTTCAGCTGCCGGCTGGGAGCGGGTGTTCGGCCCGTTGTGGTGGGCGGCTAGGTGAAGAGTCTCGCGGCCACCCTCGGGGGAACCCCACCCGTGGTTGCAACTCGCGCGCCGGGCGCGAGCAGCCGACGGCTTTGACACCCCGGCCGAACCGTTCCCCCGTGCAAAGAGCGCCGGCGTGTTTTTGGTCCATCGCGCGCATGCCATTGCTGCGATGACGGCAGCGGTGCGGGCGGCGAGTCGCAGGGAGACGGCACAGCGGCGACAGCCGGCAGCCGCGGCAGACCTAGCCCCGGCGGAGAGGACCACGGCTCCTCAGCACCGTTGGTGGAGAGCTCCTCGGCTATCACGCCGCAGGCCGCTTCCGGAGTTGGAGCGCTCCGCGCGGACTCCTTGCCCTCGAGTCCGCCAACGGGCTCAGAGGGGAGATCGGCGCCGAGCATGCTCTGCGCTTGGGCGCGCAGGAACTCGGACCAGCTAGGGCCGACCCGGCGCGGCGCCGGCCCGAGGCCCGAGACGCGCAACGCGGTCGCGACCGTGGTGGCCGAGACGTTGATTCCGAGCTTCAGCAGCTCGCCCTGGATGCGCATATAGCCCCAGCGAGGGTTCTCCCGCGCCAGCCGGAGGATCAGGCTGCGTGTCGCGGCCGCAAGCGGCGGCCGACCAGGCCGGCCGCGCCGTCGGCGTTTGCCCTGCAGCAGCGCCCGGTGCCAGCGGCGGAGCGTCCGCGGGCTGACCGCAAAGGACGACCACCGCTCGGTCGGAAGCAGCCGGCTCACCGCGGCAAGCAACGCACGGTCAGCGGCCGTGTACTGCGGCCGTTTCCCTCCGTGCCTCAAGATCGCGACTTGGTAGCGCAGGACCATGATCTCGAGCTCGCGCCCACCGCCGCGGCAGGCGAGCAGACGAACGAAACCGCAGAGGAGCCGGTACAGCAGACAGGTCAGCAAGACGCGCAGTCTGAACCGCTCCGACCATCACCACCAGCACCGCCGTCCCGGCCGAATCGAGTTTCTTTACCCCACAGGGAGCGCATCGCCGCGTACATGCAGACGGAGGGGGCGAGCCTCAGTCGCGTCGCCGTCGTGTTCGTTCCCGACAGCGGAGGCCGAACCGAGGTCGGGCAACCGCTGAATCCTGCCGACTTCTGGAGCCGCTAACTCAGCGGCAGGTTCCCGTAGATCACATAAGAGGGTCTAGTGCGGATGAACAGCGTGGCGTGCACTGAGCGGTCATCCTCGGGCACGCTCAGTAGGCGATCGACGGAGACGCGGAGATCAACGATCCGCTCGTCGTCATCGAGCAGAGTGAAGAACGGATCCTCGCCCTCGCCTGGCGCGTCCCCGGTCGGAAGCTCGTTCAGGTTCTGCGGGCATCGCAAGGCATCGAACAGCGTCTTGAGCTGGTTGTCGATGTCGCCGCCGCTACGGATCAACGCACCTGGTGCGATCGGACGGAGGAGGACAAGCTCTATCTCCGCGAGCAGCTTCAGCTTGTCGCAGACGAGAGGTGCGAACCTGAAGTCACCGACGCGTTCGATCACAGACAGTGAATGCTCCACCGCGGAGTCGGCGAGAAAGTCGTCCCTCGTGTCTAGCGGTGGGTGACGCCACAGCTCGCGTAGTTGAGGATGAAGCGCCCTTCGGATCTCCTGCTTGTGACGAGCATCGCCGTTTGACCGCAGTCGTCCTTGATACGTGAGTCGGAACTGCACAGGGTGGAACGGTAGAGCACCGGCTCGAACCCAGGAGGCTGTCGTCGCGTGGCGATGCCGCAATCTGCGGCATGACCACCAAACGCATGGGCGACGGCAGAGTAGGGGCCTCGTCTAGCGGGGCTCGTACAGCGGCTTGTAGGTCGAGCCTTCGTGCTCGGCGGCACCCTTGTTCGCGTCGTCCGTGCGCCGGCTCGAAGCCGGACGCATCCCGAGCTGCACGTCCGAGCCTTCGTGGGAGGCGTCGGAGTTGCTGTGGCGCGCAGCCTCCGGGGAGCGGCTCGAAGCAAGGTGAGAGTAGTCGTCGGTCTTAGTTCCAAATCCGTTGTTGAGTTTGGGGTCAGACATCGTTCGTTCTCCTTCCTGTCATTCGTGTAGGCCAAGCAGGTGCTCGAGATCGCTCACAGCAACAAGCAAGGTGGCGTTCTCCTGCTCTAGCTCGTCCGTGCGGGTGACCAGCTCCTCGACGCGGTTGAGCTGACGCTCGAGCTGCTCCTCGAGCCAGTCGAGGTTGCTCTCGAGACCGGACATGGGAGGTCAGCGGTCGTGCTGGTCGAGAACGCGCTCGAGCCGCGACTGCTGCGCGTTCGCCGCGCGAGCGGCAGCGAGCAGCTCCTCGCGCTTTGCCTCAGCCTCCGCACGAGCGCCGTCAGCTCTTTGCGCTCGGTTCTCCGCTTCGCGCTGGGCGACCTGTGCAGCGGCGAGTTGCTCGCGCAGCTTCTTGGCCTCCGCTACGGCCTGCCGGCCCGCTTCGGCGTCAGCTCGCAGATGAGCGTTCTCACGCTCGAATTCGTCGGCCTTGAAGGCTAGCTCGAAGAGTGACAGCCCACGGCGCTCCCAGGTCTCTTGAAGCTGTCGGCGCTGGGCCTCATCGGGGACGTTCTCGATGGTCTGTTCCATCGCGTCACTTGCCCTTCCAGAGCGCGTCCGCGCCCTTATTGATCGGATCGTCCTTCCGTGTCGGGCTGACTGGCCCGAGGTCGATCTCGAGCTTGTCGTCGCGGAACGACTCCCGCTGCTCGTGAAGGGCGAGCGGCTTATAGCCATCCCCGCCGCTCTGCTCTTTGTCGTCAGTTGCCATGTTGGTTCCCTCCTTCTGAGGTGTCTTGGGTGCCGCTTCTATAGCGGCGTGAGTACGGAAAGCGGTAGCGACTCGGGCGGTCTACCGGGGTCGCGCTTGGCGGCCTCCTCGAGCGCTGGCAGCAGGTAACGCTCGGTGACAAGGTCGGCGTCGTAGGCGAGCGCGTGCGCGCGAGCTTGTTCGGCCAGCTCGTCGGCGTGGTCGTAGGCTGCCTTGAGTGCCGCGTCGATCTCTTCGATGTTCGGCACGACCCACCACGCTCTGCGTTCACGGTCGTAGAGTCGCTGGCCGCCGACCTTCCACCCCACGGCGCCAACCTCGGCCATGGCGCCGAAGTCCGTCACGATCACCGGCACCCCACACGCCTGCGCCTCGATCAGCGGTAGGCCGAAGCCCTCGCCACGACTCGGTGCCAGCAAGACATTCATCGCGGCGTAGAGCGTCGCCATGTAGGCCGGCGTGTGCAGCCCGGCGCGCATCGCGTCGTCGTCTGGGAAGAGCACCGCCTCCTCGATGCCGAGTTGAGCGGCCAGGACGCCGAGATTCGTTCCGCCCTCGCGGAGAGTGTGCGCTAAGAGGAGTGCATCCGGGTGCTGCTCGCGGAAGCGGGCGAACGCCTCGAACGCCTCCGGGAAGCTCTTGCGGTCGTTGTCGGCCTTGTTGACCGCCACCATGCCGACGAGGAACGCCTCCTGTGGCAGTCCGACCTGCCGGCGGGCCTCCACGCGATCTTGCTGACGGAAGAGGGTCGTATCGACGCCGTGCGGGACGAAGAGCGGCTCCAGGCCGGCGGCGCGAAGCAGCTCCTCGCCGTTGCGCGTGACGGCTAGAGGCGTAGCGGCGGCGAGGAGTAGTTGCGTACGGATCCGTTCCGGCAGCGGAGCGTGCTCGACCGGGACGAACGAGGCGAAGCGGAGTCCGAGCACCGCCGAGGCGTTCCCGCACCAAGCGTCTACGAGCGTCAGGATGAGGCCTGGCTCATCTCGGAAGTGAAGACGCGCGGTGCGCTGGATTTGCTCCCAGCCACCGAGCACATCGTCCGTGCCGTCGTAGACAAGCATCCGTTCCAGAGCAGCGGCGTGCCCTGGAGGCCAAGAGCGGCTGAGATCGCTACGTCGTGGCCGGCGGCGGCAACCCGAGGTGTGAACAGCGCCGTCTGCGTACCGAAAGAGCCGGGGTACCACGGTGCCTGCGAGTGCCAGAGAATGCGCACGCTACGATCTCCTTTCGTGGGACATATTCGAGGCGTTCGTCTTGTGAGCGACGTTGGCGAGTCGCAGATCCTCTTCGACTTCCCCGGCGAGCGCGGACTCTCGATCGACGAGGCGCGCATCCTGCGCGACTGGCTACAACGAGGGGGGCGGACGCTCGCCGCGGTGGAGCTTCGGCAGCGGATCGAAGTCGAGATCACGGCCCAGGTGCCGGCGGCGATCGCGGTCGACGGCGAGGACGTCGAGGCTTTGCGGAGCGTCTTGTGTGACACGGACGTCGGCGGCCATAATGGCCTCGTGTGGCTCAAGACGGCTGTGTGCGGGCCAGGCGTGGAAGCCAGGCCGGATCGACGACATAGACGATTTG
The DNA here is from genome assembly GCA_045403015.1 of Gaiellaceae bacterium. Taxonomy (GTDB): domain Bacteria; phylum Actinomycetota; class Thermoleophilia; order Gaiellales; family Gaiellaceae; genus Gaiellasilicea. Next base: position 2,618 of record JAXIPI010000042.1, on the reverse strand, counting down.
TCGAGAGGCCCAACCCCTAGGCCGCGCGCTCGAAGCAGTGACCCATGGGTCACTGACAGAGCGCCCGAAATGATGGGCGAGACGGCGTAGACTCAAGCTATGGCTGGCCTCATCGCAAAGATCCGGAAGTGGTTGCGGCTCGGGAAGTAGCCTTAACCGCGCCCCGCTCCAAGTGAGCTAGGGTGCCGTAACTGGCCCTGCGGCCAGAACCCCGGCCGAAAGCCCGCAATCTTCCGACGCGTGAGGGCGCGCGAGACGCTGGAGCCTAGGCGAACAGGATTCGACTTGCAGGGCCAGCTTTCGTTGTTCGCCGACCGCAAGCGGATTAGGCAGCTTTGGGGTGGTGGCCTTCCTGCCTCGCCCTGAGCACGTCGAGCACGTAGGCGAGCGCGAGCAAACTGTCGCCGTCGCACGCCTCCCACGCGACCAACGGCAGCGACTTGTTCTTCGAGCCCGAATTCTGCATGCCGGCCAGCCCGGTCTCGTCGAACTCGGCGCCGGTCAGTCGACGGCGCGCGTCGGAGACGCTACGACGGACGAGCGCTCGCGTCTCAACATCCACTAGAGGCTTGATGTGAAACTATGCGAGTTGCGGAGCCGTCTGAAAGAGCTCGCTGCGCGCGGAGCCCTGGACGACCATGTCGACGGTGCTACGGAGGACCTTCATCCACTCCGCATCAGCGTCCTGTGCTCGGCCCTCCCGCTCGAAGGTAGCGAGATCGGGATAGTCGACTTCGGCAAAGAGTTCATTCGCGGTTCCGGCCATCGAGACCCAGAATGTCGCCTCGGCCCATCCGCGCTCGCGCGCGATCTCGTTCAGTTGCTCTCCGGCCTTGAGGTATTCAGCGAAGTGCCCATAGCGCACTTGAGCAATGAAACGAACACGAATCATCGTCCCTCCCTTGCCAGCAGACGTCTACGGGGGGATGCTACTTCACCTCGCCGCGAGGGAATCAACCCGGCGACTTTCACATCCTCTAGCTCCCAGGTTACGCCTCTCGAGGACAGCCGGGGAACCGCGCGCGGCCTGCGCTTGACGGTATGCCCCTTGCGGGGTTGACCGTCGCGGCTTCACCTCCATCAGTCTCGTGTGGCATGTGCGGCGAACGTGCGTGCAGTGGTCGACCGCCTGTGTGTCGCCCTCGAGTCCGTGGTCAAGTGAGAGCACGCTGGCCCAGGTGACGGCGATAACGCCTGTGGAGGCAGACCCGCCCTGGGATGGACTGACCGACCTGCACGACCGCGGGTTCGGGCTGAAGCTGCGTTCTTGATCCGATGCGACTGGTCATGGATGATCGCGAGTCGGAAGCATCATCCTGAAGCTGCCCAAACGCGGCCCGGAATTCAGAGGAGGCGCTGTGGCTTTCATGGTTCACCATCTCAAGATCGACGACTTCGACACCTGGAAACCGTTCTTCGATGAAGATCCGGTCGGCCGCAAGCAGGCGGCAAAGGGCCACATCATGCTCCGAGGCGTCGACAACCCGAACGAAGTCTTCACAGGGGTGGAGTTCGACTCGGTCGAGGACGCGAAATCGTTCCGAGATCGTCTCCTTGCTTCCGGCGCGCTCGACAGAACGACGGTGCTGACGCCGCCGACGGTCGTGGAGCTGGTCGAGAACATTACGTACTAGCGCGGAGATGTCAATGAAGCGAAGGGCGACCAAGGGCCGCCCTTCGTCTCACGATCATCTGTCGGCTCGCCGGGCCTGAAGTCGCTGAAGTTCACTAGGTAGACAGTAGGGCCGGCCCGGACGCTAGGCCACACTTCAGTGCATGCAGTGTTCAGGGGTCTGTGTCTCGCTCTCGACCGCCCAGGGAGTCCCGCTCGGGAGAGGCTCATCGCTCGCGGGGGTGGGGGTGGGGGTACCCCCCGGGGGGTCATGGTCTGGGGACGGCTTCGGATCGACTGACAGCCGCTTCGGGAGTCGGCATAGCCTCCGGCCGCGAACTTCAATCAGAGGCTTCCGACGTGCCGAGCCGCTTCCAGGGTGCCTTCTTTCGGCTCGAGCCAGTGACCACGGACTGACCACGAGCACCGCGAAGCAGCACGACTAGGGCGCTGGCCATGCGACCCCTCACCGGGCGCATGGGCGGCTCCGTCAGCTTGTCACGGCCTTGTCACGGCGGCCTTAACGCCTGTTGCCGTGCGGGCTCGCGCTGAGATCACTTCACTGCGGCTGAGGTTCGAAGGGCGAGGAGCGCCGGCCCGAGGAGGGAACAGACCGACGCTTGACACTCGCCTGCTCGGAGCACGACCGAGCGGACGCCTGAAGGCGCTCCCCGCCGACGTGAGTAACGCCGTGCTCAGAGTCTTTGCTCGGGAGACGCGGGCCGGGCCAGTCGGTCAGTCGCTGTTGCGGCTGAGTGGTGCGTCTTCGACTCGGGTCTCCGGGACGAAGAGCTTGCAGTGTGGGCACTTGAAGCCGCGGTGGCGCTCGACGCCGCCTGCGATCAGCTCGCCCGTAAAGGACTTGTGGCAATGAGGGCAACTCGCCAGCTGAGTGTTTTCTGAGCTGGCATCGCCCGCCATGGCTTCACGTTAGCGAACCGCGCTGTGTTCCGTCCGACCCCTGAAGGGCGCCAAAATTGGTGTCGGCCCTCCTTTGCGCGAGGGC
>JAXIPI010000353.1:0-11389 GCA_045403015.1 Gaiellaceae bacterium | reverse complement strand
CCGCCCCCGGCCGGGGGCGGGACTCCATTATCGGACGAACTAGTTTACGTCAGGTGAAGCTGATTAGCCGCTGACGCTCCAGTTCTCGACGTTCCAGAGCGGACCACCCGAAGTCGGGTTGTCAGACAGGCCCTGGAGCTTCGACTTGTAGACGAGGAACGTCGGCTTCTGGTACAGCGGGAGCGAGGGGACGTTCAGCCCCATGATGGCCCCTGCCTTGTTGACGATCTTGACCCGTGCTGCCGGATCAAGCTCCTGGTCGGCAGCCTTCAGAAGGTCGGTGACCTTCTTCGAGCAGTAGCCCATCCAGTTGGACTCGCCACCACAGCTGTAGATGTCGGTGATGCCGGACGGATCGCCCGAGCCGACCCATGCGAACAGCGCCAGCTGGTAGTCCTCGTTCGAGACCTGCGGGAAGAAGATCCGGGAAGGTGCGTTCGCGATCACGACCTCGATGCCGGACTTCTTGGCCTGCGCCTGAACGATCTCCTGCGAGAGCTCGCGGAGCCTGTTCCCCGCGGTCGTCCCGTACTTCACGGACGCGCGGACCCCACCGCACACGAAGATCCCGTCGCCGCCCTTCGTGCAGCCATGCTTGGCCATGATCTGACCGGCCTTCGTCGGGTTGTACGTGTACTGCGCGAAGTGGGGCTGGTACTGCTTCTGGGTGTTCTGGTACGTGAGGCTCTGCAGCGGCTGAAGATCAGGCTTCAGCGTGCCGAACAGCTGCTTCGTGAGTGCAGTGCGGTCGATCGAGTACGCGAACGCCTGCCGGAACCACGGAGCCCTCGCCAGCGGGAAGCCCTTCTTGCCGGCGTTGAAGTCGATGTGCTCGTACGTCGCTCCTGCGCTCGAGAGGACCTTCAGTCCGCTCGTCCGCCGGAGATCACCGAGCTGGAGCTGCGGCTGCGGGTAGATCGCGTCGACCTCGCCGCCCTTGATCGCCTGGATCTCCGAGTCGGTGTTGGTGATGAAGCGGAAGACGAGCTTGTCGACCTTCGGCCGCGGCCCGTAGAAGCGCGGGTTGCGGACCATCGTCATCGACTGGCCCTTCGTGTAGTTCTCGAGGATGAAGGGACCGCTGCCGACCGGCTTGCCGGTGGTCTGGCTGTTGACGTTCGTGTTCCAGATCTCGTTGAAGTCCTTGCCCTGGAGGGCGTGCTTCGGCAGAACGCCGAACTGCCCGGCGAAGAGGAGCTTCCACGCGGCGTACGGCTTCCTGAAGGTCAGCTTCACCGTCTTGGAGTTGATCGCCTTCGCCCGAATGATGTCCTCGTAGCCTGCGCGGCCGGCGACGTCGTTCTTCGGGTTCATGATCGTCGTCAACGTGAAGATGACGTCCTGGGCTGTGACCGGCTTGCCGTCACTCCAGTTCGCGTTCTGCTTGATCTTGTGGGTGACGGTGAACGGGCTCTTGGTGAACTTCGCCTCGCCGTCGGCCATGTCCGGCCTGAGGTCACCGTTCGGCATGATCTCGTAGAGACCGGGGAACGAGATCCCGACGGTCCACGAGGTCCACGTGTTGTTGCATCCGGCCAGGACGCCGTTGAGACACGGCGGCTCCTGCTCGGCGCCGAAGACAACGGTTCCACCGGTTGCACCGGTGCTTGCCGCAGTCGTTCCGCCGAGTACACCGGCCACGATCGCCGTCGCGAGCGCGCAGCCCGCGACGAGAGTGCGTCGCCGTAGCTTCATACTGACTCCTCCTTGGTCAACCATTTGCCCCCCAAGTGCGTACGCGTCGGATCGGGGGTGGGTCTCAGCTTGAGACGTCGCGCCGCGGCCGAAGTTAGGCACACTTTCGGCACTGGTTGCAGGCAGATCGAACAACAGCACTAAACCGAGAGGAAGACATGGAGATCCCGCGACGAGGGTGGCGCGATGCGCCACACAAAGAGTCGACGCCGGCGACCCAGGACGCCATGCTCCTCGCTGGGGCGGCCGTGGAGCTCGTCGACGCTGCCGCGTCCGCATCGTGGTACACGGAGCCGGGCAATGCGGCCGACGTCGCGGTCGCGACGCTGTGCCGGTTGCGGCGTGCGGCCGCAGGCGTGGGAGGCATGCCCGAGGCCGGCGACGAGGCCGTGCGAGCCGTGCTCGAGACCGCCGACCCCGCTGCGCTCGTCTGGGTCACAAGCCGCCTTGTGTCGTACGCGGACGAGACGGCGTTCGCCGACCTCGTTCCCCCTTCGATCCCGAGTTAGCGGCTCCGGCGGAAGAACAGGAACGAGAGCGGGACGAGAACCGAGGCGACGAGGTACGGCGCGAGAGGCGTTTGAGTCAAGTCGCGATCGACCGCGGTCGCCTGCGCTCCTTCAACGACTTCCCGCGCCCGCGCCGTCGCCGCGCCGAGTTCGCGCTCGTTGTAGGCCGTTCCACCTGTCGCCGCGGTCAGCCCCGCCACCGCCTTCGCCGATCGCGGGTCCGCGCGGTACGCAGCGTCCGCCAGCCCGCGCGTGTAGACGCGCTCCTCATCGCTCCAGAACCGAACGACGATCGTCTCGACCGCCGGCGGCGTGCTGAAGAGCGATCGGAGGCGCAGGGGGTCGAACGGGCGGGACTCACCGTCGGTGAAGACGACGACGAGCCGCTGGCGCGCCGAAGCGGAGAAGTAGCCGTGCGTGGGGATCACCGCGAGCGCGCCGAAATCGGTCGCGCGTGACGTGTAGAGCCCCGACGGGCCTGGCGCCTCGATCTTGATCGACCGGGCGAGAACCGATGCGAATGCGTCCGGATCGGCAGACGGAAGCAGATGGGGAAGCGTCCGGTCGGTCATCGACGCGAGCCCGACGCGGACGTCGTCGAGCGAGGCGCGGAGCGCAAGCGCGCTCTGCTTCGCGCGCGCGAGGCGCGTCGGCGCCTGCGCGCTCGACCGCGCGAGCATCGAGCGGGACGTGTCGATCACGAAGAGCGCCTCGGCGCCCACCCGAATGTGTCGGACGTGCCCGCGCGCGACGACGGGCTCGGCCGCGGCGAGACCGACGAGGACCGGGACGAGGACGAGCGCGGCGAGCACGGGCAGGCGCGAGCGCCGCGTGGGCGAGCGGAGGCCGAGGCGCGAGCGAACCCGGGTCGCCCGAAGGACGATTCCGAGCGACGCGACGAGCGGGACGACGCCAAGGAGGGCGATTGCGCCGCCGAATGGCGCGAGGAACTGGATCTCCACCTCAGTACCCCGACCCCTCGCGTCCGCTTCCCGCGCCCGCTCCCTGGTTGAAGGTACGGCCGCCCTGGGTTCGCTGCGTCCCGCCGCCCCCCGACGCGACCAGTGTGTCGAGAACGAGCTCGAGGTTGTATTTCGCGTCGTCGCTCTCTGGATCGAATTGGACAGCGCGCCGGAAATCGGCGGCGGCATTGCTGAGCAGGGTCGGGCGCAGCGAGTCGTCGATGGCCGCGAGGGAGAGCGCGAGCACGCCGAGGCGGTTCGCCGCCGCCGAGCGGCGCGCGGCGCTGTCGTCCCGCCGGACGACAACGCCGAGCTGGATCTGGGCGTTTGCACGGAGTTCGACGAGCTTCGACTGCTCGTAGGTGACGGTCCGCGGATGCGCGCGGTGCACGAGCTGGAGCGCCCGCCGATACGCCAGGTCGTCATCCACGCCGAGCAGCGCGCGCGCCGCACCGTACGGAACGATCTCCGTCGGCTGCCAGCGATCGTCGCGCAGAGACCCGATCCGGAAGAGGACGTCGTCCGCCTGGAAACTGCGGTCGCGGCGGGCGACATCGAGCGCGAGCAGCGACACGAGCGCCGCGAGTGCGAGGCAGACGGCGGCCCCGGCGAGCATCGCGGCGCGCCTCATTGGGCGCCTCCCGCGGCTGCCTCGCGGATGTCGACGCGCGAGCACCACCGCTCGTGGGCGGCGAGCGCGAGGAGGAGCAGCGCGCCGACAACGAGGAACGCGCGCGGGAGAGGTCCGCGGCCGCCATCCGAGGCAGCGGTCGCAGTCGCGGACACGCCCGAGCGCTCAACGTCCGCAAACGCGTCCTTCCCGACCAGCCGCTCGAACAAGCGGCGATTTTGAGCCTGCGGCGAGAGCCCGACGATCCGGAGCGGAATCCCGGCCCGGCGGTACCCGATGATCGCCTCCGTCATGTCGGCGATGTCGCTGCTTGCGGTCTGGAGATCGCTGACGAGAAGCACGGCGCCGTTCCCGACCTGCTGGCGCTCGAGGATCGTGCGCGTCAGCTCGAGCCCGGTGGAAATCCGCGTACCGGCCGTAAACGCAGGGCTCCAGGGGCTCTCCTCGACACCACTCTGCTCGGGTGTGAAGAGGCGCAGCAGCGGCCGAAGCTCGCGCGGCGACGTCCCCGGGGGCAACAGCTGGTAGGCGACGTCCGAGAACGCGACGATGCCGACCGGCTCGCGCAGGGCGATCAGCTGCTGGAGGACGTTCGCGATTGGTTCGTACGTCTGCCCGTCGACGCTGCGCGAGACGTCGATCACGACGATTCCCGAGGTTCCCGGCGGCAGCAGGCGCGACGGGGTGTCGTCCGAGCCGCGGGCGAGCAACACGGCGGCGAAGACGAGGCCGACGAGCACCGCCGCAAGCGCTGCGCGCAAGCGGCGGGTGCGCTGCGCGTGCGGCGCAAGCGCGCCGATGTCGGCCGACGGAATCGCGGCCACCGGCCGGAGGAAGCGCCTACGCGGCACGACGACGCCTCCCATCCTGGCCGGCGAGACGAATGTGCTGCTCGAGGCGCAAGATCGCCTCGGACGTCGGCGTTGCCTCGGTCCAGGCGAGCTCGAGGGCTTCGCGAGCGAGGTCGTCTGCCCCCCGCGCTCGCAGCTCCATCCCGAGCCGCTCGAGCGCACGTCGGCGCGCCGCACCGTCACCCTGGGTTCGTGCGCGTTCGAGAACTGCGAGCGCACGCTCGATCGGCGGCAGCAGGGCGAGCCACGATTCCCAGGACGGCGACGCCCGCCACGGCAGTGCGAGATAGATCAGCACGCATGCGGGTAGGACGAGCAGGCCGGCACCGAGAAGGAGCAGCGCGATGATGAGCGTCGGCGACGAGCGGTGCGACACGGGCGGAAGCGCGGTGAGGTCGGCCCGCCACGGTGCCATGACCGGGGTGTTGAAACGACTCGAGCTCTGACTCGAGCTCTGCTTCTCCTTCGGAACGGAGGCGAGACGCGAGTACAGCTCGACGGGCGGCCACGTGGCGCGCACGACGCGCGCTTCCCCGGCGGGCGACCGGTAGAGGACACGCACCGGCTCGAACCGAACTCGCGCGCGGCCCGAGGTCGAGAGGCAGGCCTCGCGGAGGCAGCGGAGGCGGAACGTGTAGCGGAGCTGGCTGAACCGTCCCGCGTCGCGGCGGGCGGTTGTCACCCGCTCGATGGTGTAGGGAGCAAACGAACGCACGACCTTCGGAAGCTCCGGCCCCACCGCGTCGCGATCTACGACGAGGTCGATTCGGGCGGTGAGCGTGTCCCCGAACAGGTGCGTACGGGGCGTGACGTCCGCCTTGGCGGTGACTGCCGCTTGTCCCGGCTTCGCCTGCCCGGCCGATTTCTCCTCGCCCCCGACACCGGCGATCGCGACGATGGCGAGCGTCGTGACCACCCCGATGACCGAAAGCCCGAGGACGAAGAGGAGGCGGGGTCGTTGGGTCACGCCACGACCGCCGTATACATCCGCTCATCCGCCCAGGCGACGAAGCGGGCGAGGATGTCGTCGGGAGCGGCGGAAGAGAGCAGGACCGGTTCCACGCCAAGCTCGGCAAACCCCCCGAGACACGCGCTCAGGCGCTCCTCGTTCTCGTGCTTTCTCGCTTCGGCTTCCGACTCGGTCAGGCGCACCTCGTGAACGCCACCCGTGGCTGGATCTGCAAACGGAATCGCAATCCCGCCGACTGCCGGAAAGCTTTGCTCCCACACGGGATCCTGGATCACGACCGGGACGATGTCCCACCGGTGTGCGAGCGCCGCAAGCCAGGCGTCAGGCGGCGGTGGTGCCAGGAAGTCCGACAGGACGAAGACGAACGTCCCTTGCGGCAGGGAGAAGTGGTAGGCGACGAGTTGTTCGACAGCGCGCTCGACGGTGTCCTGCGTCGCCGTGAATCCCCCGTCCTCTAGCCGCTCGTCGATCGCCGCGAGGATTCTCCGCTCGCTCTCCGGTCGGCGCCAGTAAGCCTCCTCGCCCGCGAAGTCGAGGTACCCGATGAGCGCATGGACGCTCGCCGCGCTCTCCTTGATCAGCATGGCGGCGGCACGCATCGCCGTCCGCTTCGAGAGCCAGGGAAACGGGGGCGGGTAGAGCGCCATCTCCGGGCGGCGATCGCACACGATCACCACGCGCGGCGCTTCCTCGGCATAGTGCGCGCGGACGATGAACTCGTCGCGGCCAAGCGCCGACGACACCCGCGCGGAGGCGTTCCAGTCGATCGTGTCCATCGGATCGCCGGCCCGATAAGGCCGAGAACCGGCGACGTCGTAGCCGACGCCGCGCCGCGCGCTGCGCAGTGAACCGAACGCGTGCCCGATCAGCTTTCGCCGGGGGATGAGCGGAAACGTCTGTTCCGAGGCGGGCACGTCACGACCCGCGGGCGAACGTCAGCAGCAGACCGTCCCCGTCCGACCCCGGCCGCGGAGCGACCTCGAGGCACCGCTCGCGGAGCTGCTCGACCGCGCGTGCCCAGCCGGCCTTCCGCGTCTCCACGAGGAAGCTCGGCCGGAAGACAAGCCTGTGCACGAGGACGGGCACGAAGAGCCGCTCGACATCGTCGGGGACGACGTAGTCGCGGCCGCTGAGAAGCGCCCAGGCGCGAGCGACACGCTCGACGGCGAGGCTGCCACGGACCGAGCTGCCGATCGAGACGACGTCGAGCTCACGGGTCGCACGGACGAGGTCGACGACCCAGTTGTGCAGCACCTCGTTCACGTACACGTGTTGCGCAGCTTCCCGCAGCTCCTGGACATCGTCCAGACCAATCACCGGCTCGAGATCCGCAAGGGGGTGCCCGAAGCGCTGTTCCTCCAGGATGCGGCGCTCCTCGAGCACGCCGGGATAGCCGAGCGCGGTGCGCAGCAGGAAGCGGTCGAGCTGCGCCTCCGGGAGCGGGAACGTCCCCTCGTACTCGATCGGGTTCTCGGTCGCGAGCAAGAGGAACGGGTTCGGAAGCTTCATCGTCACCCCGTCGACGGTCACCTGTCCCTCGGCCATCGCCTCGAGCAAGGCGGACTGCGTCTTGGGCGTCGCGCGGTTGATCTCGTCAACGAGCAGGACGTTCGTGAAGATCGGGCCGGGCCGGAACTCGAAGTCGCGTGTCTTCTGGTCGAAGACGGACATTCCGGTCACGTCCGTCGGCTGCAGGTCGGGCGTGCACTGGATCCGCGAGATCGTGACTCCGTCGATGCTGCCGCCGATCGCCCGCGCGAGCACGGTCTTCGCGGTGCCGGGCACGTCCTCGAGCAGGACGTGGCCGCCGCACATCAGCGCCGCGACGACGAGCTTCAGCTCTTCGCGCTTGCCGTAGACGACGGTCTCGATGTTGTCGAGGAGGCGAGACGCGATGTCGATGGCGCTGGCAAAGCGCTCCTGCACCTGCTCGTGTCCGTCGTCGGCGCGCCCGACTTCCACCGGCTCCATGGCGCCGATCCTAGTCGGATCTGCGGTAAGGAGTGTTAAGCATGGGTTTACGCCTACGTGAGCGCTTCGGCCCCCGCGACGATCTCCAGCATCTCCTGCGTGATCTCCGCCTGGCGGGCCCGGTTCATCTGCAGCGTCAGGGTGTCGATCAGCTCCCCGGCGTTCTTGGACGCGTTTCGCATGGCCGTCATCCGCGCTCCCTGCTCCGACGCTGCCGACTCGAGCAAGGCCCGGTAGACCTGGGTCTCGAGGTAGACCGGGAGCAGCCGGGCGAGGATCTCCTCCGGCTCCGGCTCGAAGATGAAGTCGCCCCGCATCGCGTCGTCGCGCCGCTCCTGCTCGTCGGTCTCGAGGATGTCGGCTGAGATCGGCAGCAGCTCCTGCTCGGTCACCGTCTGCACGAGCGGCGAGACAAACGCGTTGTAGACGAGCACGGCGCTGTCGATCCGGCCCTCGACGTAGAGCTCGCCAACGCGGTGAGCGATCGCCTGCGCGTCGGCGTAAGCGGGCCGGTCGGTGAAGCCGGTGTACTCGCCGAGCACCTCGTAGCCGCGGAACGCGAGCGTCGAGCGGCCTCGCTTGCCGATCGCGACGAAATGCGCCTGCTTTCCCTCACTGCGCAGTTGCCGCTCGAGGGCGAACACTCGCCGGATGATCTGCGCGTTGAACGGGCCGGCAAGGCCGCGGTCGCCGGTGAGCGCCACGACAGCCACCGTCTTGACCTCTTCGCGCTGCTGCAGCAGCGGCAACCCGCGCACAGACGAGCTCGCGCGTCCGACACCCGCGATCAGCTCGCGCATCGTCTCGGCGTACGGGCGCATCGCCTCGATCCGCGTTTGCGCGCGGCGAAGCCGAGCCGAGGCGACGAGCTCCATCGCCTTCGTGATCTTGCGCGTGTTCTTGACGGAACGGACGCGCCGCTTCAGGTCTTGGACCGAAGCCATCTACGCGACCAGGCCCTTGTCCTCCTCGACGTTGAAGCTCTTCTTGAACTTCGCGAGCTCCTCGTCGAGCGTCTTGGTCGTCTCGTCGGTGAGGTCCTTCGTCTCGTCGATCGATTTGTAGACCGTGCCCTCCGTGCGCAGGTACTCACGCAGCTCGTCGTGGAAGCGCGGGACCTGGGCCACCGGAATATCGTCGAGGTGGCCGTTGATCCCGGCGTACAGGGCGACGACCTGCTCGGCGTGAGGCCACGGCTTGTACTGCGGCTGGTTCAGCGTCGCGACCATCCGCTCACCCCGAGCGAGCGTGTTCTGCGTCGCCTGGTCAAGCTCGGAGCCGAACTGCGAGAAGGCCTCCAGCTCGCGGTACTGGGCCAGCTCGAGCCGGAGACGGCCGGCCACCTTCCGCATCGCCTTGGTCTGTGCCGAGCCGCCGACGCGCGACACGGAGGTGCCGACGTTGATCGCCGGCCGGATGCCGGAATAGAAGAGGTCGGCCTCCAGGAAGATCTGCCCGTCGGTGATCGAGATCACGTTGGTTGGGATGTAGCCGGCGATATCGCCGGCCTGCGTCTCGACGATCGGGAGTGCGGTGAGCGAGCCGCCGCCCAGCTCGTCGTTCAGCTTGCACGCCCGCTCGAGTAGACGCGAGTGGAGGTAGAAGACGTCGCCGGGATAGGCCTCGCGACCCGGCGGCCGGCGGAGCAGCAGCGAGAGCTGGCGGTAGGCATCGGCGTGCTTCGAGAGGTCGTCGTAGATGACCAGGGCGTGCTTGCCGTTGTAGAGGAAGTGCTCGGCCATCGCCGCGCCGGCGAAGGGGGCCATCCACTTGATCGGCGCCGCCTCGTGCGCCGCAGCGGTGACGATGATCGTGTAGTCCATCGCACCCTCGTCCTTCAGGCGCTCGTACACCTGCGCCACAGTCGAGCCCTTCTGTCCGATCGCCACGTAGATGCAGATCACGTCCGTGTCCCGCTGGTTGATGATCGCGTCGATCGCGACCGCCGTCTTGCCGGTGCCGCGGTCGCCGATGATCAGTTCGCGCTGGCCACGGCCGACGTTCGTCATCGAGTCGATCGCCTTGATGCCCGTCTGGAGCGGCTCCTTCACCGGCTGGCGCTCGATCACACCGGGGGCCTTGAACTCGAGCGGCCGGCGCTCGGCCGACTCGACCGGGCCGGCGCCGTCCACCGGGTTGCCGAGCGGGTCGACGACGCGCCCGAGCAGGGCATCGCCGACGGGCACGTCGACAACGGCGCCTGTCCGCTTGACCGGCTCGCCCTCCTTGACCTCTTGCCACTCGCCGAAGAGCGCAACGCCGACGTTGTCCTCCTCGAGGTTGAACGCGATCCCGACGACGTCGTGCTCGAACTCGAGCCGCTCGAGCGAGACGCAGTTGTCGAGCCCGTGGACGCGGGCGATCCCGTCGCCGACCTGGAGCACCGTGCCGACCTCCGAGAGATCGGTCTGGACGTCGTAGTGCTCGATCCGGGACTTGAGGATCGAGGTGATCTCTTCTGGACGTAGCTTCAACGTCAGCTCCTTGTCACGAGTTCGTGTCGTAGTCGGTCAATGCGGCCGCGAACGCTTGCGTCGAGCCGGTGCGAGCCGACCTGGAGGATGATCCCGCCGATCAGGTCAGCATCAACCTTGCGCGTCGCCTCGACCGAGCGGCCGGAGGACTTTTCGATCTTCTTCAGAATCGTCGACGCCTCGTCGTCGGAGAGCTCGTACGCCGTCGTCAGCTCCACCGTGAGGCGCTGCTGCTCGGCCGCGACGAGCTCTTCGAACTCGCGATAGATCTCGTCGATCTGACCCGTGCGCCCCTTCTCGGAGAGCAGGTGCAGGAAGTTGCGGATCAGCTCGTCGGCGCCGCCGAGGATCTCGTCGAGCGCAGCCGTCCGCTCATCGGAGTCGAGCTGCGGATTCGTGAGCAGGCTGCGCAACTCGGGGACCTCCCCGAGCGCCGCGACGAAATCGCCGAGCTCGGCGAGGACCGGCTCGAGCCGCTTCTCCTCCTTCGCCGCCTCGAAGAGCGACCGTGCGTACAGGCGGGCGGCAACGGCCACTAGGCGCGCTCACGCTCGAGAGCAGAGAAGTCGAGATCGCCGATCGCGTCCTCGATCAGCTTGCGGTGGTCGTCGCGGTCGAGCACCTTGCCGGTGACTTTGACCGTCGCCGCGAGCGCGAGCTCCGCGACCTCGGCGCGAATCTGCTCGAGCGCGCGAACGGTCTCCGCTTCGATCTGCTTGCGCGTCTCCTCGAGCCTGCGCTGCCGGTCGGCCTCGACTTCCTCCTTGGCACGCTCACGCTGCGACTCTGCGACCTTTCGCGCCTCGGCGAGGATCCCTCCTGCCTCGCTCTTGGCCTGGCCGATGAGCTGCTTGTGCTCCTCCAGCAGCCGGCGGGCCTCGGCGCGCGCGTGCGCCGCCTCCTCGATCGCGGAGCGGATGCGATCGCGGCGCTCGTCGATCATCTTCTGGATCGGGCCGAAGGCGTACTTCCGGAGGACGAAGAAGGTGATCCCGAAGCAGACGAGTGTCCAGATCATCAGACCCGGAACGACGTCGATCAGCGGTGAAGCTGCGAGCAGCATCAGGTGCGTTCCCTTCTTCCCTTAGACCAGGACGTAGGCGAGCAGGCCGCCGATCAGGCCGTAGAAGACCACGGCTTCTGTGAGTGCGAAGCCGAGCCACTGAATGCCCGTCAGCTCGCCCTTCAGCTCGGGCTGCCGGGCGACTGCCTGGATCATCGAGCCGAAGATGTTGCCGATGCCGATGCCGGCGCCGACCGCGCCAAGACCGACGCCGACGCCGAAGGCGATCGCCTTGCCGAGATCGGCCAGGCCTGCGTCGGTGG
>JAXIPI010000469.1:0-4773 GCA_045403015.1 Gaiellaceae bacterium | reverse complement strand
TACGACGAGTCGTCGCGCGCATGCCGCCCACCGCGACAAAGGTCATCGCGCTCTGTGAGGTCGCGCGCCTTCTGGACGGTGATCCCAAGCGACAGGAAAAGGTGGTCGACCAGGCGCTCGCGATCGCCGCGGGACTTCGCTATCCAGAGCTGACGCCTGGCCTCACCGCTCTCGCGCGTCTCAACGCGCCGCTCGTTTCTGCAGAACGCGTCGCCGAGATGGTCGAGTTCGCGAAGCGCGCCTACCAAGACGAGTCCGGCACTGACGTCGCGTATATCGAGGCGCTGGCGACTCTCGGCCCACTGCTGTCAGATGAGCAGCGTGCGTCGTTCGTCGGCAGTTTTGTGACGAGGCGGCAAACGGCCTCAGACTGGTGGTCGGACGGCTTCGCACGTGACTACGACTCTCTCCTCACGCCGTATCTCCCCAGGGACGAGCAGACCGCCCTATTCGCGAAGTACATTGGCTCTCTCGTTGCAATCGGTGCACGCGTACGGACGCGAGGCTCCCTCGGAGATCGATGGCGCTCTCGAGCCGCGCTGAAAGCACTCGAGCAGATACCCGAGGATCTTCTGGATACGGCCTTGGAAGCGACGGGCAGGATCCAGGCAGACGTCTTCGACAAGGAGATCGACGTGGATGAAGGCCGCGCCGACGTGCTGGCCACCCTCGTCCCGCGACTGCCACCCGAGCGCCGACGATCCATCCTTCGCCGGGAACTCGATCATGTGGGGGGCATCGACGATAAGGAAGCTCAAGCGCGTGCCCTGGCAGCACTGGCGGCTCACTCGCCTGAGGACGCGCGCGCTGCGCTCGCCGAAGCGGCATTGGAGAACATTCAGGCGAGCCCCAGATACGAGACCTATTTCGAGGTGGTTGCGTCAGTCGAGCCACATCTGCAGCCCGATCGAGCAGCCGCGGTGCTCGACCAGGCGCTGAGTGAGGCACAAGCACATGACGACAGGCGATCGCGCGCAAAGGCCCTCGCGGCACTTATTCCCTCGTTGCCCGCGGCGAGGCTCTCCGAAGCCCGGGAAGCCATCGAGACGCTGGACGACAGCGATTACCTTGCGCTGGCTCCGCTTGTTCCGCGCTTGAGCGCCGCACAACGATCGGACGTAATTGCGCGGATTCTCGAGGCGGTCCAGGGAGATGTCATCGGCGAGTTGCCCAAGGACTTTGTCGGCGTGCTTCGCCCGATTGCCCCGTACCTCGACCATGCCCAGCTGGTGACGGCCCTCGATCTGACCGGAGACATATCTGTCCGGCACGAGTCACTTTGTGCCGACTCCCTCGCGATCCTCGCTCCTCACCTGGGCAAGAAGGAACGAGAGCGGGCATTGGCGATGGCGAACGATCTTGCGGACGACCTCTCGTATGTTCGCGCCGTTGCAACTCTCGCTCAGTCCCTGGATGAGGCACAGCGTGCCCCATGGCTGCGGGAAGCTCAAGAGAACACGAAGCTTCTTCAGCCAAACGAAGTTCGGGTGCGTGCGCTCGTCGCGCTTGCACCGCTTCTCCCTGAGCCGCAGGCCACGCTCTCAGAGGCATTTTCGCTCGCCACGGCCATCGAGGAGGACGACGAGCGCGCCGACGCGCTTGCCTTGCTCCTACCGCGACTTGACGGGACCGAACGCCGAGCTGCCTTCGACGAGCTGCTCCGAAGCTGTCTCGGTTCGCGAATAGCGATGATCTTTTCGGGAACGATCATTCGGGAGGCGCTCGATCGAGCCTTTTTGCTCGGACGAATGGCCCGCGTCGCCGGTGTGCTGGCCGCGATGGGCGGCGACCACGCCGTGGCGGAAACGGCGCAGGCCGTGCGTGAAACCGCAGGCGCGTGGCCATGAGACCGGTGCCGCTTGTCGACCAGGTGGTGGAGATGATCGCCGACCTCGGCGAATCAGTCCGACCGAGGTATCGGTACGGCTTGGGTGTAATCGTGCGGGGCCCGAGCAAGATCGAGCCGACGAGCTTGTCTTGACCGCGGCCGTATGAAGGTGTATTACCGCCGGTAGCGACGTAGGAGGGCTCTCGTGGTAAGGGATCGAGCCCTGCGGCTACTAGCCCGCGACGGCGGCGATGCGGGTTGCGCCTATCTCAAGTATCTGTCGGCGCGAAGCAGACCGGTCCGTCGGCTGTTCGATGCGCGTCTGTACCGACCGTTGTTGCTCCGACCTCTAGGAGGAAAGCCCAATGGCTAGGAAGAGGGCAGCTCAACCCCGTAGGGCAGAAGCCATGCCTGCATCAGGTTCGAATGTTCCGGAGTTAGTACAGAGATTTCTCAGGGAACCGGCGGCTCCTTCGGGCTACCGTAGATCCAAGCGGGTGGGGCTGGCGGACCTGCGTAGTCGTTTGACCGAGAGTGAGTTGGAGCTCACAGTGCCGGCGGATGAGGTGCTAAACAGCATCAACCGGATCAAGCCTGCTCGTACACCAGTTGAAAAGTTTCCGGAAGACATCAGAGCGTCACTCTTTACGCTGAAGCCAAGGCTCAAGCGTTTCCACGGCATCAAGATACCGCTCTACTGGTTCCCGTTCCCATGGGTAACTTCTGCGTGCGCGGACCGCTTTGGATACATGTCCGCGGTTCCTGTGCGCGCGGCGACCAAGTTGCCGTTCAATGCCACGACACAGGCGCTTCTCGGCCAGCTCGGCAATATGATGGCCGATCCTGGCCGCGAGCCGAATCCCACATCTCAGGACCCAGCTGACCCAGGTGTTTCGTCCGTACCGTCGGGGTTTGTGTACTTCGGTCAGTTCGTCGATCACGACATTACGTTTGACGTCTCGTCGACTCTGGACGCCCAGGTTGACGCGAACACAATCAACAACATGCGAAGCCCTTCGCTAGACCTCGACTCTCTGTATGGGCGTGGGCCTGGGTTGGACGCCTTCCTCTACTCGTTTCCTACCTCGGGGCCGCCCACGGCGATAAAGCTCCAGTTGGGGACCAACAGCAGCGTTGGCCCCGGCGGACCCAGCAGCACTGGCACGCCGGGAGGCATGGTCGCGCAGACAAACTTCGACGTCCCCCGTATGCTGAGCACGAACACTGCCGTCATCGGCGACCCACGCAACGACGAGAATCTCATTGTCGTTCAGTTTCATCATGCGATGCTACGTTTGCATAACGCCGTCGTTGACCTGCTGCTAGCCGCCTCGTTTGCTGGCGACATCTTCGCCGAAGCGAAACGGATCACGACGCACCACTATCAATGGGCTGTCGTCAACGACTATCTGAAGAGGATCTGCGGCGCTGCGACCGTTGCCGGTGCGATGGCCAGCGTCACCGCTCCTCCCGGCAGTCCCTTCCGGATGCCCGTCGAATTCGCGGTGGCCGCGTATCGCTTCGGCCACAGCATGATTCGCGACAACTACTGGGTGAACTTCAACTTCCCGAATGCCACCCTCGGACAGGTATTCGAGTTCAATCGCAACCCTCGACTGCCGGTCTTCTCGAATTGGGTGGTTGACTTCAACGCGTTCTTTGACACGGGCGTGCCGGTGCCAGTTAACAATAAGGCCCGCAGTATCGATAGCGTCCTGGCGAATGGTCTGGAGTCACTACCAGGACTCGCAGGAATAATGGCGGTTCTCGCAACGCGAAATCTACGCCGGGGATTGGCTCTCGGACTGCCGAGCGGACAGGGCATGGCCAATGCCTTTGGTATCGCGCCGATGACCGCCGCACAGTTGACCTCAGGCCTCCCTGCAGCCGAAGTGAATCTCCTGAACTCCAACAGTGGACTGCTGTTGAAAAAGACCCCGCTCTGGTACTACGTCCTTCGCGAGGCGGCAGTCCTCGGTGGCGGCAGCCAGTTGGGTCCGGTTGGCGGGAGGATCGTCGCCGAGACGTTCGTCCGAATACTGAAACGCGACGCAGCTTCCTACCTCAACGTGCCGGGCGGATTCACTCCCATCCTGCCCTCGACCACGGCTGGAGACTTCACCGCTGCCGATCTCGTGCGTTTCGCCGGCGTGACACAACCTTAGGGACCTATGAACCCGAAGCCAGAGACCACATCGGAGGGGGTGGGTGGCCGCCGCCACCCGCGAAGGATCTAGATCCCCGGTTGCCGTAGGACGATTGACAACTCTGGCTTCGGGTTGTAGGTAGTCAGCAGAGCGACGGGAAAGGAGCCGGGCTCGTGGAGGCCGTCGGCACCAAAACGTTGCTGCGGCTTACGGAGTGCGCTCCAAACGACGTCCAGGCGTCGTACCTGTGATCCGCGTCCTCTTGGTCGGCGACGTGCGCGTCAGCCGCGAGGGTCTAGCGTCGCTTCTGGGGCGTGATGGCCGCCTGCGCGTGACGGAGCACCTGCCGAGGTCCGGCGCCGCGCCGCCCGGGGGCGCGGTGGACGTGATCGTCGTCGAAGCGAGCGCCTCCGACGGGCCGTCGCTCCCGTACGCGTTAGATGATCCCGACGTGCCGATCGTCGTCCTCGGTGCTCCCGATGACGACCGCGACGTGATCGCGTTGGCGGAGCTCGGCGTGCTCGGGTTCGTCGAGCGCGAGGCGTCGCTCGACGAACTCGTGGCATGCGTGGTCAGCGCCGCGCGCGGCGAGGCATCCTTCCCCGCGCGCATCGCGACGACACTGCTCCGGCGTGTCAGCTCGGGCGGCACACGGACGCGCTCACCCGACGTGAGCTCGCTCACGGTCCGCGAGCGGCAGGTCGTGCAGCTGATCGCCGAGGGGCTCTCGAACAAGGAGATCGCCACACGGCTCGGGATCGAGGTCGCGACCGTGAAGAACCACGTGCACAACATCCT
>JAXIPI010000338.1:0-3083 GCA_045403015.1 Gaiellaceae bacterium | reverse complement strand
CCGCAAGCTGATGTGGGCCGTGCTCGTGATCGGCCTCGCGCTTGTGATCGCCCCGCTCGCGCTCGGCCTGCCCGGTAAGACGGCGGCCGGTGAGCGGATGATGAACGGCTTCCAGCCGATCATGCAGCCCGATCAGGTGGCGACGACCGCTCGCTACTACAACGACGTCTTCGTGCCGCTCGGCACGGTCACGCCGATGATGAGCGCACAGAACCTCGCCAAGTTCCAGGCGTACCTGAAGGGCTTCGGCGGCATGCAGACCGACTCCGCCAGGCTCGTGCCGCTGCTCGCGCAGGCGATGCACATGACGCCCGCGCAGGTTCAGCAGATGATGGCGACGCAGCTGCCGTCGATGGCGGCGATGCTGCAGAACCTGCCCGCGATGCAACGCGACTTCGGCGGCCTGCTGGGAACGATGCAGCAGAACGTCGGCATCTTCGGCCAGGTGCCCGCCGGTCTCGCACACTACGAGCCACTGGTCACCACGATGCAGGCGAACGTGGACAACTACGAGCAGGTCAACAGCCTGCCCGACTTCCGGCTGTTCACCGTCTTCTTCGTCGTCCCCGGTGTGCTGCTGATCCTGCTCGCAGGCTACGGCCTCTTTGGCCGTCAGCTGCGCGGTTGGATTGCGGTCCATCACCACGCGAGGCCGACTGCCGCATGACCGGGCAGGCGCACTCGCCGGTTGTCGTCGGGAGCGGGCGGGCCGTTGCCCACCCGCTCCCAGACGACCTGGTCGAGCTGATCGCGGAGCGCTTCCGCGCGCTCAGCGAGCCAACGCGGATCAAGCTGCTCGATCAGCTACGGGAGAGTGAGGCGACCGTGCTCGAGCTGACCGAGCTGATCGGGACGACGCAGCAGAACGTCTCCAAACACCTCGGTGTGCTGCAACGGAGCGGGATCGTCGCACGCCGCAAGCAAGGGAACTTCGCGTACTACCGGATCGTCGACGAGGGCGTCTTCTCCCTTTGCGAGGCGGTCTGCGGCAGCCTGCAAGAGCACGTCGAAGCGCTCCGCCAGCTCGTCGGCGCGAACGCCTGATACGCGAGCTTCCTCGAGCGCCCTAGGCGGCGATCCCAGATGAGCGGCTTCTGGTTGCTGGCGGCGCGCGATCACGATCCCGGCCGGGGCATCGAGTGTGTTGAGAACTCCGACGGCGCCTGCTTGCCCGCTTGGCGGGTCGGGCTCTTCGCGATTGGAGGGGTCATCGAAGGCGTCTCGATCGGCGAATAGCGCAAAGGCGACGGCAGCTATGACCCGGGGTACGCCGAGGACAGATAGAAAGCCCTGCCCATGAGGCGCGTTTTCTTAAGACACACGCTTAAGCCAGATTGGTCGACGCGCAACGAACGGGGCCGGAGCACTCAGGTCGGCGACTCCCGCCATGTTTCGTCTGCGCAGTCGTCAGGATCCGCACTGAATGTCACGCGGTGTTCTCCCCACCGCGCGTGCATAAGCGGGTTCACGGCGGGTTCAAGCCCGCCCGGGCACGTGGTGACAACGCAATTTGCAGGGATCTTTCGGCGTCAACCTGATCACTCGTAATGAAGGGGTCCGCGGTTCGAATCCGCGCGTCGGCTTTTCCGTCGAGGAAGTACCTGCAGTGCGTGAAGGGTCACGGTCGGAGTCCAACGCCGAGGAGCACGATCGTTCCCTGCAGCGTCCCAAGTGAAGGAGATGGTGACGCTTCCGAACGGACCTGTCCCGTTCGCGGGAATACGCGGCCCTTCTCCGGTGTCCTGGCGAGCATGGACATCAACGAAGGGAGGAAGTCATGACCGGCAAGATGCAGCAGATCGAGCAGGAAGAGCTTCGCGTAGCGAGGCCCATCATGATCCGCGCATTCAGCATCCTCGCCGCCGTCGCGGCGCTCGCCGTCTCGGCAGCGCCCGTCGCCTCGGCCTACGAGTTCGAGGAATGCATGGTCTCGGGCGTGAAGGCAGCCGCGCCCAAGCCGCCGCAGAGTAGCCACACCCTCAAAGACTGCATGATCTCGGGCTTCCACGGGCTCAAGGCGCGGTCGGACGAGGGTCAGCGGGCGAAGAAGGGTCACCGGCCGAACAAGGGTCAGGGCACGGTGACCGCGATGTGGGACCTCGCGTCGACCAAGGGCTAGTGGTGAACGACATGACGAAGACGAAGAAGGCCCGCATGAGCCGGACGCTGAGCATCCTCGTCGCTCTCGCGGCGCTCGCAGTCTCGGCAGCGCCCGTCGCCTCGGCGGGTCCGTCGAAGGCAAAGGTTCCGCGGCCGGGTGTCGGGAGCTTCGCCATCGACATCGGCACCTCGGAGAAGCTGAAAGTGAACGCGAGGGTCTGGCATGAAGCCGCGCGCAACGGGATCGTCGGCTCCGATCACGCCTGGGGTAACTATCACCGCAAGGCCGTGGCGGCGGCGCATGTGGCTGCGGCGCGTACGTCGAAGGTCAAGGACGGCTTGTCGAACACGCTGATGGTGGCGGAGTGAAGGACGCGCCCCGCTCGGCTTCGGTGGGGCGGGGCGACTGCTCGAAGCCGTAGCTGCGCCGCCAGCGCCGAGGCTAGAGGCTGCAGGACGGCCCCCTGACAGCGTATTCCTGGCGTGGCAACAGATGGCCGCACCTGTCGCCACAGCGGCGCGGCCACTGTCGCGCCCGCCTCCGTCCTGCAGCTCGCAATGAGCGTACGCCCGTTCCAGACAGCTTGCAACAGTCAGCACAAGAGCATGCGGTCGCCAGGTGGCGATCTTGCCGCCACCGGTCGGGTGTCTCAGGGTTCGCCTGGTCGTCGGCCGACGCAGCTGAGCAACAGCTCGGCAGGCCGGTGTTTCTTACGAACTGGTGAAAAAGTGCGGCGAGGGCGGAACGAGTCCGCCCCGCCGCGCGTGCATCAGCTGGCTGCAAGGCCGACGCTATCTGCCGGGACGCCGCCCACTGCGCCGAGAGCGGTCAGGCTGCCGTCTCCGTTGATCCGGAACTGGTCGATCTGGTGCGCGCCACTCGCCAGCACATAGAGGAAGCGGCTGCCCTGGGAGAGCGCCGCGTCGGTCGGCGCAGCGCCCGTGTTGGCGGTCTTCCCGTCGGCGTCCAGGAGCGAGAGGCT
>JAXIPI010000017.1:0-27553 GCA_045403015.1 Gaiellaceae bacterium | reverse complement strand
GGTGTCCTGCACGTCTTCTGCGGCGGCCCGGAAATCGGCCAGGCGCTCGTCGAGGATCCGACCGTCCGGATGATCTCTTTCACGGGGTCGACGAAGACGGGCCGGGTGGTCGGCGAAACCGCCGGTCGCGGACTGAAGCGCGTCGTGCTCGAGCTCGGCGGCAACAGCCCGCTGGTCGTGCTCGAGGACGCCGACATCGCGGCTGCGTCGTCGGCGGGTGCTTGGGGCTCGTTCCTGCACCAGGGCCAGATCTGCCTGGCGGTGAGCCGACACCTCGTCCACGAGTCGATCGCCGAGGAATACCTGGCGGCGCTCGCCGAGCGGGCAGCGCGCCTGCCCGTCGGCAATCCGGCAGCGGGCGAGGTGGCCCTCGGCCCGATGATCAACGAGAAGCAGATTGAGCGAGTGCAGCGGATCGTCGACGAGACGGTCGCGGAGGGGGCCACGGTGGTCGTCGGCGGCGCCCGCGACGGCCTGTTCTTCCCCCCGACCGTTCTCCGCGACGTGCGGCCGGAGATGGCCGCGTTCAAAGAGGAGATCTTCGGTCCCGTGGCCGCGGTCACGACTTTCAAGACCGACGACGAGGCGGTCGAGCTCGCAAACGCGACGGAATACGGGCTCTCGGCCGCGGTTCAGTCCGGGAGTCAGGAGCGGGCTGATGCCGTCGCCGCGCGCCTCGAGGCGGGCATGGTTCATGTCAACGACCAAACCGTCAACGAGGAGCCGCCGGCGCCGTTCGGAGGCTTCAAGTCCTCGAGCAACGGCGGCCACTTCGGCGGCGTGGGCCAGCTCGAGCTCTGGACGGAGTGGCAGTGGCTGACGTCGAGGGAGAAGGCCGGGCAGTTCCCGTTCTAGTCTCCTCGACATGAAGGCGGCGCTTCTCCGCGAGTACCACCGGCCGCTCGAGCTGGTCGACCGGCCGCGGCCGGAGCTCGCCCACCCGAACGACGTGCTCGTTCGGATCGGTGGCGCAGGCGTCTGCGCCACCGACCTGCACGCGATCGAAGGGCTGATGGAGCCTGCCGGCGTCACGTTGCCGCGCGTGCTCGGGCACGAGAACGCCGGCTGGGTGGAAGAGCTCGGCGAAGGGGTCTCGACAGTGGCCAGGGGCGACGCAGTGCCCGTCTACCCGCCGTACAGCTGCGGCCTCTGCGTCGCCTGCCGGCGCGGCAACGACATGCACTGCGCGCGGCACGAGTTCACCGGCCTCTCGGTGGACGGCGGCTTCGCCGAGTACGTCCTTGTCTCGGAGCGCTCGCTCGTGGCACTGCCCGCCGGTGTCGAGCCGGCAGCCGTCGCGCCGCACTCGGACGCGGGCCTGACGGCGTATCACGCGGTGAGGCGGGTCGCGCACCTTGCCGTTCCGGGCTCGACCGCAGTCGTCATCGGCGTGGGCGGAGTCGGACACATTGCGCTCCAGCTCGTCCGCGAGCTTGGGTCGGGCTCCGTGAACGCGGTCGACACCGACGAGCGGCGGCGGCGGCTCGCAACGGAGCTCGGCGCGGACGACGTGGTCGATCGAGCCGATGCGGTACGCGAGGTGACCGACGGGCGCGGCGCCGACCTCGTCTTCGACTTCGTCGGCACTGATCAGACCCACGCCGACTCGGCTGCGATGCTCGCGCGCGGAGGCACCTATTCGGTCATCGGCTACGGCGGGACGATCTCGATTCCCTCGCCGGCGCTCGTCGTCAACGAGCACGCGGTGGTCGGCAATCTCGTCGGCACCTGGGTCGACCTCTGGGAGCTGCTCCAGCTCCACGCGGCCGGACGCGTGACGCTGAAGACCGAGACCCACGCGCTGGATGCGGTGAACGACGTCCTCGAGAAGCTGCGCGACGGTGAGGTCACCGGCCGCGCGGTGCTGGTGCCGGCCTAGTCGACGTCGAGGCCGACGTCGAGCTCCATGTCGCGCAGGAGATACGCCGAGCGCAGGAGCTCGGGCTCGTCCTTGAGCCTCTGCGCCGGGCCGTGGTAGCGGATCCGGCCGCCCTCGAGCACGTACGCGTTCTCGGCGAGCCCGAGCGCGACGTGCGCGAACTGCTCGATCAGGAGAACACCGACGCCGTTCGCCGCAACCGCCTCCAGCGTCGGAACGAGCCGTTTGACAACGACCGGGGCAAGGCCGAGCGAGAGCTCGTCGACGAGCAGGATCTTGGGCTGCGAGACGAGGGCCTGGGCGAGCACGACCATCTGCTGCTCGCCGCCGGAGAGCAGCCGGGCAAGCATGCCCCACCGCTTCTCGAGCTCGGGAAAGAGCTCGAGCGCGTAGTCGATCCCGCTGGTCGCGTCCGAGCGGCTGAGGGCATACGTCGCGACGCGCAGGTTGTCCTGGACCGTCAACCCGGGCAGGAGCCGCCTTCCCTCGGGGACAACTGCAACGCCGGCCGTGCGCACCTGTTCGGGCCGGACGCCGGTGAGGTCGCGGTCGCCCAGCAGGACCCGCCCTCCGCTCGGGCGCAGCAGGCCCGCGACCGCCAATACCAGCGTCGACTTGCCGGCGCCGTTGGCGCCGAGCAGGGTCGTCACCTGGCCCGGCGGGATCTCCAGCGAGACCTCGCGGACGACCGGACGTCCTCCACGAGCGACGGAAAAGGCGTCCAATCGCAGCCCGGCGGTGGCGGTGGCGACGGCGGCGGGGCCGGGCTCGCTCACAGCTCCTCCTCCGTCCCCAGGTAGGCCCGCATCACGTGCTCGTTGCGCAGGATCTCCGCGGTCGGCCCGGATGCGATCAGCCGGCCGAAGTCCAGCACGGCCGTCGTCTCGCAACAGGCCGAGACGAGGCTCATGTCGTGGTCGACGAGGATCACGAGCGCGTCGAACTCCGCCGGGACCCGCTGGATCATCTCGCCGAGGCGCTGGGTCTCCTCGTCGGGAAGCCCGGCCGCAGGCTCGTCGAGCAGGACGACGCGTGGGCTTCCGACCACGGCGCGGGCGACCTCCACGAGCCGCCGCTCCTGCACGCCGAGCTCGCCGACCCTGGTCTTCGGCGGCGCCTCGAGCCCGACGAAGTCGATGGCGGCCAGCACGTCGGCTCGCCGGGATGCGCGCTTGGCGCCCGAGTGCTCGTGGATCATCGCCACGTTGTCGAATATCGACAGCTGCTCGATCGCCATCTCCGTCTGGAACGTGCGCCGCAGGCCCCAGCGCGCCCGCTTGTAGTCGGCCATCCCCAGCAGGTTCTCGCCGAACGCCGAGATCGAGCCGACCGCGGGCTTGACGAAGCCGCTGAGGACGTTGAAGAAGGTCGTCTTGCCGGCGCCGTTCGGGCCGATCAGGCCGCAGGTCCCGCGAGGGAAGACGACGCTCATGTCGTCGATCGGTGTGACGCCGGCGAAGCGCACCGTCAGGCCCTGAACCTCGATCACGGCCCCTTCTTCTCCGGGTCCGCTTGCTCCCGCACGCGAGCCGCGACCAGCCGACCGAGCCGCGCGAGATCCTTCGGCAGCTGGTCGACGAGGCCGCCCGGCGCCGTCAACAACACCTGCAGCAGGCCGGCGCCGAAGAGGATCAGGAGCAGATTCGAGTTCAGCCCCCACTGCGCCTGGAAGATGAACGGCACGAGCTGCTGGAAGCAACCGGCGACGACTGCGCCCCAGAGGCTGAAGATGCCGCCGATCAGCGCAGTCGCGGCCAGGATGAGCGAGTCCTGCGTCTGGAACGTGATCGCTCGAGGCACTCCCACCTGCGCCGCCAGCAGGCAGCCCGCCACGCCGGTGACGAAGGACGCGAGCGCAAACGCCCACAGCTTGTAGAGAGTGATGTTGACTCCGACGGCCAGCGCCGCGGGCTCGCTCTCGCGAATCGACGCCCAGGCGCGACCCGGCTTGCCCGAGACGTGCAGCAGCGCCAGCAGGAAGAGGAGCGCGCAGACGACCACGGTGTAGCGGTAGTACGCGGTGTCCGCCGTCGCCATGGACGGCCGTCGCACCGGGGGCGTGCTGGTCGTGAGCTCTCCGGTCAGCGACCGCCCCTTGAAGCCGCCGCCGCCGTTCGGGAAGTCGATCGCCGACAGCGCGACGGTCGTCGCGCCCGCGAACATCAGCGTGATCAGCGCGAGATAGAGGCCCGATAGCCGAAGCGCCGGCAGACCGACGAGGACCCCGATCGCGCAGGTGATCCCTCCCGCTGCGAGCAGGAGAAGCGGAAACGGGAGCGAGGTCGCATAGGCGAGCCGAGTGCCGACCCAGCAGCCCACCGTCAGCAGCGCGATCTGGCCCAGCGAGATCATCCCGACGCGGCCGTAGAGGAGGCCGAAGCCGAGAGCTGCGACCGAGTAGATGGCCACGCTCGTGAAGGTCGTAATCCAGTCCGAGCCCAGGACCTCCGGCACGACGCCGATTGCGACGGCGACCAGAACGAGCGCACCGGCGCCGCGGGCGATCGTTCCCCGTTCGAGCGGCGGCGCTGTGCGCGCCGCCGCGGCGCCTTCGCTGGGTGCCGGCGCCTCCACAAGGTCGTCGCCCGCGAGATCGTGACGACACGCCGCCGCGAGAGGTACAGAAGCGCGGCGATCGCGAGCACGAACGGCGCAGCGGAGCGGTATGCGGACAGCGAGGCGTACGGGCTCAGCACCGACTGCGCGAGACCCACCGCAAGGCCGCCGAACATCGTTGCCCAGAGGGATTGCAGCCGGCCGATCAGCGCCGCCGCGAGCGACGAGATGACGAGGAAAGTCAGGGCCGAGTAGTCGAGCGAGGTGAGCAGGTCGGGGAGGATGAGGCCGGCCGCGCCGCAGGCGAGCCCCGAGCCGAACCAGGCGGCGGCCTCGACGCGCCGCACCGGGACGCCGAGAGTGGCGGTGATCTCACGGTCGTTCGCGAGTGCCCGCATTGCGGTGCCGAGCTTTGTCACGCGCAGGAAGACACTGACGGCTGCAGTGATCACGATCGCCAGCCCCAGCGAGATGAGCTGGGTGAGGTTGACGGTCGTCTCGAGGATCTCGTAGCGGTGCTGCGTGCTCGGCAACGGCAGGAAGCGCGCGAAGGCGCCGCCCACCGGCGCCATCCACGCCATGATGCCGAGCAGGATCAGCGCGAGGCCGAGCGTGCCCATCATCTTCACGAGCGGGTCGCGCCGCGCGAAGGCGGGGCCGAAGACCATTCCGTAGAGGAGGTTGACGACCCCGCCGAACGCAACGCAGACCGCGAACGCGAGCCACTGGGGACAGCTCGTGTGGTTGATCAGCCAGTACGCGATCAGGGCGCCCGCGGCCCCGATGGCGCCGAACGCGAGGTTCAGCACACCGGTTGCCCGGTACAGCACGACCAGCCCGACGCCGGAGAGCGCGTACACGCCTCCGAACGCCAGGCCGATCACGATGAACGGCTTGATGAACTGCCACTCGACGCCGAACACGCTGAACGCGAGCACGTCAGTCATCGAAGCCTCCGGGCACCCTGATCATCGTCTGTTACGTCCCTGTCTCCTAGCCGCCGTTGAGCTTGAACTTCTTCTCCCATGCGCGCGTCTGGGAGATCGACTTGTCGACGGCCGCGATTGCGAAGCACTTCTCCTTCACGACTACCTTGCCCTTCTTGTAGTCGACGGTGATGTCCCAGTTGTTCGGGATGTGGTACGGGAGCGTGCCGCCGTAGAACGGCTTGCAGAGCATGTCCGTCTTCTGGTTCTTCAGGTTCCTCACCGCCGCGTTGTACGACTTCGGGGTGATCGCCCCCGTGATGCTGAGCAGCGCGGCGGTCGAGAACTTGCCCGCCATGAAGCCCATCTGGGCGAACGCCTGCGGCGCGATCTTCGTGTACTTCTTCAGAATCTGGAACATCAGCGCCGTATCCGGCCCGACGCTCGGGTCGATGTTGCTGAACTCGCTGTTGATCCAGAGGTGTCCGTCGAACTCCGGGAACTGCCCGGCCATGAACGTGTTCGCGATCGGGGTCGACGAGCCCCACTTCACCTTGTCGACGATCCCCTGGGCAATGGCGGCCTTCATGAAGGCTGGCGCCGTGTCGGGCGTGAAGTCGATGAGGATGCCGCCGCCGTCTCCGGCGAACTGGTACATCTGGATCAGCTGCGACGTCGCGTCGGTGACCGGCAGGTGGGTCGGGAAGATCTTGTACGGGATGTTGGCTTTCTTGGCAACGAGAGCCGGCCCGCCGTCCGCGTACGCCGAGATCGTGTCCGGCGAGGCGATGGCGAGCTTCTTGATGCCGGCCCTGACGAGCGCCTGCGCGGCGCCGACGTTGCTGTAGCGCGGGCCCATGTTCACCTCGACGAAGGACGGAGTGCTGAAGCACTCGGCCTGCACGCCCGCGCCGATGACGATGAAGCCCTTGCTCTGGTAGTACTTCCAGTTCGTCCCGCACTCGGCGAAGCTGGTGTTGCCGACGACGCCGACGACCTTGTCCTTCTCGATCAGCTTCCTTGCGAGTGCGGCCTCCTGGGCCGGGTTGAGCTGCTCGGTGTACTGGATGTACTTGATCGGGCGGCCGTTGATGCCGCCGTTGTCGTTCACGCACTGGAAGTAGGCGTTGGCGGTCTTGCTGATCGTCGTGAAGTCGACACCGGGGATCAGCATGTTGATCCCGCCGAGCTTGATCGGTGTTCCCGTCGCCTTCTTGCCGGTGCCCTTGCCGCAGACAGATTTCGTGGCAGATGCGGGGCCCGAGCCGACCGTTGTTGCGGTCACGTCGGTTCGTGCGCCGATGGACGCCGCCGTCACCAGCACCGCGAGCAGGCTGCCCACTGCGCACGCCACACCGACTCTGATCTTCGTCGATCTCATCAGTTCACTCCTCTGAGTTCTCTAGCTTCGTAGGGCTGGACCACGAGGGCGGTTGGCGCGCTGGGCGTCGCCGCGCCACCGATCAGGATCTCGTCAAGTGCGTCCTCCTCGCGTCGAATCGCGACTGGGCGCCCACGGCATGACAGGGGGCCTGACACACTCCACCGGCGTCTGACCTCTGCGCCTCCAAATGCACGTCCCGCATGCTAGACCACTGTTTCGACGAATGGAACACCCTGGGCCGATGAGTTTGCGCCGCGGCGGTCGTCTAACAGGCTGACATTACGTTCAGCTGCCGACCATCCATCCTCAGCAGAAGGGACGACACATGCAGAAGCTCACTCCATGTCTGTGGTTCGACACCGAAGGCGAAGAAGCTGCGACGTTCTACACGTCGGTGTTCCCGAACTCGAAGATCGTCGAGGTGACTCACTACGGCTCGGCCGGGCCGCGCGACGAGGGGCTCGTGATGACCGTCACCTTCGAGCTCGACGGCCAGCGCTTCATCGCGTTGAACGGCGGTCCCGGCTTCGCGTTCAGCGAGGCCATCTCCTTCGAGGTCAGCTGCGAGAGCCAGGAGGAGGTCGACCGGTTCTGGAGCACGCTCTCCGAGGGTGGGGAAGAAGGTCCGTGCGGCTGGCTGAAGGACAAGTTCGGCGTGTCGTGGCAGATCGTCCCCAAGGTCCTGATCGAGCTGATCGCCGATCCGGACCAGGAGAAGGCGCAGCGGGTCATGGCCGCGATGCTGAAGATGAGGAAGATCGAGATCGACGAGCTCGAGCGAGCCGCGGCTGCTTAGGCCCTTGGCGGTGATGCGCCTCGACTTCAGCTACGGCCGTCGCGGCCAGCGAGTGCGCGCACGCGTGGCGCCGCGCGTAGGCGCGCGAGCGCGAGGCCCAGGGCGACACCGAGCCCGGCAAGCACTGTGTCGAACGAGACGAACGCCGCCCACAGCGCGGTGCTGAGCTCGCCGTTGACCGCGCTCGTCGCGATTCCTGCGGCTAGGACGGCCGGAACAAACAGCGCGACACGGCGCCGTCTCGACCGGACGCCCGAGAAGCCGACGCCGATCACAACTCCGAGGACGACACCCAGGAACTCGCTCATCGCACTCCTCCGTTCTCAGCCGGCCTGTGTCTGTTCGGGCTCAGGAGAACCACCACTCATTCTCGCCGCGGCGGACACTCACGAGAACCAAACCCTGCGCTTGTACGCGCCGCGGCCCATCGTGCCGGCATAGAGCATCCTGCTCGACCGGCGCAGCTCCAGCCCGGACACGAACGCGCGCGGCATCCCCTCGTTGTAGCTCTGCCAGGTGGCGCCGCCGTCCTGGCTGCGGAAGACGCCGATGTCCGTCGCTGCGTAGACGACGTCCGAGTTCAGGTGGTGTACGACGATCGCGTTGACCGGGATATCCGGCAGCGTCGCTGCGCCGCTTCCGCTCGCATTCGTCCAGTGGACACCGCCGTCCGTCGAGCGCCAGACGTGCGAGACGCCGAAGCCGCCGTAGCCGATGAAGAGACGGTCGGCGTCCGTGACGCTGACCGCGAGCGCCGAGATGACGCCGGCGGGTGGCTTGTCCGCGGCAGCGTACGGCTCGCTCCAGGAGCCAGTGTTACCGCCGCTCGTACTCCGATAGACGTGGCCGTTCGACGTGCCGGCATAGCAACGCGCCGGATCAGACACGCTGTGCTCGACTCGGGTAGGCCCGCCCGGCGGGGTGGCGACCGTGGACCACGAGCCTCCCTGGTTCGTGCTGCGGAAGATCGCGCCGCCCCCGACACAAAGGAGTTGGTTGGAGTTTCCGGGCCGGACCGAAAGGTCGCCAACGACGGCGCCGCCGAGCCCCGTCTGGATGTCCGTCCAGCTCGAGCCTCCGTCTGTGCTCCGACGGAGGTTGTGGTTCCACGGAGTCGTGTAGACGTTGTCCTCGTCGTTCGGGTCGACGACGAAGATGCCGCCTTCGTTGCCCGCGCCGGTGTCCACCCAGTCAGCGGAGCCGGTCGTCTGCACGATGCCCTGGTCCTGCGTCGGGCCGCCCAACCGAAGCGCGGCCGTCTGGGAGACCCCGATCCCGTAGAGCTGGGTTGCGACGAGCTCGGTGCTCGCCAGAGCCCAATTTGCGCCACCGTTGGTGGACTTGTAGACGCCACCGTCCGTGGCCATGTAGACGACGTTCGAGTCGGCAGGGCTGTGAACAATTGCGTGGTGGTCGGAATGGGTGCCTCCGACTCCGGCGAACGTGCTTCCGTTGGTCGACCGGGAGACGCCGACGCCGGCGGCGATTATGCGGTTGTGGTTGTTCGGGTCGACGGCGATCACGTTCGTCCACTCGTTGTACGAGGCAGGCTCGACGCCAGACGCCAGCAGCGTCCAACTGGTGCCGCCGTTCGTCGACCGGTAGATGTCGCCCGAGTTCGGACCCATCTTCGCGAGCAGGAAGTTTGTTCCATTGGTGCCGTTCAAGCCCATCGCGAGCTTGATCCAGTCCGCCGCGGAGCCGGTCGGGATCCCGCTCGAGAGCAACGACCAACTTGCCCCGCCGTTCGTCGAGCGGTACACGCCGGAGGCCCAGACGGCCGCGAACAGCCGGTCCGGATTCGTCGGATCGATGAGCGCGTCGGAGACATGGTCGGTGCGCACGTCCGTCCAGTTCACGCCGCCGTCCGTGCTCTTGTGCAGGCCGCTACTCCCTGCGACGTAGACCACGTTCGGGTTCGAGGGGTGCACGAGAACGCGCGTGCAGCGCGTGCTTGCGATGGCGCCGACCAGCGTCCATGAGCCGCCGGCGTTCGTCGACTTGTAGACGCCGGCGCCCGGCCACGAAGGCCCCCAGCCGGGGGTATCCTCGCCGGTCGCCGCGTAGAGGGTGAGCGGGGCGCTGGGTGCCACGGCGAGCGCTCCGATCGCAAGCGAAAGCTCCTGCTCCATCATCGGGAGCCAGGTTGCTCCGCCGTTTGTCGTCTTCCAGACGCCGCCGTTCGCGGCGCCCGCCCAGACGATGTTCCCGTTCGAGGGGTGGATCGCCAGGCTCTTGATGCGTCCGTTCACGTTGCGCGGCCCGACCGACGTCCACTCGATCGGGAGCCACGGCCAGAGAATCGGCGGCCAGAGAAGGCGCGGAGGCCACTTTGACGGCGGCCATGGCCACCCGTGGCCGGGCCATCGCCACCACGGCGGACAGATATCGTCTCCGATTTCCCACTCCAACAGACCGCGATCGGGAAACTCGAGCCCGTCGAGCAGACCGCGCAGGTCGCCGAAGTCGAGACCACCGCCCGGCAGGTCGAATTCGCCGGGGTCGAACCCCGGGGGCAGCTCTCCGTCTTTGGTCTCGATGCCTCCCGTGACCAGGCCGGCGACCGCGTCGAGCAGAGCCGCCGTGGACCTGGCGCGCCGCGCGACCGCTAGCTGGGGGCGGAGGGCCTGAAGCAGCAGCACGGCGAGCAGGAGCCCTGGGTCGATTGGGAGGCCGACTGCCACGTAGGTTCCCGGGCGGTGGGCCCGCACCCACGCGTACTCCACGTTGCGGGCAACGCCTGAGCGAGGGACGAGCACCCACGCATCCGTGTCGTCGTCGAACCGGAACATCCGAACTGTCGAGAGATCGAGCGTCCGGGCCAGCTCACGCTTGAGCGTCACCTTGACGTCGACGCCTTCGGGAAGGGCCTGTTGGTCGAACGCGACGGCCACTGGGTCGCCTGCGAACCCGAGGCTCGCGCGTGGAGAGGGATTCTTTGCGCGGCGGACGCGCGCGGACGCCTTGCCTTCGACCGCGACCGCCGCGTAGCCGCGCGCCGGCGGATCGCCGCCGGGATCGAGCGCCATCTGCGGCAGGGCGCGCTCGAGGCGCACTGCGTGCAGAACGGCTTTCTGGAACCGCTCGTCCGACGTCCAGCCGGAACGGTCCGAGTGGTAGAGCCGGAACCATTCCAGGCGCCGCTCGAAGACCTCGAGCTCGTCACTTCGGTCCTTCTCCCGGATGCGCCCTGCGGCGGCCTCCTTCGACCGAGGCCTGATCCAGCGATCGTCGAGGTCGGCATCGTGCTTGCTTCGCCGACGAGCGCTCCTCTTGTTGTCCCCGGGCTCTGGCGTGCTGCGTCTGGCGCGGGCCATGACTCCCACTCTCTGCCGCAGCGAACTTTTCAGCCGTCCGGAACGCTAACCAATCACACTCTGTCCGCGGTTGTCAATGAGCGCGACGCGGGGTGCACGGCGCTAGGCTGTCGGCATGCCGCACCGCTCGGATGATGCGCCCGAACCGCGGCGCGCAGGCGCGGGCCGCGAAGCGCACGCATCGGATGCGGCGGGCCTGGAGGAGGAGCGCCAGCGCGTCGAAGCCGAGGAATTGGCGTCGTTCGAGCGTCGCGCCGAGTGGTGGCGGTTGCACTACGGCGGCGAGTCGGACGAGCTGATTGCCGAACGCGCGCGACAAGCGCCGAAAGGGAGTGAGGGGGACGTCGAGGAGCCCGGCGAGCAGGACGGCCTGAATCTCAGGGGATCGTGATGCCCTGCAGGACGACCGGGCTGTGCAGCGTGTAGTCGAGCTCGTCTGACTGGAGGACGCCGGCGGGCGGGATCACGTCGACCGCCTTCGGGACGGTGCCGGGGTTGACCGTGCAGTGCGGGTCGGCGCTCGGCGCGGCGCACACGCCGAACTGGAAGTCCTGCGGCGTGGACTGGAAACCGCGGGCCTGATCGCCGCTGAACCCGTCCTGACCGGTGAGCACGACCGTGAACGCCCAACCCGGCCCGGGTGAGCCGAGGCTTGCCTTCGGGACCCTGAAGGTGATGAAGCGCGAGATCTGGTTGGCGCTGATCGCAACGGTGCCGAGCGGAGTGCCGGCGGCGTTCTCGTAGCGCTGCCCGAAGCCCTGCACCTGGATCAGCCGGCTCCACGCGTACGCCGGCGCGATCTGGAAGTTGCGTGACGCGTTGGCGGCGGCGGTCGAGGTCGAGCCGGGCGCCGCTCCCGGATCGTGGACGTAGACGTCGACGAGCTGGGCCCCCAGCGGGCTGCCGAACGTCGGCGACAGGTCGCGCACCTTCACCCGGAAGATGACGTTCGTGCCGTCGTCGAAGACCTGGAACTGCTGGAGGTCGAAGGCGCCCGGATGGAAGCCGCTGAAGGTCGGGTAGGCGTAGTTGCCCGGCCCGTTGTCGTCGCCGCTCGGATCCGCGACGTCGAGGAGCAGTGTCCCCGGCACGAAGTCGAAGACCACGGTGCGCTTCACGTGTGCCGTGCCGCCGCCGGCGCTGACGGCGACCACGTTGAGGACGGTCGTCCCGCCGGTCACCGTGACGGAGAGGCTGAAGGCGCCCGTCGAGTCCGCCGTCGTCGAGGCGCCCGTCGTGGCCGAGTTCGCGTCCGTGTTCGTGGCCGTGACGTAGACGGCGTTGCCCGGTGCCGTCGTGCCGGTCACGGTGACCGGCGAGGCCGTCACGGCGCTCAGGTCGGCCGGGCTGGTGACCGTCAGCGGCGTCGTCCCCTGCGTGTGCGCGACGTAGCGCCGGAACGTGCTTCGCGGGCGGTCGACGAGCCGGCCCGCGCCGATGTCGGCGAAGAGCCGCACGAAGGAGGCCGCCGACCAGCTGAGCGGGTTGGCCGAGCCGGCCGGCTCGCCGTTGACGAACCCGATCGACGCGGTCTCCGGCGGTGTTCCGAATGGAGAAGCCGCGAGATCGGGATTCTCCCAGTCCTGCTCGGGAATGAGGCTGACGCCGCCGGCGAACCGGTCCATGCCGTCGAGCAGGGACGTCGCGCCGGTCACGTCGCCGGTCTGCAGCGATTGCTCGCCGCGCTCGGACGACAGCGCGGGCCAGAGATGCCCCGTGCCCTGGCCCGACGGCGCCCAGGGGCGGCCGTCGCTCGAGCGGTCGCCGTAGCCGTCGCCGTTGTAGCGGTGCCAGCCGAAGCCGCTCGCCGTGTTCGACCGGATCGTGGCATCGACCACAGGCAGCGAGGCGAGGATGTCCGGGTCGTTCGCCGGAAGCTCACCGAGCCGGGCGAGCTCGAGGAAGCCGGCGTCGATCACCGAGCGCTGGTCGAGGGTCGGGCCGCCGTTGCCCACGTTGTAGGAGATCGCGGCGTTCGGGTCGCCGGTCTTCGAGAGGCGGATGAAGTAGCGCGGCGCGAGCGGGCCGGTCGTGGTCACCGTCCAGCTCTTGATCGAGCGCTGATAGTCGTCGGCGACGCCGCGCCAGACGGCTGCCGAGACCGGGTCGTGGTTGATGTCCGCGAGGTGTGCGGCGGCAATGAGCCCCGCGATCTCGGCCGCGATCGTCGAGGGCGAGTAGCCGTCCTGCTCCTCCCAGCGCTCGACGCCGAACGCGGGGCCGTGGCTGGCGACGAAGTTCGCGGCGGGCCTGATGTGGTTCGCGTAGAGCGAGGCGTCGGTGAGGTGCAGCTCGTCGGCCATCAGCAGCGGGTAGGCCGTCTCGTCCAGCTGGATGCCGAACGAGTCGGGCGCGGTCTTGCCGTTGAGGAGGCTGTTGCGCGGCATCGACCCGTCGGCCTGCTGTTGTCGCTCGAAGAGGAACAGCGTCGCGTCGCGGGCTGTCGCCCGGTCGCCCACGGCCATCAGGCCCGTCCAGATCTCGTAGAGGTCGCGGGCGAAGATCTCACGATAGGAGCCGAAGTACGTGTTGCCCGGGTCTCCGGCCGAGACCGCCTGCCCCCACGGCGAGGCCATGCTGGCGACGATCGCGCCGGGGAAAGTCTTGTCGTCGGAGGCCTTCAGCACGTTGGCGTTCACGACGTACGCGTCGCGCAGGTCGTCGGTCCGCTTCGCCTTGATCCCCGGCAGCTTCTTCGGTGGGTCCTTGAGTCTCCGGTCGTAGGCGTCCCAACCCTTCTCCGAGTCGCGGCGTGCCTTGTCGAACGTGTGCTTCAGCGCACTCTCGGCGGTCTGCACGGCAGCTGCCTGGCTCGCGCCGAAGCCGAGTGCCATGGTGAACTCGAGGTCGCCGTCGTGCGTCCTGCCGCCCATGATGCGCGCCGTCTGGACGACGTTGCCGGTGCTCGCCGTGGTGTACGACGTGGTCAGCGCGTGCGACGCGTCGAGCTGCGCGAGCCCGTCGCTCGCCGTCCCGGCGAAGCCGTTGGTCGACTCGGCGAACGGGCCGTCGAGGGCGGCGTAGACCGGCTGGGCGTAGTCGCGGTTGACGGCGTTCGTGACCGTGTTCGGGTCGGAGGCGACGAGGATGGTGTGGCCGGTCGACGTATCTGTCGTGGCCGAGTCGGCGCCGCCGTTCCCACCACCGCCACCGCCGTTTCCGTTCACGGTCGGATCGAAGCGGAGGTAGAGACGCAACGCGCCGGCGTGCCGGTCGACGTCGAAGGCGACCTGCATGAGGATCGCGTTGGTGCCCGGGTCGGCCACGTAGTCGGTGACGATCCGGTACTTCCCACTCGCAGGCCCGCTCGTGACCCGGCAGGCCATCCCGCTGCTGTCCAGTGCCCGGACCGTCGAGGTCATGTCCCTCGTCTGGAGGTCCGTGAAGGTCGAGCCGTCGGTGACGAGGTACTGCAGCGTCTCGACGTTCGTGTTGTCGATCGTCGGGTAGTAGACGTCGCTCAGGACGCCGTCCGCGACCGTGAACCACACCTTCGACGTCGTGTTCCGTGCGGTGCCGAGGCAGTCCTTGCGCGCGAGGTCGAAGTGGGAGAGCGCGCCCGGCCCATCCGGCGCGTCGCTCAACGGCGCGGTCCCGGCGCCCGAGGCGATCCCAAGAACCACGCACGTTGCGGCGGCGAGTGCAAGACCCGCCAGCCGATTCCGTGGAGACAAGCTGCTCATCGGTCGGATCGAAACGCTATACCCGCTGAGGGCGAGTTGAACCGCACAACCGACTCGAGGCCCGCTCTCGCGGGCCTCGAGTCGAGCTGTCGCGCTAGGGGTACGAGACGATGTTCACCGGTGTTGTGTCGGGTGGCGTCGCCGCCCCGACGTCGTTCACGACGTGGTCGATCGTCCCGTGGTTCGTGATCGACAGCGAGAGGATGTCGTGCAGCTTCACTCCGGGCGTCACCGGCACCTCGAAGGCACGGCTCGCGTGGATCGTTGGATCCACGTTGAAGAAGCAGTAGCTCCCGAGGCCCCAGCCCTCGTGGGTCTTGACCCAGTCGGCGACCTTGTAGGCGGCCCACCCGAGGACGCCGTTGTGCTGCCACGCGGCCTGGTTCGGCGGGTCGTACGGCATCTCGTTCTGGAACATGATCGTCTTGCCGTTCTCGCCGGCCCAGAAGACGTTGTACTTCTGGTAGTGCTCGGCGAAGAGGCCCGTGGCAACGACGTTGTCTCCGGTGACGACGACGCCGACGTCGGCCGTGTTGGTCGTCCACCCGACACCGCTGCCGTGGTCTGCCCGCCAGGCCCAGATGTGGTCGAGGATCGTGTTGTCGCGACCGACGACGAGGCTCGTGAGCGCCTTGCCGACGTGCGGCCCGCCGATGCGGAAGAACACGTCGTGGAGCGCGCCCGGATCGTCTGCGTGATCGTGCTTGCCACCGCCGTTCACGCCGAGCGGGTTGCCGAAGACGAGCAACGCCGGCGACGCCTTGGGGCCTGCGTCGAAGATCAGACCCAAAACCTCGACCCCCTCCACGTCGGCCACGGTCATCGGGGTGACGCCGTTCCGGGCGGTCAACGTCGCCATGCCGAGGCCGAGCACGATCGTGTCCGGCCGCTTCACCTTGATCGTCTTGTCGATGTCGTAGACGCCGGGAGTGAAGAGGAGGTTCTTCCCGTGCGACAGGGCGTTGTTGATCGACTTGACGCTGTCCGTGGGCTTCGCGACGAAGAAGTCCTCGATCGGAACCGAGCGGCCGTGCGTCAGGCCGTCGGCCCACGTCGTGCCGGACGAGTTGAAGCGAACGTCGGCGACGAACACCTTGAAGCGGCCGTTCGCGTCGATGTAGAGGAACGGCTTCTCGCGTGAAGCGGGGTTCGCGTCGAGCGTCGTGTACGGCGGGCTCGGGAACGACTGCGGCGGCGCACCCGCGACACCGGCGAAGACCTGGTTCCAGACGCCGTTGGTCCAGGTGCCGACACTGCTGTTCCGGACGAGGTATTGCTGCTGCGAGCCGTTGACGACGGTGCCCGAGAGCTGCGAGTCGGCGATGAAGCCGCCGCTCGCGAAGGACGGCGCCGAGCAGTAGTCCATGAGCGTCATGAAGCCATTGACGTGGACGCGTCGCATCGGCGCGGCCTGCGACGTCGCCCAGAACTCACCGAACTGGCAGCCTCCCTTGCCTGCGACGTTGATCGTCAGGTTCGAGAGGGAGCGCCAGAAGTTCACGAGCGCCGTGCAGTCACCAGGCCCGAAGCATTGGTTGTAGACATCGATCGTGCCGTTCACGACGACGCCGCTCGGCGAGCTGCCCAGCCCGGTCACCTCGGTGTAGTA
This sequence comes from Gaiellaceae bacterium, assembly GCA_045403015.1. Taxonomy (GTDB): domain Bacteria; phylum Actinomycetota; class Thermoleophilia; order Gaiellales; family Gaiellaceae; genus Gaiellasilicea. Next base: position 11,403 of record JAXIPI010000017.1, on the reverse strand, counting down.
GCCGACCTGGAAGTTGAGAGGATCGGTGGGAGTTCCGTAGGTGCCGGGCTTGAAGAGCAACGCGTAGCGCTGCGTCCCGAACTGGTTCGAGACCTGCTCGGCGGCGATCGCGTCGACGACCGCCTTGATCTCGCTCGTCGACATGCTCGGATCGAAGATCTTCACGTTGGGGCCGAAGTCGGGGACTCCGGCGGCCGGCTTCGACGCGTGCTGAGGAGCGGCGGCGGCACCGGAGATCGCCACTGCACCTGCCGCGAGCGCGGTCGCGAGGACCAGCCGGAGGAGATGCGAAGCCACTTTGGGAACCTCCTTCTCGAGAGCGACGAACCTTAAGGGAGCGCGCCGCTCTCCAGCCACTTCAGCTGCGCGGCGCTCAACTCGATCTCGGAGGCGGACAGCGCTTCGTCGAGGTGAGCCTCGGAACGCGTGCCGACGATCGGGAGCACGTAATCGGGCTGATGGAAGACGTACGCGAGCGCGACTGCCGTGGCGGAGGCTCCGAGCTCGTCGGCGAGCTCTGTTGCCCGTTCGCGCCGGGCTCGGTTGTCCGGGCTGTCCCAGCTGGCCGGGTCGCGCCCGGCGAAGAAGCCCGTCGCGAGGCTCGACCAGGCGAGGATCAACAGGTCGGCGTCCGCGAGTGCGTCGAGCTCCTCCTTGTCGATCGCGAGGCAGCCAGGCCATGGCTCGGCCACCATCTCGGCGAGAGAGAAGTGGTTGCTGAACGCGATGAGCCCGTCCTCGCCGACTTCTTCGAGGTGCTTCTGGAGCTCGCGAAGCCGGGGGACGGTCCAGTTCGAGACTCCGAAGCCGCCGATCCTCTCCGCGGCGACCTGCTCCAGGAGGGCGTCGGCGAACGCGGCGACGGGGAGCGACGGATCGTCCCGGTGCAGGATGAAGACGTCGATCCGGTCGACGCCGAGCAGCCGGCAGGCCTTGTCCAGCTCGGAGGAGACGAGCTCGGGGCGGCAGTACGGCGGATGGCAGCCCTTGGCGTACACGACGACGCCGTCCGGCGAGTTCCGCTCATGGAGCCACCTTCCGACGGCCTGCTCCGACTCGCCGTCGCGGTAGACGTTGGCGACGTCGAGTGCCCGCCCGCCGGCTGCGTAGAACCGGTCGAGGATTCGGGGTGCAAGCGCGGTGTCGGGCAGGTCCAGCGTTCCGAAGACGAGTCGCACGGCGTCGCTCCTTCTCTTGCTGGAGCGGCCCCGCCCACCGCGAACCGTCGCGGCGGGCGGGGCGGCTCGAGGTGCTAGAGGCTTAATGTGAAACCTGAGCGGGTCTGTGGGGCCGCCCCAGACACGGCGCCAGGCCGTCTCGTCGTCCTCACGCAGGCAGCCAGCCTGCGCTTCGGACGCCGAGCCGCCCTGGCTTGGTCTGGAGCAGCCCCACAGCGCGCCAATTTCACATCAAGCCTCTAGTCTCAGTCACATTCATGAGCGACCCGCCGAGCAAGGACAACTTCGAGCTCGGCGACGCGTTCGCCGAGGTGTTGACCGAGACCACGCAGTCGCTCGTCTGCGTGCTCGACCAGGACGGGCGCATCATGCTCTTCAACGACGCGTGCGAGCGGACGACGGGCTTCACGCGTAACGAGGTGCTCGGCCGTCCGGTCTTCGAGTCCGTCATCCCACTCGAGGAGGCGGACGCGTTCCGTGAGGTGCTGGCGTTCATCTGGAGGACGGGACACTCGAGTCCTCAGGTCGGACACTGGCAGACGAAGGACGGGAGCCGTCGCCTGATCGCGTGGTCCAACAAGCCCGTAAAGGGCGCCGACGGCGTGCCCGCCTATCTCGTCACGTCCGGAATCGATCTCACCGACCGGGTGGACAGCGCGGAGAGCTGCGTACCGGCGATGGAGGGAGACCCGGGGGCGAAGCTCGCCGAGATCGGACGACTCGCTCAGGAGCAGCGGGCGCTCCGCCGGGTGGCGACGCTCGTCGCGTCGGAGGCGAACCCGGAGCGGGTCTTCATGGCCGTTGCGGCGGAGTGCGCCCGCGTGCTCGAGGTGAATGCCTCGGCGGTCTGGCGCTACGAGGGAGACGACACGGCCACGGTCGTCGGTCGCCACAACCGGGACGGGATCGATCCGTTTCCGCTGGGAACTCGGCTGCTGTTCGACGAGAACACGACGGTCGGGCGCGCCCGCGACACTGGCATCCCGGCCCGCGTCGACGACTGGGGCGCAGCCACGGGTGAGTGGGCCGAGCTGATGCTGCGCAGCGGCTACCGCTCCACGGTCACGGCCCCGATCGTGGTCGCCGGAACGCCCTGGGGCGCCGTCTCGATCGGAAGCGAGGACCGGCTGCCGGAGGAGAGCGAGGTTCGGCTTGGCGCCTTCTGCGAGCTCGTGTCTCTCGCCGTGGCGAGTGCGCAGGCCCGTGCGGACCTGCAGGCGTCGCGGGCCCGCATCGTTCGAGCCGGCGACGAGCAGCGCCGGAAGCTCGAGCGCAACCTCCACGACGGTGCCCAGCAACGGCTCGTGGCCGCCGCGTTGACGGTGCGTGCCGCCCAGTCGCGATGGAGCAGCGATCCCGAGTCGGCGAAGCAGCTGCTGAGCGTTGCCGCCGGGGAGCTCGACGCGGGGCTCGAGGAGCTGCGCGAGCTCGCCCGCGGGCTCCATCCGGGTGCGCTTACCGACTACGGCCTGGAGGGCGCGCTCGCCGCCCTCGCCACCAGGCTGCCGCTGCCCGTGGAGCTGGACGTGACGGCGGAGCGGCTCGGGCACCCCGTCGAGGCGACGGCGTACTTCATCGTCTCGGAGGCGCTCAACAACGTCGTCAAGCATGCGGGAGCGACGGCCGCAACCGTCACGATCGGATGCGCGGACGATGTCGTCCGTGTCGAGATCCGCGATGACGGCGCCGGCGGCGCCGACACCTCGGCCGGATCCGGGCTGATCGGCCTGCGGGACCGCGCGGAAGCCGCAGGTGGGACGCTCATCGTCGTCAGCCCGCGGGGCCGCGGCACCGTGGTCACGGCGTCGCTGCCGCGAGCCAGTGGCTGACGCGTTACGGTCGCGGCATCCTGAAACCCGGCCGAGGAGGAGGCAATGAAGCCGCTGCTGCAGGAGTTCAAGGACTTCCTGATGAAAGGCAACTTGATCGAGCTCGCCGTCGCATTCGTCATGGGCCTCGCGTTCGCCGCGGTCATCAACTCCCTGGTCGACAACCTCGTGATGCCGATCATCGCCGCCGTGATCGGGAAGCCGGACTTCAGCGCTCTCACCTTCACGATCAACGACTCGGTCTTCCGCTACGGCGCCTTCATCACCGACGTGATCCAGTTCGTCGCGATCGCGGCAGCCGTCTTCTTCTTCGTCGTCAAGCCGGTGCAGCTTGCGCGCGCACAGCGGGGCGGACGGGATGCGGAGGAGGAGGCTCCAAGCGACGAGGAGCGGCGCCACCAGGAGCTGCTTGCCGCATTGCGCGCCAGTTAAGGGGCGGTAGCCGGGCCGGTGCCGTTCCGCAGCGTGTTCCCGCGTCCCGTTGGCCAGGGCAGGCAGTTGGTGCCGGACCCCGGGACGCGGAACACGTCGATCCCGTGGTCGAACGTCGTCAGCACGATCTCCAGTCGCCCGTCCTTGTCGAGGTCGCCGATCGAGGGGGCGGCGGGAACGCCGATCCCGTTTCCGTCCCTCCCCTGATGTGGCAGCCGAATGTCGTAGAGCCGCTTGCCCGCGGCTGAGAGAACGACGAGGCGGCCGGCGCCGGGCGCCAGCGCGTAGGTGCCGAAAACGAGCTCGGGTGTCCCGTCGCGGTTGAGGTCCGCGGCGACGACCTCCGAAGCGACCGTCTTCGCAGCGCCCCGGGCGTAGTCGTAGCGCCACAGACGCTTGCCTGACGGTGAGACGGCGTAGACGAATCCGTCCGGGACCGAGGCGACGATCTCCGGCTGCGGGTCGCCGGCGATGTCGACGACGGTGGGAGCGGGGATGCCGCTCGGTGGATACCAGTCGCCGTCGGGACGCACCGCCGGCTTGCTCGAGAGCGGCAGGGTCACGAACCCCGCATGTCGGCGTCCCGCCCGCGCGCCGCCTTTCTGCGCCCCGTCGAGGACCATGAAGGCGTATGCCTGCGTCTCGTACGGCTCCTTCATTTCTGCGTTCGGGAGCCCGATCACCTCGTTCCGCCCGTCGCGGTCGAGGTCGGCGACCGAGGGCGGGGAGGCTGTCCACTGCAGCCACATATCCATCCGCGGGTGCGGCCACGCGCCAACGTGCTGGTGGTAGTGCCGATTCTCGACGACCGGATTCAGCCAGCGGATGAACTGACCCCAACCGAGCCGGCGCCCGCTGAAACGGCTGTCGCGATTCCGGAACCAGGGGGATGCGAGCACGGATGTACCGTCGTGGTTGAAGACGTTGATCTGGTGGTTGTCGAAAGTGACAACGACCTCGAGCTGCGGGTCGTCGTCGAGGTTGCCGATACCGACGTTCTCGCCGTAGGCGCCGTAGCCGTGGTTGCCGATGCCGTTGAAGTCGGCGTCATTGCCCTTGCCGGACAGTGTGTTGAAGCGCGGCCACGCGGTCGCCGGCGCACCCTTCGGCCGGTAGACGGAGCCCTTCGCGTCGAACACGAACACCTGCGATCCGGTCGGCGAGGTGTTCGTCGTCGTGACGACGACCTCGATCCGGCCGTCCCCGTCGAGGTCGGCGGCCGCCATGCCCCGAGCCTCCGGGCACTGGCCACCACTGCACGTGGACGCGGGCCACCCCGGCTCCAGCCTCAGGCGCCCGCCGCGAAGTTCGTACGCTGCGACGGTTCCCTCGTTGCCGCCGACGACGATCTCGGGCACCTTGTCGCCGTCCAGGTCTGCGACCACGCCGGGTGCGTAGACACGACCCTTCGTCGCCATCCCTTTCCCGAGGGGACGACCTTTGGCGTCGAATACGAACGTGGAGTAGAACGGCGCGACAATCTCGAGACGCCCGTCGCCGTTGAGGTCGACGAGCCCCGGGGAAGCGAACCAGCCGGTCTCGCCCGTGGCGATCCTCCGGACGAAGCGCGGCGCGGCCACGGCGGCCGTTCCGTTGGCCGCGGCGCAGCCGGCGCGTGCCGCGGCGCTGTAGTCCGTCGCGCCCGAGCTGCCGCCCGAGGCCAGCGAGATCGCGGCGACCAGGACGGCGACTGGCACGGAAAGAGGCTTCACTGGCGAAAGTAAAGTAGCGCGACTGTGAGTGCACCAGACGCGCCGCTCCGTGCGAATGTCCGCCTGCTCGGTGACGTGCTCGGAAACGTCCTCGTCGAGCAGGAGGGCGATGAGCTGCTCGTGCTGGAGGAGCAGATTCGCGGCCTCGCACGTGACGCACGCGAGACGGGCGAGCGCACGGCGCTCGAGGAGACCATCGGCTCCCTTTCTCTCGAGCAGCAGGCTGCGGTGTTGCGTGCGTTCTCGATCTTCTTCCAGCTCGCGAACATCGCCGAGCAGCACCACCGGCTGCGGCGACGCCGACAGTACGAGCACGAGGGCCGGGTCCCTCGCGAGTCGCTTGCGGATGCGGTGGCACGTCTTCGCGAGGCCGGAGTCAGCGACGACGAGCTGCGGGAGGCGGCTGCCCGGATCGAGGTCCGGCCCGTGTTGACCGCGCATCCGACCGAGGCGAGCCGTCGCACGATTCTGCAGGCCCACCAGCGTCTCGCGACGGCGCTGCGCAGGCTCGACGACCCGGAGTTGCCGCACTCGACGCAGCGACGCGTTCGCGAGCAGGTCGCGGAGGAAGTGACGATCCTGTGGCAGACGGACGAAGTGCGCTCGCGGCGGCCGCGAGTCGTCGACGAGATTCGCAACGGGCTCTGGTTCGTCGAGGCGAGCCTGTGGCAGGCGCTGCCGCGGCTCGTGCGCGAGCTGCGGGACGCGATCCCGGGTGCGCCGCCACCGCTCCGGCTCGGCACCTGGATCGGCGGCGACATGGATGGCAACCCGAACGCGGGCGCGGACACGATCGTCGACGCGCTCGAGCGCGCGCGGACGCTCGCACGCGACCTCCTGCGGCGGGACGTGCGCCTGCTCGGCTCCGCATGGGGAATGTCGACCGAGCTCGTGGGCCTGGTCCCGGAGCTCGACTCAGCGAGCGACGAGCCGTACCGCGCCGAGCTCGTCCGGATCTGGGAGCGGCTCGCTGCCGACGAGTACGGCGACGCCGAGGAGCTCGCGGACGACCTTGCTCGCGTCGATGCCACGCTGCGCGCGCACGGCGCCGCCCGCGTCGCCGACGGCGCGCTCGCCGACCTCCGTGCGCGAGTCGAGGTCTTCGGACTGCACGTGGCGACGCTCGACCTCCGCGTCCACGCCAAGGACGTGCGGGAGCGGGCCGAGCACGTCGTTGCCGCGCTCACGGCCGCCGCCGAGGCGCGCGCACGCCACGGGCCGCGCTCGATCGACCGCGTGATCGTGTCGATGACGGCGAGCGCCGGCGACGTGCTCGCAGCGGAGACCCTCGCGCGCTCGGCGGGGCTCAACGTCCACGCCGTGCCGCTGCTCGAGACGATCGACGACCTACGCGGCGCACGTCACCTCGCCGGCGAGCTTCTCGACGGGACCCCTCGGCCGCGTCTCGAGGTGATGGTCGGCTACTCCGATTCGGCCAAGGACGGCGGCTACCTCGCCGCCAACTGGGAGATCTACCGCGCCCAGGAGGAGCTCGTCGCCCTCGCGGAGGAGCGGGACGTCGAGCTGACAATCTTCCACGGCCGCGGCGGCTCCGCCGGCCGGGGCGGAGGACCGACGTACGCCGCGGTGCTCGCGCAGCCGCCGGGCGCTGTGGCGGGGCGGCTCCAGCTGACCGAGCAAGGCGAGACGATCTCCTTCAAATACGGCCTGCCTGGGCTTGCTGAGCGGAACCTCGAGGCCGCCGTCGCCGCGACGCTGTTGACGGCCTTCCCGGAGGCGTCGGGGCTCGCGCCGCCGAACGAGGGCGCGCGCGACACGATGACTGCGCTCGCGGCGTCCTCGCTCGCCGCCTACCGCGCCCTCGTCTGGGAGGACCCGGCGTTCCCACCGTTCTTCCGCAGCTTCACTCCGGTCGACGAGCTCGCGCTGCTCGAGATCGGCTCCCGCCCGGTGTCGCGGCCGGAGGCGGCAGGACGTGGCGAGCTCGAGGCGCTGCGCGCGATCCCGTGGGTGTTCGCCTGGACGCAGAACCGCTGCCTGTTGCCGTCCTGGTACGGCTGTGGCTCAGCATTCGTCGAGTACGGAGTCGAGGGAGAGCGTCTGGAGTGGCTCCGACGCCTCTACCGCGAGTGGCCGTTCTTCCGCGCGCTAGTCGAGAACCTCGAGATGACGCTTGCGAAGTCGAGCTTCGAGATCGCCACCGGCTATCTCGACCTCGTGCCGCCGAGCGCCGACCGCGACCGGATCTGGGACCGCCTCTCGGAGGAGCACCGGCGGACCGTCGAAGCGGTGCTCGCAATCGTGGAGGCGGAAGCGCTGCTCGACCGGCATCCAGTCGTGCAGCGCTCGGTCCGCCTGCGGAACCCCTACGTCGACCCGATGAACGCCATCCAGGTCGAGCTCCTGCGCGCGCACCGGGCCGGCGACGAGCGCGCGCTTCGCCCTCTCCTCCGCTCGATCGCCGGCATCGCCGCCGCGCTACGCAACACCGGCTGAGCAGCGCACGTGCATTCCCTCCTTCGAGGGATGGAGGAACGGCGCGGAATGAGAAAGGGTGACAGTAGTGCTCCTTGCGGTAGGGGCGGGCGGCAGAGGGGATACGGGCGGATGGGTACGACCAGGGTGATCCTCGTGGAGGACCACGCGCTGATGCGTGATGCGGTCAAACTCGTCTTCGACGAGGTCGAAGACGTCGAGTTGGTCGGCGAAGTGGACAACGGGAACGATCTGCTGCCGCTGATGGCGAGAGTCGCCTGCGACTTCGTCCTCCTGGACGTGCAGGTGCCTGGGCTCGACGGCCTCGGGTGCCTCGAGGCACTGGCGAGGCGACACCCGTCGGTGAAGGTGGCGATGCTCTCGGCCGTTGAGGATCGACAGGTGATGGAGTCGGCCTTTCGGCGCGGCGCGCGTGGGTACATCCTCAAGTCGGTGAACCCCTTCGACCTGCCCGCGGCGATCCGCCAGATCGTCGACGGTAGCGTGATCCACCGCTCGCTCGCGCCTCAGGACGGGACCGCGCGGCCGGCAGGCCTGTCCGAGAAGGAGGTGGCGGTGCTCGTCGAGCTGTGCCACGGCTACACGAACAAGCAGATCGCATTGCGGCTCTGGTTGAGCGAGCAGACGGTGAAGTTCCACCTGCGCAACATCTACCGCAAGCTCGAGATCAAGAATCGGACCGAGGCGCTCAGCTACGCCTACGAGCACGATCTCGCGGCGATCTCGGCTCCCGCCTAGCGCTCGGCTTCGAACAACGCCGTTCCCGCGGTGAGACCGAGCCGGTCGCACTCGCCGGCGGCCAGCTCGAGGACCGAGTCGGCGCCCTTCGCCTTCGCGAACCGCCAGGGCCTGACTGCCCGCGTGACCGAGACGATGCGCCGCTCGCGGTCGAGAAAGACGACGTCGAGTGAGAAGCGCATGAAGTGGGTGTGGACCGAGCTCGTTCGCTGGAGGAGCAGGCCCGTGCCCGGCGGCAGCTCCGCCACACCCATCAGCCCGCGGAAGCGCGAGGCGAACGAGCTCGCCACGCGGCAACGGCAGACGGGACGGCCGTCGGCGCGCACGAGATCCACGTGGTCGGCCACGAGAGGATTGTCGCCCGCCGTTCGGCCGCGAGGCTGATCCGAACGGGTGGTTCGACCCACCCCTTCGCGGTGCGGAGCAGAGAGAGCAGCCCTCCTTAATGGAGCTTGTTGAAGCAGTGCCGGGTTTCTCCGGCCTGCAACTTCAAATGGGAGGTAGGGAATGTTCGAGCGGATTTCGCTCAAGATGGGCCAGCTCTTCCTGGCGCTCAAGCGCGAGGATGGCCAGGGTGCGACGGAGTACGCGATGGTCCTCGGCTTCGTTGTCGTGGGTCTGACCATCACGCTCGGTGTGCTCGGTGTCGCGATCGATGACTTTCTCGGTCGTGTCGCCGACAAAATCGACCTGATGGTCCCGTAGGTCCAACGTGCTTGAACGGTTCGAAGACGTTGGCGGAAATCGGTCTGCGCACAGCGCAGGCCGAGTATGCCGAGATCGGTCTCGGACCACCTCGGCCGCGTCGCCGCGGGAGCTTTGGGAGCCTTCACTCGAAGGCGCTCAGAGCTCCCGCCGGCGCGGGCGGTTCCGGAGCGAGCGCGGCCAGGCGGCAGTCGAGTTCGCGCTGGTCGTTCCGTTTCTGTGCCTGATCATCGTCGCGATCCTCCACTTCGGAAAAGTCATGAACTACTGGCTCGACCTCAATCATGTCGCGAGCGAAGGCGCCCGCAAGGTGTCCGTCAACACGTTCGCCACCTACGGCGAATACGACACGCTGATTCGCAGTCGGCTGGAGACCGGCGAGCTGCGGACCGGCGGCACGTCATCGATTCCGACCGCGGCCACCGTTGGGATCTGCTTGCCCGAAGGATCGGATGTCGGTGACCCGGTGAAGGTCCAAGTCGCCGTCGGCTACAGCCTGCCGTTCATCGGGACGGCGATCACTCTCCGCGGCACGGCCACGATGCGGCTCGAGCAGGAGGCCCCCGCAGGAATAACCGGCGGGGCGTGCGTATGAGCGCCGCGCGCGGATTCACGGATCTCGCGGCCCGCGAGGAGGGCGGCATCGTCGTGTTCGTCGCGCTGCTGATCCCCGTTGTACTGCTCTTCCTGTCGCTCACCGTCGACATCGGCAACTGGTGGGTGCACAAGCGGCACCTGCAGCTGCAGGTGGATGCGGCCGCCTTCGCGGGCGGTGCGTTCCTCGGCGACTGCTTCAGCGACCCGGTGGCCGCGAACACTGCGATCAAGAACGAGGCGACGCGGTTCGGCGGCGGCGCCGGTTCGAGCTACAACGGCCAGGTCGGCGGCGTGGTCAAGGGGGCGATCACCCTCCTTTACCAGAGCCCGTCGTACGCGAACGGCACGGTCGATCCGGATCCCACCGAGACGCAAGAGCCGTGCGACACGCCCAACCTGATGTTCGACGTGAAAGCGACGGAGGCAGGGCTGCCGTTGATCTTCCAGATTCCGGGCCTCCCCGACGTCGGCGCGATCAACGCGCACGCGCGCGTGCAGCTGAAGCGGGTCGAGGTGCAGGAAGGAATGCTGCCTGTGGCCGTGCCGGACCTCCGGTTCACGTATGCGTTCGCGACGTTCGTGAATGAGGCAACCGGCGCATCTCTCGGGACGGTGGAGCTGAAGAAGACCGGCACGAGCGGTGGCGATCAACTCTGGGCGACTCCGGCCGGAATCCCGGTCTCGATCGACTCGGCGCACGTCGGCGTGCGGATCCGCCTCGTCGGCGGCCTGGATCCGAACTCCGCGTGCGGCCAGCTCTATACGGAGTGCTACGACGTAGGCTCGACCGACGGAGTCGTCCACGTCCGCGGCTGGAGCACCGGCACCGGGCCGGCAGTCCGCAACGCCTGGCTGCTGCCCGGTACCTGCCTGCCGGATGCCTACTTCGCAAAGAGCGACTGCAGCGGCGGGATGCAGGCTGAGGTCGATCTCGGCGCGAATCATCCTTTGACGGGCACGGGTGTGACCGCAAAGGTCTGGGCGGAGGTCGACGGCAACGGTCCGTACCAGCTGACGCCGGGTGGCACGACCGGCCTCGTCACCTGGACGGCCATGGGTGGCTTGCTGCTCGCCGGGGGCGGGCCGCACACGGTCGATCTCAACTGGAGCTGGGAGCAGACCTCGGGCACCTGGAACGGGCTGACCTGCACGACGAAGAACAACAACCCGTGTAAGGCCGCGGGGACGTTCGGCCCAGTGCAGCGTGCGTTCGTCGCCGGCGCCCGGTCGGGACCCCTGCAGCGCGTCCAGGTGTACGAGAGCGGCGTTTCCACCTCCGGGAGCAACTCCTTTCAGACCGGGACGACGCCCACGCTCGGCGTCAGCATCGCCGTCAGCGGCAGCCTCAAGGTGCAGTCACTGGCGACCGACCCGGTGGTCGAGCTGCGCGTGACCGGCAGCCAGAACCAATCGGTCGACTGCGATCCCGCAGTCCCGAACCTGGCGGACGAGATCGAGCAGGGCTGCGGGCCTGCCTACAAGATCAACCCGGGGCTTGCCTGCCCCGCCTACAACCAGCTTTGGTCGCTGCCCGAGCCCTGGCAGTGCGTGAAGACGCAGACCGGTGGCGCGGTCGGCCAGGTCGAGAAGGGGATGAAGGACCGGATCCTCGGCGGCGCCAACACGTGCACCGCGCCGATCAACTGGCCGAACTGGAGCGTCGGAGACGCACGCATCGTCCCGCTGCTCATCACGCCGTTCGGCAGCTTCGGTGGCAGCGGCAACGACATCGTGCCCGTGATCGACTTCGGCGCC
>JAXIPI010000389.1:0-3524 GCA_045403015.1 Gaiellaceae bacterium | reverse complement strand
CGCGATGGGAAAGCCTATCAACGTAACCCTTATCTTCTCGCTCGACCGATACGCGGCTGTCGCCGCGGCCTACATCTGGGGTCTCGAGCGCCTCGTCGCCGCCGGCGGCGACCCAACGCTCGTCGCATCCGTAGCCAGCTTCTTCGTCTCGCGCGTCGACACGGAGACCGACCGCCGGCTCGACGAGATCGGCGGCCAGGCCACCCAGTTGAAGGGCCAGCTCGCGATCGCCAACGCCAAGCTCGCGTACCGCCACTGGCAGGAGACGTTCACCGGACCCCGTTGGGAGTTCCTGGCTGCGAAGGGTGCGACGCCGCAGCGTTGCCTCTGGGCGTCCACGTCGACGAAGAACCCCGAGTACCGCGACGTGATGTACGTCGAGGAGTTGATCGGGCCGCAGACGGTGAACACGATGCCGACGGAGACGATCGTCGCCTTCCAGGATCACGGCAAGGTCGCCCCGACCACGCTCACCGACGGAGTGGCCGACGCGCACAAGCTGCTCGAGCGGCTCGCCGAGGTGGGAGTCGACTACGACGACGTCGTCGCGACGCTCGAGGCGGAGGGCGTGCAGAAGTTCGCCGACTCCTTCGAGGAGCTGCTCGACGGGATCCGCGCGAAGCGAAGCGCCCTCGCGTCTGCGTGACGAGCCTCGTCGACCGGATCTGGGCGAACGACGCGTCGCTCTGGACCGACTCCGGCGAGGACCGCTGGCTCGGCTGGCTCGACGTCGTCGGCCGGGTCCGTCCGCGCGTCCCCGAGCTGAACGCCTTCGCGGAGGCGGCGATCGAGCAGTTCGACGAGTTCGTCCTGCTCGGGATGGGAGGCTCCTCGCTGGCACCGGAGGTGCTCCGGCGCGCGTTCGCGGTGGACTCCTTCCATGTGCTCGACACGACGCATCCGGCCGGCATCAGGCGCCTCGAAAGCAGCCTCGACCTGGAGCGCACCCTTTTCATCGCCTCCTCGAAGTCGGGCTCCACGATCGAGACGCGCTCGCACCTGGAGTACTTCTGGGAGCGCACCGGGGGTCGCGGCGTCCAGTTCGCGGCGATCACCGACCCCGGCTCCGAGCTCGAGCAGCTGGCGCAGGAACGCGGCTTCCGTGCAACGTTCCCGGGCGAGCCGGAGATCGGCGGACGCTACTCGGCGCTCTCGCTGTTCGGGATCGTGCCGGCGTCCCTGATGGGCGTCGCGCTCGAGCGCTTCCTCGACCGGGCGGCAGAGATGATGGAGGCGCTGCTGCTGGCGGAGGGGAATCCGGGGCTCGAGCTGGGCCTGCAGCTCGGAGAGGGCTGGCAGTCGGGGCGCGACAAGGTCTGCATCGACCCGCATCCGTCGGGCTTCGGGCTCTGGGCCGAACAGCTGCTCGCGGAGTCGACGGGCAAGCAGGGAAAGGGGCTCGTGCCGGCGCCGAACGAGCCGCCGAACGGGCCGGACCGGCAGCGTGGCGAGGTACGCCTCCCGGACCCGTACGAGCTCGGGCAGGAGTGGCTCCGGTGGGAGTTCGCGACCGCGGTTGCGGGGCGCGTGCTCGGAATCAACCCGTTCGACCAGCCAGACGTCCAGGCGGCGAAGGACAAGACGAACGAGGTTCTCGCAGCAGGCGAGCCAGACGTCGCGCCTCGCGGCTCGCTCGACGAGCTCCTGGCTCAGGCGGGCGAAGGGGATTACGTCTGCATCCAGGCGTTCATCGACCCGGCTCGGGAAGGGGAGCTGGCGTCCCTCGTCGCCACGGCCCGCGAGACGGGCTGCGTTGTCACGAGCGGCCTCGGCCCGCGCTACCTGCACTCCACGGGGCAGCTGCACAAGGGCGGGCCGAACACCGGTCTCTTCATCCAGGTCGTCGACGACACGGGCGAGGAGCTCGCGATCCCGGGTCGTGACTTCGGCTTCGGCCGCCTGATTCGCTCGCAGGCGGCCGGTGACTTCGCAGCCCTCGAGGAGCGCGGCAGGCGTGTTGTGCGAATCCGATTGGAGGATCTCTAGATGCAACTCGGCATGGTCGGCCTGGGCCGGATGGGCTCCGGGATGACGAAGCGGCTGGAGGAGCACGGCCACGAGATCAAGACGTACGACCCGAACGTGCCCTCGACGGCGAAGACGCTTCCCGCGCTCGCGAAGCAGCTCGACACGCCCCGGCACGTCTGGATGATGGTGCCCGCCGGACAGATCACCGAGAACACGTTCCAGAAGCTGCTCGGCATCCTCGAGCCAGGAGACACGATCGTCGACGGTGGCAACTCGAACTTCCGCGACTCCCAGCGCCGCTACAAGGAAGCCCGCAAACGGAAGATCTCGTTCGCGGATGTCGGTGTCTCGGGCGGGATCTGGGGACTGGAAGTCGGGTTCTGCCTGATGGCGGGCGGCGACAAGGCGCCACTGAGGCGGCTGACGCCGATCTTCGAGGCGCTTGCGCCCGAAGACGGCTGGGCGCACGTCGGCCCGTCCGGTGCGGGCCACTTCACGAAGATGGTCCACAACGGGATCGAGTACGGCTTGATGCAGGCCTACGCCGAAGGCTTCGAGCTGATGTACCGCTCCGAGTTCGAGCTCGATCTCGGCGAGATCGCCGGTATCTGGCGCTACGGCTCGGTCGTCCGCTCCTGGCTGCTCGAGCTGCTGCACGCCGCGATGGAGCAGCACGGCGACCACCTCGACGACATCGCACCCTACGTCGAGGACTCCGGCGAGGGCCGCTGGACGATCAACGAGGCGATCAATGCGAACGTGCCGGTCCCGGCGATTACCTCCGCGCTCTTCGCCCGCTTCGCCTCGCGCCGCGAGATGGACTTCTCGGCCAAGGTGCAGGCCGCTCTGCGCAACCAGTTCGGCGGCCATGCCGTCAAGGCGGCCAAGGCGGCGAAGGCGAGGCCGTGAGCGAGACCGAGAACCCGCTCCTCGAGGGCCTCCGCCTGCGACGGAGCCCCGACGCCTGCTCGATCGTGATCTTCGGCGCCTCCGGTGATCTGACCCGGCGGAAGATCTTCCCTGCGCTCTACTCCTTGGCGTTCCGCCGGTTGCTGCCGGAGCGGTTCGGGATCGTCGGTGTCGCGCGGACGGAGCACACGACGAAGCAGTGGGTGGCCGAGATGAAGAAGGCGGTCAAGGAGTATGGGCGCGACGAGTTGCGCACCGAGGTCTGGAACGAGCTCGCGGCCGGGATGCGCTACGTCCCCACCGACTTCGCCGACGACCGCGGCGAGGACGACGTCGTCGAGGCGCTGCACGATCTGGACGAGAATCGGGGCACCGCCGGCAACCGCCTCTACTACCTCGCCGTGCCGCCGGCCGCCTTCGAGACGATCGTGAACAAGCTGGGCGAGCGCCGGAGCTCGGAGGGCTGGACCCGCCTGATCGTCGAGAAGCCGTTCGGTCACGACCGCGAATCGGCGCACCGCCTGAACGAGATCCTGCTCGCGCACTTCTCGGAGAACGAGATCTTCCGGATCGACCACTACCTCGGCAAGGAGACCGTCCAGAACATGCTGGCGCTGCGGTTCGCGAACGGGCTCTTCGAGCCCCTC
>JAXIPI010000005.1:0-18148 GCA_045403015.1 Gaiellaceae bacterium | reverse complement strand
GACGAGCGAATGGTCGTCCGTGAGCTGCTCGAGCCGGCCGTCGCGTACGCGGTAGGCGCGCGAGTCGCCGACGTGCCCGAAGGCGATCGTGCCGCCTGAGCTGTCCACGAGCGCCACGGTCATCGTGGTGCCCATTCCAGACGTCGCCGCGTCCTCGTTCGAGCGCTGGAAGACGCGTCGGTTGGCCTCCTTGATCAGCGAGGCGACGCGCTCTTCGCCGCGCTCGTCGCCGACACCCTCCTCGAGGACAGCCGCCGCGAGGCCCGACGCCACCTCGCCGGCCTGAGCACCGCCCATCCCGTCCGCGACGGCGAAGAGCGGCGGCGCACAGACGAACGCGTCCTCGTTTCGCCGTCGGCGGCGTCCGGTGTCCGACACCACTGCCATGCGGCCCACCATCAGACCTCCACCCGGAAGTCGGTCTGGCCGACGCGCACGACATCGCCCTTCGAGAGTCGCCGGGGCGTCGTGACACGTGCTCCGTTGACAAACGTGCCGTTCGTCGAGCCGACGTCCTCGACCCAGAGCCCGTCGCGCTTCGACTCGAAGCGAGCGTGCTGCGCGGACGCGAACTCGTCTCCGTCCAGCGGGATCTCGTTCTGGCCGCCTCGGCCGATCGCGACGGGCAGCGAGTCGACCGGCACCTCCTCGCCCGTGTCGAGCGCGGGGCTCTTGATGACGACCAGCTTGGCTCGCTTCACCGAGGAGAGGCCGAGGCTCGTGGCCTCCGTCGGCCGCATGAGCACGCTCTCCTGCGCGGGGAGCACGCCAGGGCCCGTGCGGAAGTCGCGGCTCGCGCTGCGCACGATCCGCCAGATAAAGAGATAGAGCAGCACGATGAACGCGACTTTGAGGATCAGCAGCGCTTCGTCGACATCGACGTTCACGCGCGCCCCTCGCCGGCACCGGCTCCCGCCCGGCAGAGCCGGGCTCCGCCGGCGCCTGACGCCGCTCGCAGCACCCGGCTCTCCGGGGCCGTACTACGCGTACTGTCCCCTCCGGCCGGGCACTGCGAGCGACGCCCGAGGACCGCGCGGGCCTTGGCGGCTGACATGAGTCGGCTCATGTGCTTGCCCTTCCGAAGACGAGGTCCGTGGCGCCGAGCGTGATCGTGTCCCCGTCCGACAACCTGGCCTTCTGGACGCGCTTGCCGTTCAGCTCGGTGCCGTTCGTCGAGTCCAGGTCGACGAGCCACCATGTCGAGCCCTCGCGGCGCAGCTCTGCGTGCCTGCGCGACACATTGGCGTCCTCGACCTGCACATCGCAGTCCTTCGAGCGCCCAAGCACGGCCTTGGCGCCCTCGATCGCATAGCTGCGACCGTTCATCTTCAGCGAGAACGACTCCTGTTCGATCCCGAGCTCGACGGGAGATGCAGCCTCGGTCGGCTGCGGAGCCTTTGCCTTGTAGATCATCGTCGCGCCCGGCGCGACCTCGGCCGCGGGTGCGTCGGGCTGCTGGCCGCGCCTGCCCTCGGGCTGCACCATTCGCGTCGCAATCCCGAACTCGCCGATCGAGAGATCGGCATCCGTCTTCATCAGCACCTTCGGCGGCGTCAGCATCGCGTAGCTCTCGCGCCGGGCGTGCTCGATGAGGTAGTCCTGCAGCTCTCCGATCAGGGAGCCCTCGTAGCCCGTGAACTGCTCGCGGTCGGCCTCGGAGAGGTAGACCGAGTATTCGTTGGGGACGTAGACGCGCGAGACGGAAATCGTTCGGTGCTCGTCCATCTCCTTCGCCAGCTTTCGGGCGAGCTCGACGGGCTGCACGTGCGTCCTGAAGGCGCGACCGAACATCCCCTCGAAGAGGCCTTCGATCTTCTGTTCGATGCTGCGGAGGACGCTCATGCAGTCGGGGTCAAGTCTTACCCCCGCAAAGAACTCTAATGCGCGGCCCGAAGCCCGAGACCGAGGCAGGTCAGCCAGATGGCGACAATCAGGGGTAGTGCGGGAGCGGTCGGCACGGCGAGCACGGTAGCTGCCAGCGCACCCGCGCCGAGCCCTGCAATCCGCCACGGCGTCCGGGCATACGGGATCGCGACGCCGATCGCAGCGAGGGCCAGCGCTCCGAGCACGAGGCCGACGGGGACGGCGGACGCGACTGCGATCGTTGCGTCGACGGCACTCTCGGTTCCGGCAACGTCGAGCGTCCCCGGAGCGCCCTGTCCGAACGGGAGGTCGGCTCCCCGCAGCCCGGCGACGAGTGCCGCAACGGCGACCGCCGCCAGTGCCTGCGCTCCGCGGCGGACCGGCCCCTTCACCGGCTGAACGGCAAGCGGGACCAGCGCGATCAGGCCGAGGGGGGCGAGCAGCGGGCCGGCCAGGAACGCGAGCCCGCTACGAGCATCTCCCCACGAAAGCGCAAGCCAGCCGAGCGCGATCGCGCCGTACAGGAGAGCGAGCCCGAGCGCGGCGTTCCCGAGTGGGAGGATCGGTGCGGCAAGCGCCAGCGCGAGGCCGGCGCGCGGGGCGCGAAGCGTGAGAGCGCCCACTGCCAGGGCAAATGCCGGCGCCCAGAAGGCAGGGAAGAAGGGAAG
This sequence comes from Gaiellaceae bacterium, assembly GCA_045403015.1. Lineage (GTDB taxonomy): Bacteria > Actinomycetota > Thermoleophilia > Gaiellales > Gaiellaceae > Gaiellasilicea. Next base: position 15,617 of record JAXIPI010000005.1, on the reverse strand, counting down.
CATCGTCGCGCCGACAAGCGTGGCCGCAAACGCGGCGGCTGCGGGCAAACCTCGCTCGGCCAGCGAGGTCCGGGTCACGTCGACGTGAACTCGCTGCACAACACGGCGGCGATCGCCGAGCGCACTGCGAAGCTCCTTCGCGAGCGCGGCGGCGGGGGGCCGCTTCCTCGGGTCGCTCGCGAGCGCGTGGCCGATTGCGCTCAGGAGCCGCTTGGGGAGGTCAGGCCGCTCGGTATGGAGTGGGGGAGCTCCGGTTTCGATCGTTCCGGCCATCTGCTGCAGCGGCACGCCCCAGAACGGATGCTTGCCGGCCAGCGCCTCCCAGAGCAGGATCCCGACTCCCCAGATGTCGCTCGCGGGGCAGGCCTCCTCGCCGCGTAGCCGCTCGGGCGAGATGTACGCCAGTGTGCCCGGCACATCGCCGACCGCCGTGAGCGTCTCCGCCTCGTCGAACTGCGCGAGCCCGAAGTCGAGGAGGCGGACCGAGATGCCGTCGCCCTCCGCGAGCAGCACATTCGAGGGCTTCACGTCGCGGTGGATGATCCCGCGCCCGTGCGCATGTGCAAGGCCGTCGAGGATCTGTGCCGCCGCCTCGACTGCCTGGCCGTCACGCAGGTCGCCGGAGCGCATCGCCTCGCGCAGCGTGCGGCCGCCGACGTACTCGTAGGCGATGTAGACGTGGCCTGAATCGGAGCCGAAGCCGTACGCGCGCAGGCAGCGCTCGTGCCGCAGGCGCGACGCCGCCTCGGCCTCGCGTTCCGCGCGATCTGCCGCCTTTCCCTCGCGCGGAATGATCTTCAGGGCGACCTCGAGGCCGGTGCGCTCGTCACGGGCAAGCCAGACGGAGCCCGATCCGCCGCTTCCCAGAGGCCGCAATGGGCGGTAGCGGTCGAGGACGAGCTCCTGGCGTGGGAGCGCTTGTGGAGCAGAAGACACGGCTTCAGGTGGGTTGGCCGCGGCGGGATCGATTCCTTCACTGCCTTCACGGCCGAACCGATCGTTACAGTGGCGCAGTTCCTCACTAATTTCGGCCCCATGTGCAATGAGTGACCGCGAGCCAGACATCGAGTTCGACTTCTTCGAGGAGCCTGAGACTCAGGAGGTTTCCGGTCGCAGCGACCGCACCCTGCGCCGCCCGCTCGGCCGCGGGGGTCGCGGTCCCCGGCCGCCGCGCGGCCCAGTCCGGCCGCGTGCGGGCTTCACGCCGCTCCTGCGCCTGCTCGGCCTGATCGCTTTCGCGATCCTGATCATCGTCCTGCTCCTGCTCTGGGGGCAGAGCTGTCAGGAGTCCAAGAAGCGCGACACCTACGACAATTACATGAGTGACATGACGACTGTCGCCCGCGACTCGGAGCGCATCGGACGCGAGCTCAGCGACACGTTGACGACCCCTGGGATCAAGCCGGCAGACCTGCAGAAACAGCTCAACGGCCTCGTCCGGCAGCAGGAGATCGGGACAACACGGACCAAGGGCTTCGATCCGCCAGGCCCGCTCCATGCAGCACACGAGTCGGCGATCGAGGCGCTCGAGTTCCGTGTCGACGGGCTCGCGGGGCTTGCCGAGGCGTTCAGCCGCACGCAGGGCTCGAAGGACGCCGCCGCGGCGGGAGCGCTGCTCGCTTCCCAGGCCGAGCGGCTCGTAGCGAGCGACGTGATCTGGGACGACCTCTTCAAGGATCGGGCGGTGCTCGTGCTCAAGGACGAGGGCATCACCGGCGTCGCGGTGCCCGACTCGAACTTCGTTCAGACCCCGGATCTTGCGAGCACGCGCTCGATGGTGCCGATCTGGGAGCGGATCAACGGCTCCGCCGCCTCGGGTAGCGGGACGACGACTGGGGTGCACGGCACCAACATCGAGTCGGTCAAGGTCATTCCGGGTGGTCAGGTGCTCTCGGCGTCGACCGAGAACACGGTCGAGGCGTCCACCGACCTCGGCTTCGCGGTCGCGGTCCTCAACTCCGGCGACAGCCAGGAAGTGAAGATCGATGTGACGCTCACGATCCAGCAGAGCCCGTCGCCGATCGTGAAGAAGCAGACGATTGAGATCATCAACCCGGATGAGACGAAGACCGTGGTCTTCCGCGACTTCCCCTCGGTCGACTTCGGCGAGCGCCGGATCATGCGCGTCGACGTCGATCCCGTGCCCGGTGAGAAGACGACCAGCAACAACTCGGCCGAATACCCGGTCATCTTCTCGCTGGCGCCCTGATGTCCCTGGAGCTCGCTGTCGCAATCGCCGCCGCGGTGGCCGCCGCGATCGCGCTCGGAGCGTGCGTGTGGCTCTGGGTGCGCGTCCGGCGGTTGCGAGTAGCGCAGCGCGTGCTGCTCGGGGGTGGCCGCTCCGATCTCGTGGAGTTCGCCGTCTCGCTCCAGGGGCGGATCGACGACCTGCACCGGGCGGTCGACGAGATCGCTGCCGGGCTCTCGCGCGTCGACCGCAGGGTCGACGGCTCGCTGACGAACACCGCCGTCATCCGCTACGACGCCTACGCGGGGACCGGCGGCCACCAGTCGGCGTCGTTCGCGTTCCTCGACTCGAATCGCACCGGCACGGTCGTCACAGCGATCCAGGGGCGGGACTACGCACGGCTCTACGTGAAGGAGCTCGAGCGAGGCAAGGCGCCCATCGCCCTGTCTCCTGAGGAGTTGGAAGCGGTCGAGCGCGCAATGGCCCGCTGACGCTCCTGGCCGGCAGCGCCTCCCGGCCGGCGGAGCCGGCCTCCGGCGCCGCCTCGCACGTCTGACGGCCCGCGGCTCTCCGGGTCTGGCCTTCCGGCCTATCCCCTCCGGCCGCGTACCGCCAGCCGCGCGCCAGGAGCGCCAGCGCTCAAAGCGGATTTCAAGCCGAAAACGCCCTGCACGCTGGTACTCTCCAGTTGAGTTGCAACAGGTTCTCGTCCTGAACGCAAGTTACGAGCCGCTCAACGTCTGTTCCGTGCGGCGTGCTCATGTGCTCGTGTGGAAGGGCAAGGCGGAGGTGATCGAGAGCCTCCCCAAGGGTCTCCGCTCCGCGACCGACACGTTCGTCTGGCCGCACGTGATCAGGCTCGTCCAGTACGTCCGCGTGCCACGCGCGATCCAACGAAAGATCTCGCGGCGGGCGCTCTTTGCGCGCGACGGCTGGCGCTGCGTCTATTGCGGGGCCTCGAGCGGGCGCCTGACGCTCGACCACGTCGTCCCGCGCTCGCGCGGCGGCGAGTCGATCTGGGAAAACGTCGTCACGGCGTGCGCTCCCTGCAACCTGCGCAAGGGAGACCGCCTCCTCGAGGAGTCCGGGCTCCATCTGAAGCGCCAGCCGCGGCCGCCGGCGCCGGTCCTCTTCATCCACCTCGCAACGCCCACGATCCCGCAGGTCTGGCAGCAGTACCTACCGGGCTCAGCGACCGCAGCGTAGTGGCCTTCACCTGTGACGTCTGTGGCGAGACGCACGCGGGCGAGACGCGCGATATCCGCATGGGCCTGCCGCAGCCGATCTTCCTGCTCGACGAAGAGGAGCGCCTCAGCCGCGCCTACGTCGAGGACGACTTCGCGGTGCTGCACGGCCGAAACGGCGACCGCTACTTCGTGCGGGCGCTGCTCGAGTTGCCGATCGTCGACGACGAGGATGCGTACTTCGGCTACGGCGCCTGGGTCGAGGTGAGTGCCGAGGACGCGGCTGCGCTCGGAGAGCTTTGGCACGACGAGGAGGGCGAGCGGGCCGGTCCGTTCTCGGGCGAGCTCGCCAACGAGCTCAGCCCGTATGCGTTCACGGAGGGATTGCCGGTTCGCATTCGCCTTCGCCATGTGCAGCTGCTGCCACACGTCGAGCTCGAGGACGGTGAGCACGAGCTCGTCCGCGCGCAGCGGCACGGGATCTCGCCGCACCGCGCTCACCAGCTCGCGGCGACCGTCTCCTAACCCGTTTCGACAGGGCCGAGCGCGTACCACTCGCTCCACGAGCCCGGATAGAGCCGCGCGTCGGTGCGGCCTGCGAGGTGAAGCTCGTGGAGAACCGCACACGCCGTCACGCCAGAGCCGCAGTAGATGACGAGCTCTTCTGCCTCGAGCAGGTCCTGCGGCAGCGGCGCCTCGTCCTGGAAGAAGCGGTTGCGGGCGCCGGGGATCCGGCCGGCGACCGGGTCGATGGGCTCGACCTCGCCGCGCCAGCGCTCGGGCGCGCGAGCGTCGACCAGGGTGAGGGCGGGATCGCCGAGCCGCTCGAGCAGCTCCGGCGAGCGGGCGACGTCGTCCGTTCGCGGGCGCGGCGCGAACTCGGCGCGCTCGATCTGCTCCGAAGCCGCTCGGAGCGGGCCGTGCCAGGCGTCGAACTCGATCACGGCGGCGTGGTCGTGCCCGAAATGCCGAAGCAGCCACCAGAGCCGAGCCGCCCAGCCCGTGTCTTCGTCGTACGCCACGACGAGCGTCTCCGGGCCGATGCCGGCGAGCGAGGCCCAGGCGGCGAACGCGTCAGCGGTCGGAAGCGGATGCCGTCCGCCGCCGTCGGTGCCGGTGAGATCGTTCTCCGGGTCAGCGTGCGCGGCGCCCGGCACATGACCGGCGAGATACGCGTCCCGCGGGCGGCAGTCCACGAACCGGTAGTTCATGGCGCAAGCCTAGCGCGTGCATGAAATCCACCTTTTGTGCATACTATGCATCATGGCTCGAACCGCGGTAGTCGCCTTCTCGGGTGGGCTCGATACGAGCTGCATCGTCAGCTGGCTGAAAGAGGACTGGTACGGCTTCGACGAGGTCGTCGCCGTGCTCGTCGACGTCGGCCAGGAGTTCGACCTCGAGGCCTCGATCGAGCGGGGCCGAGCGGCCGGCGCGGACGATGTCGTGCTCGTCGACCGGAAGGCGGCGTTCGCCGACGAGCAGTGCACTCGCGCGATCAAGACGAACGCGCTCTACGAGGGCAAGTATCCCCTCGTCTCGGCGCTCTCTCGGCCCGTGATCGCCCAGGCGGTCGCCGAGATCGCGGCAGAGATCGAGGCTGAGGCCGTCGTGCACGGCTGCACCGGGAAGGGAAACGACCAACTGCGCTTCGAGCTCTCGTTCAAGGCGAACGACCCCGGGCTCCACGTGATCGCACCGCTGCGCGACAGGATCTGGACCCGAGACGAGGAGATCGAGTACGCGATCGCCAAGGGGATCCCGGTCGCCGCGACGCAGGCTTCGCCGTTCTCGATCGACGAGAACCTGTTCGGGCGGGCAATCGAGGCCGGAGCGCTCGAGGATCCGTGGGCGGCGCCGCCGGAGGAGCCGTACGCCCTCACCGCGGATCCCGCGACGGCGCCCGAGCCGGTCGAGGTCACCATCCGCTTCGAGGCGGGCATTCCCGCTGCCCTCAATGACGTGGAGTTGCCGCTTGCCGAGCTCATCGCCCAGCTGAACTCGCTCGCGGGCCCCTACGGGATCGGCCGGATCGACATGATCGAGAACCGCGCCGTCGGGATCAAGAGCCGCGAGGTCTACGAAGCGCCCGCTGCGATCGTGCTCATCCAGGCGCACTCAGCGCTCGAGGACGTGGTGCTGACGAAGGACGAGGCGCGGATCAAGCGCGGCCTGGAGCAGCGCTGGACGGAACTCGTCTACGAGGGCCTGTGGTTCAGCCCGGCGCGAGAGGCGATCGACGCCTTTGTCGATCGAACGCAGGAGCTCATGGACGGTGACGTCCGCGTCGAGCTGCGGCCGAACGCCGCAGTCGTCACTGGGCGCCGCTCACCGCACATGCTGTATGCAGAGACGCTCGCGTCCTACGGCACCGGCGAAACGTTCCCGCACGCGGCCGCCGAGGGGTTCATCAAGATCTCCTCGTTGGAGGTGGAGCTCGCGGCCGCCCGCGCACGGGCCAAGATCAAAGCATGACCCTCTGGGGCGGGCGTGTCGGCCGCCCGCTCGACCCGGCCGTGAGCGCGTTCCTCCGCGCCGACGACGCGGAGCTCCTGCCGTACGACTGCCAGGCGACGGCCGTGCACGCGCGGCGGCTGCACGCGGCAGGCTTGCTGGACGACGAGGAGCTCGCCACCGCCGAGGCGCGCTTGGCGGAGATCGCGGACGGCGGCGGGATCGAACCTGAGGACGAGGACGTCCACAGCGCGATCGAGCGGCTGCTCGGCGACGTCGGGCGGAAGATCCATGCGGGGCGGTCGCGCAACGACCAGGTCGCGGCCGCGTTCCGGCTCTACGTCGTCGACGCGAGCGCCGAAGCCCGCGCCGGGATCGCTGCTCTGGCCGGGGCCGCACTCGACCGCGCGGAGGCCGAAGCAGAGACCCCGAGCCCGGGCTACACCCATCTTCAGCGCGCACAGCCGGTGACTGTTGGCCATCACCTGCTGGCGTGGGTGGAGATGCTGGAACGTGACCTGAGGCGATTTGCGGCGGCGGCCGAGGCAGCGTCGGAGAGCCCGCTCGGCGCCGGCGCGCTCGCCGGCTCGACGCTTCCACTCCCCGCGCCCGAGCGACAGCTCCGCAACTCGCTCGACGCCGTCGCCGACCGGGACTTCGCGCTCGACTACCTGTACGCCGCCGCCACGTGCTTCGTCCATCTCTCACGGATCGGCGAGGAGCTCGTTCTCTGGACGACGGCTGAGTTCGGCTTCGCGTCCCTGCCCGACGACGTCGCGACGGGCTCCTCGATGATGCCGCAGAAGCTGAACCCCGACGTCGCGGAGCTCGTGCGCGGCAAGGCCGGCACAGCGATCGGACGGCTGACGGGGCTGCTTGCGACCGTCAAGGGGCTGCCACTCGCGTACAACCGCGATCTCCAGGAGGACAAGGCGCCTGTCTTTGCGGCGCGCGCCGACCTTCGGGGCGCCCTGGCCGCGCTGACCGCCCTCGTCGGCGGGCTGGAGCTCGACCGCGAGCGGCTCGCCGCCGCCGCCTCCGATCCGCTGTTGCTGGCCACGGACGCGGCCGAAGCGCTCGTCCGCGAGGGCGTGCCGTTCCGCGACGCGCATGAGCAGGTCGCCGGCGCGGTGCGCGACGGCACCTTCGAGGCGCCGGAGCCGGCCCCGCGCGCTGCGCCGGGACCGGGCGGTGTCCGCGAGGCGGTCGTCGACGCGCGTCGCCGGCTCGCGCTCCGCGCCTGACTCGCCCTTGTGCGCTTGACAACGAGCGCGGAGAGGCGTATGTTCGCGCGAACATCGTTCGGTAATGTCGAATGATGTTCCGAGCAACGGTTCAAACTCGCTCGGCAACCCGCGGAACGGCCCGCGCGACTTCCGCTCCGGGCCGGAAGGAGGTCGTAGCGCCCATGGAAGAGCACTCTCTCGGGCAGAAGCTGGCTGCGGAGTTCATCGGCACCGCCCTGCTCGTCTTCGTCGGCGCGGGCTCGGTGCCCGCGATGATCCTGCTCACGAGTGACGCGTCGCCGTTTTCCGGTGCGGAGGTCGGAATGGTTGCGCTCGCGTTCGGGCTGATCGTGACCGCGATGGTCTACTCGATCGGCAAGGTGTCGGGCTGTCACATCAATCCGGCTGTGACGTTCGCGCTCGCCGTTACGAAGCGCTTTCCGTGGAGCGGCGTGCCGGCGTACTGGACCGCGCAGGTTGCGGGCGGGATCGCCGGTGCGCTCGCGATCTGGGCCTCGTTCGGCAGCCGTGTGTTCGACTTCGGCGCCGGCTTCGGCGTCGTGGACTTCAACCACGACGTCACGAGCTGGGGCTCGGCGATGTTCGTCGAGGCGCTCGGGACCGGCATTCTGCTGTTCGCGATCCTCGGCATCGTCGACACGCGATCGCCCGAGGGCTGGGCCGGGCTCGTCATCGGCCTCACCGTCGTCGCGATCATCATCACTGTCGGCCCGCTCACGAACGCCTCGATCAACCCGGCCCGCGCGCTCGGGCCGCTGCTCGTCTCGGACCTGAACGGGTCGTTCCACAACTGGACCGAGCAGCTCTTCGCGTACATCCCGGCCAACCTCGCCGGTGCTGCGATCGCGGCCTTCGCCTACGACTGGGTCGCGAAGCCGCGGATCGTCGAGCGCCCGATTCGGGCCGCCGTGACGGAGCCCGACCGGGCCGACGCGTACGAGACCCCCGCCCACGTGTAGGAAGAGAGGACGAGATGAGCAGCACGGATGTTGCGACTGTCAAGAAGTTCCTCAACAACCCGGACGACCTCGTCCCCGAGTCGCTGGCAGGACTCGAGGCCGCGCATTCCGATCTCCTGACGGTCGATCTCGAGAATCAGATCGTCGTCCGCAAGGGAGCTCCGGTCAGCGGCAAGGTCGCTCTGGTCTCGGGCGGAGGGAGCGGGCACGAGCCGCTGCACGGCGGGTTCGTCGGGATCGGCATGCTCGACGCCGCCTGTCCGGGAGCCGTCTTCACCTCGCCCGTGCCCGATCAGATGCTCGCGGCCACGAAGGCCGTCGACGGCGGCGCGGGCGTCGTGCACATCGTCAAGAACTACACCGGCGACGTGCTCAACTTCCGCATGGCGGCCGAGCTCGCCGAGGACGAAGGGATCCAGGTCGAGTCGGTGCTCACGAACGACGACGTCGCCGTCGAGGACAGCCTCTACACGGCCGGTCGTCGCGGTGTCGGCGTCACCGTCCTCGTCGAGAAGATTGCCGGCGCCAAGGCCGAGGCAGGCGGGACGCTCGCCGAGGTCGCCGCGATCGCACGCAAGGTGAACGCGCAGGGGCGGAGTTTCGGCGTCGCGCTCACGTCCTGCGCCACGCCGACCTCCAACGGCCCGATCTTCGAGATCGGACCGGACGAGATGGAGTTCGGCGTCGGGATCCACGGCGAGCCCGGCCGCAAGCGGGACCGCATCAAGCCTGCGGCAGAGATCGTCGAGCAAATGACGGCGGCGATCCTCGCCGACCTCGATCCGCCTTCGGGCTCGAACGTGCTCGCCTTCGTGAACGGGCTCGGCGGCACGCCGCTGATCGAGCTCTACGTCGTCTACAACGAGCTGACGAAGCAGCTCGAGCAGCGTGGGTTGACCGCGACGCGGAACCTCGTCGGGAACTACATCACGAGCCTCGAGATGGCCGGAGTGTCGATCACGCTGCTCGCGCTCGACGACGAGCTGACCGCTCTGTGGGATGCTCCGGTGCACACTCCGGCGTTGCGGTGGGGCCTCTAGCGGGATGGAAGGAGCGAGCGTGGATGCTGGCACGGTGAGAAGCTGGCTCGCCGCCTCGGCGGTGGCGATCCGCGAGCAGCGTGACTACCTGACCCAGCTCGACGCGGCGATCGGCGATGCCGATCACGGCGCGAACATGGACCGGGGCTTCACCGCTGTTGTCGAGCGGCTCGACGGCGAGGCGTCGTCGGAGCCGCCCGGCAAGCTGCTGTTGACCGCCGGCTCCACGCTCGTCTCCACCGTCGGCGGGGCGAGCGGCCCGCTCTGGGGCACGGCGCTCCGGCGGGCCGGTCGCGTGCTCGGCGAAGCCGAGGCGTTCGGGCCTGAGGAGCTCGTCGCCGCGCTCGACGCGGCTCTTGCCGGCGTCGTCGACCTCGGCGCCGCGAGCGAGGGCGAAAAGACCATGGTCGACGCGCTTGCTCCGGCGGTGAGGGTGTTGCGCGAGCGAGTCGAAACGGGCGCCGGCCTGGCCGACGCGCTCGCCGCGGCCCGCGAGGCCGGGGAGGAGGGAATGCGCGCGACCGTGCCGCTCCAGGCACGCAAGGGGCGCGCGTCGTACCTCGGCGAGCGCTCGATCGGCCATCAGGATCCGGGCGCCACCTCGACGGCCCTGATCCTCGCAGCGCTCGAACGCTCGGCCGCTGCGGGGGTGTGATGGCGCGCACGGTGCTCCACGGCCTCGGCGCCTCGCCCGGGGTTGCCGTCGGGCGCGCTGTCGTCGTCCGTGAGGTGGAGGCGAGCACTGCACCACCCGACGAGGCCGTCGCGCTGGTGGCGCTCGACCAGGCGGCTGCGGAGCTTGGACGCGCAGCCGAGGGGCTCCGCAACGCGGGCCTTGCCGAGGAGGCCGAGATCCTGGAGGCAAACCAGCTGATGGCCGAGGACCCCTCTCTGGCCGCGAGCGTGCGCGAGCTCGCCACACAGCTGGCGCCGGCCGAAGCGCTTCGCGCCGCCGCCGAGCGCTTCGCGGGCGTTCTCGCGGCCCTGCCCGATCCGGTGCTCGCAGGGCGGGCCTCGGACGTTCGCGAGCTCGGTCGCCGCGCGGCGCGGATCGCGGACGGGTCGGCGGCGCAGCCGCTCACCGAGGCGGACTCGATCCTTCTCGCACGCGACCTTGGGCCCGCCGAGGTCGCAGAGCTCGAGCTGGGAGAAGGCCACATCGTCGGCGTCGCGCTCATCGAAGGCTCGGCGACGGCGCACGCCGCCATCGTCGCGCGCTCGCTCGGCTTGCCGATGGCGGTGGCCTTCGGGACCGATCTCGCCGCAATCGACGACGGCACGGTGCTCGTCCTCGACGGCGAGCAGGGCGTGCTTTCGGTCGATCCGGCGCGCGCGGAGCTGGAGGAGGCCGAGGAGTCCTTGCGCCAGGGCTCGCGTCGTAGCCGGGCGCTCGCGGGGCTGCGCGGCCTGCCGGCCGAGACACTCGACGGCCGCCGCATCACGCTTCTCTGCAATGCCGCGTCACTGGCCGAGATCGAGGCGGGAGTCGCCGCCGGGGCCGCAGGCGTCGGTCTCCTGCGCACGGAGCTCGCGTTCCTCGAGGCGCCGGGCTGGCCCACCGAGCAGCAGCATCGTGCGGCGCTCGAGCCGCTGCTCGCCGCACTCCGCGGCCGCGTGGCGACGGTGCGCACGCTCGACTTCGGAGGGGACAAGACACCGCCCTTCCTCGATCAGACCCCGGAACGCGGTCTCGCGCTGACGCTTGCGCAGCCGGACGCGCTTGCAGCGCAGTTGCGCGCGATCGTCCACTCGGGCGCCGCGACACGGCTGCGGATCCTCCTACCGCTCGTGGAGTCGGGACAGCAGGTTCGTGCCGTGCGGTCGCTGCTGCGGGACTCGCTCGGCGATGCGCAGCCTTTCGAGCTCGGGGCAATGATCGAGACGCCCGAGGGTGTGCGTCGCGCAACGGAGATCGCGCTCGAGGTGGAGTTTCTCTCGATCGGCACGAATGATCTGGTCTCGAGCACGCTCGGGCTTCATCGCGATCTGCCGCTTGCCTCGGCTGCGACGGCGGCCGATCCGGCGGTGCTCGCGCACGTCGTCTCGGTCGTGGCGGCCGCGCACGAGGTGGGGATCACGGTCGAGGTCTGCGGCGAGGCCGCCGGTGTGCCGGAGCTCGTCGTGCTCTTCGTCGGGCTCGGCATCGACGAGCTCAGCGTTGCGCCGGCGCGCGTCGATCTCGTTCGCGGGGTCGTCCGGGCGCTGTCCGCGGACCGTTCTGCAGCCCTCGCGCGTGATGCACTCGCCGCTCCTTCGGCTGCCGCCGCGCTCGAGCTCGTTCGCTCAGGTGAGGCCGGAGACGAGCTCCGAGAGGCGCTCGAGGGCCTCAGCGGCGTCCGCGCCCGAGGCTGAAATGACGAGCTCGGTGCCGCCTGTGGCGCCGAGCCCGAGGACGTCGAGGATGCTCTTCGCGTTCGCGCTTCGCCCGTTCGCCTCGACGCGGATCTCGGCGGCGGCTCGTGCCGCCTCGCGGACGAACGCACCGGCCGGGCGGGCGTGCAGCGCTACGTTCTCAGGCAGCCGGACGAGCGTGGCGGTCTCAGAGCTTGCGGGCATGTCTCGCCTCCTCCGCGGCTCGGAGCACGCCGTCCGCGTCGTCGCCGGTCGAGGCCGTGACCCCAGCAGCGATAGCGCCCTCGACGAGGGGCGCGTCGGCAACGCGAAGGCGACCTCGCTCATCGGCTTCGAGTTCACCGAGCGCAGCCTTCACTGCCAGCACGCTGCTCCCGAGGTCCATCAAGACGACGGAGCCCGGGCCTCGCGCGCCACGACGGAGAGCCTCCAGTACGCGGCCGCCGTCGGTGCCGAGCGTTTCGCCGGCGCCCCCTCCGATCGCCTCGATCTGGACGTCGGGACCGGAGACCTGTCCAACCAGGTCGGCGAGGCCCCGTGCGAGCGGCGCGCTGTGGGAGACGATGACCAACCCGACGAATCCGTCATCCGACATGCGGGCATTCTACAATGTCGAACACCATTCGACAATGAGGATCTGATGATTCAGTCTGTCGATCGCGCAATTCGCATCCTGAAGGCCCTCAGTGGCGGCACCGGCCGCCTCGGCGTCAGCGAGCTCTCGGTTCGCCTGGGCCTGGCGAAGGGCACGGTGCATGGGCTACTGCGCACGCTCCAGGCGCACGATCTCGTCGAGCAGCACGCAGACAGCGACAAGTACCAGCTCGGACCGGAGCTCCTGAACCTCAGCAACCGCTACCTCGACCTGAACGAGCTGCGCTCGCGGTCGCTTGCGTGGTCGGAGTTGCTGGCGCTGCGCACGCAGGAGGCGGTTCGGGTCGCCGTTATCCACGGCAACGGTGCGCTCGTCGTCCATCACGTGTTTCGGCCCGACTCCACGCTCCAGATCCTGGAGGTCGGCTCGGTGCTGCCGTTGCACGCCACGGCGCTTGGGAAGGCAGCGCTCGCGTATCTGGACGACGAGGTCGTCGAGGGCATGCTCACCTCCGAGCTGCCCCGGCTGACGGGACACACGCTGACGGGACCGGCCGCGGTCCGGCGCGAGCTCGAGTTCGTGGTCGCACGTGGTTTCGCGCGCGAGCGTGAGGAGGCGATCCTCGGCGAGGGTGGGATCGCGGCGGCCATCTTCGCGCGAAGCGGCGAGCCGGTGGGCGCGATCGGGATCGCAGGGCCGCGCGCACGCATCCTGCGCGGGGGCCGCGAGCCGGAACTCGCCACTCACGTGATCGAGGCTGCGCGCGGCGTCTCGCGCGATCTCGGCGCCCCGCGCTGGCCCGCGAGATCCTGATCCTCGTGTGACGCAGCCGCTTCCGGCGGCGTATCCACGGTATGAACACACGAATGCTTCTCATCGCAGCACCACTCGTCGTCGCCCTCGGGCTTGCCGCCGTAACGCTTCCGGGGTCCGCCTCGAGCGCGGCAGCGGAGGCCGGCGGCATCACCGTCCAGGGGTCGGCGTCAGTGACGTCCGTCCCGGACCGCGCCGAGCTCTCGTTCGGGGTCGAGAGCAAGGGCTCGAGCGCCCGCTCGGCGCTCTCGGCGAACGCGGCCGAGATGCGGCGCATGATCGCGGCCCTGAAGGCCGCCGGCGCGACCAACGTGAAGACCCAGTACGTCTCGCTCTCGCCGCAGTACAACGAGAAGTCCGAGGCGCAGGGCTTCTCGGCCACGAACACGGTCTCGGCGACGATCAAGGAGCTCGCGAAGGCGGGCGCCGTGATCGATGCGGCGGTGAACGCGGGCGCGAACCAGGTGTACGGGCCGTCGCTGTCGCACGGCGACCAGGACGAGCTGTACCGCCAGGCGCTGAAGGCCGCAGTCGCCAACGCCCGCGCGAATGCGCAGGCGCTCGCCTCGGCGTCGAACGTCTCGCTCGGTCGTGTGACGACGATCGTCGAAGGCGGCGGTGCTCCTCAGCCGGTGCCGTTTGCCGCCGCCGACAAGGCGATGGCCGAGTCGACGCCGATCGAACCGGGGACGCAGCAGACGACCGCAAGCGTGACGGTCACCTTCTCGGTCAGCTGACATAGATTCAGAGCCGGATGCGTCGGCTCTGGCTCGCAGGACTCACGGCGGCTGCTCTCGTGGCGGTCGCCGCGCTCCTGTTGCGCGACACGTCGCCGACGCTGGACGATGCGGCGAGCGATGTCGTGGCGAGCGGCGTGCCAAGTGTGATCGTGCGGCTCCGCGACGGCGACGAGGTGCGCGAGCTGGCGAAGGGCGAGGCGTCCGTAGGCGATCGCTTCCGCGTCGGTAGCGTCACCAAGACCTTCGTTGCAGCGTTGACCATCGACCTGGCCGACCTCGGCATCCTCTCGCTCGACGACACTGCCGCCGACTTCGAGCCTCGCCTCGTCAGCGATGCGAGCGAGATCACGATTCGTGAGCTCCTCTCGCACCGGGCCGGACTCTTCGACTACACCTCAGATCCGGCGCTGCTGCGGGGCGACCTCGATCCACGCGCGCTGATCGGCATCGCAGACGCAAAGCCGCGTGCCACCGGGTACGCGTACTCGAGCACGAACTACCTCGCTCTCGGCTTCATCCTCCAACGTGCGGGCCTTGCCGGCCTCGACCAGATGCTGCAGCGGCAGATCCTCGGGCCGTACGGCCTCACCGACACGACCTTCGAGCCCGGAGCGGTCGAGGGGTCGCACCTCCACGGTCACGAGCGTCCACAGCGGGACGGAATCGCGACCGGGAGCCTCACGGACACGAGCGACCGCACCGCGAGGTCTGCCTGGGCGGCCGGGGCGATGGTGTCGACGGCGGCCGATCTGGACCACTTCTTCACGCGGTTGCTCGCCAGCGACCTCGGGCGGCGGATGCGCCCGCACGGCGACGATCGCTACGGGCTCGGGTTGGCGCGGTTCGAGACCCCGTGCGGCCCGGTCGTCGGCCACACAGGCAACCTGCTCGGGATGTTGGCCGTCGTCTGGGCCCGCGACGACCGGCTGCTGGTCGTCGCGGCGAACGTCTACCCGCTGACGCCCGAGCAGGAAAACAAGCTGCAGCTCCTGCTCGCGCGCGCGTTCTGTCCCTAGCCAGGTCGGAAGCGGGGAGACGCGCCCGAAAGCGCCTCTCCCCGCTTCTTTTTGCGGGCCTAACCTGTTGTTGGTTCGAACGCGGTCGCCTCGAGCGCGCTCGCCTGCACGGTGGCTGGTGTTGAGCGAGGGCTGTGCCCGACGCCCAGGTGGCCGTGCGTGTCGGTGCCGTAGCCGCCGGGGACCGGGATGTAGAACTCGGGATAGCCCCACATGCCGTGCTCGGAGACGTCCAGCCCTGCGGTCTCCACATCCTCGTCGGTGCGGATCCCGATCGTGACCTTGAAGAGCCAGAGGATGGCGAACGAGGCACCGAACGTGAAGGCGCCGACCGCCGCCAGGCCGAGAGCCTGGATGCCGAGCTGGTGCAGCCCGCCGCCGTAGAAGAGGCCGCCCGTGCCCGTCGCGAGCTTCTCCGACAACGCCGGCACGGTGAAGAAGCCGAGCGAGAGGGTGCCCCAGATCCCCGCCATGCCGTGCGCAGAGAGTGCGCCGACGGGATCGTCGATGCCGATTCGCTCGACGAAGAGAACGCCGAAGACGACGATCGCGCCGGCGATGAAACCGATCAGGATCGCGGCCCAGGGGGCTACGAACGCACACGCCGCGGTGATCGCGACGAGCGCCGCGATCGCGCCGTTCAGCATCATCGAGAGGTCGGGCTTCTTGATCACGAGCCACGAGGTGACGACGGCGCCGATGACGCCGGCCGCCGCAGCGAGGTTCGTGTTCAGCGCGACGTAGGCGAAGAAGCCGACGCCGCCGAAGTCGACGCTGAGCGTCGAGCCCGGGTTGAAGCCGAACCAGCCGAACCACAGGATGATCACGCCGAGCGTCGTGAACGCCATGTTGTGGCCCGGGATCGCGTTGGGCTTCCCGTCCGACGCGAACTTGCCGATCCGCGGCCCGAGCAGCAGCGCCCCCGCGAGGCCCGCGAGCGCTCCCTGGTAGTGCACGACGGTCGAACCGGCGAAGTCCTGCATGCCATGCGAGAACAGCCAGCCGTCCGGGCTCCAGATCCAGTGCGAGACG
>JAXIPI010000268.1:0-9936 GCA_045403015.1 Gaiellaceae bacterium | reverse complement strand
TGCCGGAGGACGCGACCGCGGCGATGCTCCAGAACACGCCGCTAGGCCGGCTCGGCGAGCCGGAGGACGTGGCCGGAGCGGTACGCTTCCTGTGCTCCGAAGCGGCCTCGTTCATCACGCGCGAGGTGCTGCTCGTCGACGGTGGACTGGGGATGTAGTGGCGGACAACGGTAGAAGACGCGTGGTCGTGACCGGGCTCGGCATGGTCTCGCCGCTCGGCAACGACGTCGAGACGAGCTGGGCGAACCTGACCGCCGGCGAGTCCGGTGCGGCCGACATCCAGCAGTTCGACGCGAGCGAGTTCCCCGTCCACTTCGCGTGCGAGCTGAAGGATTTCGACCCGACGGAGTGGATGGAGCGCAAGCAGGCCCGTCGCATGGATCGCTTCGCGCAGATGATCGTTGCCGCCTCGCGCCAGGCCGAATCCGACTCGGGGATCGACATTGCGAAGGAAAACGACCGCGTCGGTGCCTCGATCGCGACCGGAATCGGAGGCCTCGGCGCCTTCCAGGACTGCTACCAGACGCTGATCGAACGCGGTCCCGATCGGGTCAACCCGTTCTCGATCACGGCGATCATCCCGAACATGGGCGCCGGCTGGGTCTCGATGGAGCTCGGCACCCGAGGCCCGCTCTCGTCCCAGTGCACCGCCTGCGCAGCCTCGAATATGGCGATCGGCGAAGGCGCGGACGCGATCCGGCTCGGTCGTGCGGACGCGATGATCTGCGGCGGGACCGAGGCGGGGATCACCCGCGTCGGCATCGCGGGCTTCGGCGCGATGCGCGCTCTCTCCCGCCGGAACGACGATCCCAAGCGCGCCTCGCGGCCATTCGACGGCGGCCGGGACGGCTTCGTGATGGGCGAGGCCGGCGGCGCAGTCGTGCTCGAAGAGCTCGAGCACGCAAAGGCGCGCGGCGCGAGGATCTACACGGAGCTGATCGGCTACGGCGTCTCATCGGACGCGAATCACGTCACCGAGCCGGATCCGGCCGGGACGAATCCGGCCCGTGCGATGAAGATGGCCTTCGGCGACGCAGGCATCGACCCGTCCGAGATCGGCTACATCAACGCGCACGGCACCTCGACCCCGCTGGGCGACACGTCCGAGACGCGTGTGATCAAGCTCGCGGTCGGCGAGGAGAACGCGTACAAGATCCCGATCTCGTCGACGAAGGGCGCCACCGGTCACTGTCTCGGCGCGGCGGGTGCGGTCGAGGCGATCTTCACGATCCTCGCGACGCAGCGCGGCGTCCTGCCGCCGACGATCAACTACGAGATCGAGGATCCGTCGTGCGACCTCGACTACATCCCGAACGAGTCGCGCAAGGCCGACATCACCGTGGGCGTTTCGAACTCCTTCGGCTTCGGCGGGCACAACGCGTGCATCGTCTTCCGCAAGCTCGACGAGTAGCTAAAGGCGCAGCTCGAGCAGGACGACGTCGCGCCAGACGCCGCCCAGCTCGCCGATCCGCTCTCGCGTTCCGACTTCGCGGAACCCGTGCGCCCGATGCAGCGCGAGGCTTGCCTCGTTCTCCGGAAAGACACCGGCCTGCAGCGTCCACAGGTCACCGTGCCGGGCGCTCGCGAGCAACGCTGAGAGAAGCAGCCGGCCCGCGCCCAGCCCGCGCGCCCGCTCGGCAACGTAGACGCTCTCCTCGCCCACGCCGCGGTAAACGGCACGGCTCGAGTACGGAACGACCGCGATCCACCCGGCGACCTCGCCGTCGATTTCGGCGACGAAGCGGTGCTCGGGGAGGTGCCGGGCGTCCCACTCCTCCCACGCCGGCACCGTCGTCTCGAAGGTGGCGTCGCCGGTCGCGATGCCCTCCGCAAAGATCGCGGCGACCGCGGGCCAGTCCGAGGGCAGCAGCGGGCGAATGATCACGGACGTGATTCAATCGCGTCGGGATGGACAAGGTGAACGTCTACGGCGACGAGTGGACCGACGGCACGGATGAGCCCGGGTTCCGCAACCGTGAGCGGCCGCTCGGGGAGACGCTCGGCGCGCAGAAGCTGGGCGGCACGATCTACCTGATCGAGCCCGGCCAACGCATCTGCCCCTATCACTGGCACTTCGGCGAAGAGGAATGGCTGCTCGTGCTCGAGGGGACGGTGACGCTCAGGACGCCCGACGGCGAACGCGAGCTCGCGCGCGGCGACATCGTCGCGTTCCCGACCGGCCCCGGCGGCGCGCACGATGTTCGCGGCAGCGGCGACGAGGCGTCGCGCGTCCTGATGCTGTCGACGATGTCCGACCCGGAGATCTGCGTCTACCCGGACAGCGAGAAGCTCGGCGCGTCTGCGGGGTACCTGCGCACGGACGGCGCCCGCGCGCGCCTGTTGAACCGCGAGGCTGCGAACCTCGAGTACTTCGATGGGGAGCGCAATCAGTGACCCGTTGGGCGACGTTCGACTGCTACGGGACGCTGATCGACTGGAACGCCGGGATCGGCGGCGTCCTCGAGCGTCTTTTCGGTGCCGAGCGGACGCCGGATCTGCTGGCTCACTACCACCGTATCGAGCCGGAGGTCCAGGCCGAGGCGTACCGCAGCTACGCGGAGGTGTTGACGCTCACGCTCGAGCGGCTGGTGTTCGAGACGGGTCTGTCGATTCCGGAGGGAGAGTCGGGTGCGCTCGTCCACTCGCTGCCGGACTGGCCGCCGTTTCGCGAGGTGCCGGCGGTACTCGCCGACCTTCGCGCGCGCGGCTGGAATCTCGCCATCCTCTCGAACACCGATCACGCGCTGATTGTCGAATCCGAGAAGTCACTGGGCGAACCGATCGACCTCGTCGTCACCGCAGAGGACGTTGGCTCGTACAAGCCCGCGCACGCGCACTGGGACCGTTTCTTCGAGCTGACGACCGCCGACCGTGAGCACCACGTTCACGTCGCTGCCAGCCTCTTCCACGATGTCGTTCCGGCGCGTGAGCTCGGATTGAAGATGATCTGGATCAACCGGCTCGGCGAGGAGCCCGAACCCGAGCCCGACCGCGAGCTCCATGACCTGGCTGCACTTCCCGACACGCTCGACGAGCTCGTGCCCGCGCTGCGATGACGCTCCGCCCGCCGGAGGACGACGACTTCGATGCGATCCTCGAGCTGATGAACGCCCATCAACTTGCGGCGTACGGCGAAGCCGACATGACCGAGGACGAGCTGCGCACGTGGCTCACAACGCCGTACGTGGTGACCGAGCGCGACATCCGCTTGCTCGAGGACTTCGGGCGTCTCGTCGGCTACATCGATGTCGATCCGAACAAGGCTGATCCGCCGCTGTGGTGGTGCGACCTCAAGCTCGCGCCCAACGTCGACGCGGACGCGATTGCCGCCGAGCTCGTCGGCTGGCTCGAGGAGCGCGCTGATGCCGGCAGGCTGCGCGTGTGGACGTCCGCCACCGACGCCCGGGTGGTCGGCGCTGTCGAGCGACTTGGGTTCGAGCCGGTCCGGCACTCCTATCGGATGGACATCGACCTCACCGGCGAGGGGGACGAGCCTGCTTGGCCGGACGGGATCGTGGTTCGCACGTTGGCCGACGGCGAGGAGAGGCGTCTCTACGACGCGTTCGCCGAGGTCTGGCAGGACACGTCGGACCCACCCGACGAGTCGTATGAGGAGTGGGCCCACTGGTTCACCAGGGCGGAGACATTCGACCCGTCCCTTTGGTACCTCGCGCTGGCGGGGGACGAGCTCGCGGGATTTGCGGTCTGCCGGAAGGACACCACCGATCCGGCTGCGGGACACGTCGAGCTGCTCGGTGTCAGGCGCCCCTGGCGCAAGCAGGGTCTCGGCCACGCGTTGCTCCTGCACTCGTTCCAGGAGTTCCGGCGGCGCGGCTGGACGCGGGGCACGCTCGGCGTCGACGCGTCGAGCCCGACCGGAGCGACCAGGCTGTACGAGCGAGCGGGAATGCGCGTCTATCGGGACACGCTGTTTCTCGACCGCCCGGTGCACGTCTAAGGTTCGAGCGTGTCGCGCCTCCGCGCCCGCTGCCCTGACTGCCGGACACTGACCGCGGTCGCGCTCGGGCCGGAGTACCAGTGCCACTCGTGCGGGCGCGAGTTCGCCGCCGGCCTCGTTCGCGTTCCGCGGGCCTGGGGTACGGGCGGCGACGCAATGGTCGAGGCGGCGTTCCATCAGCTGCCCTACCCCGAGGCGGCCGTGATCGAGGCCGACACGCTCGCCGAGCAGACGCTGTTGCTCGCCTCCGAGCTTCCCGACCGGCCCGTCGTGCTTGGCGGCTGCTGCTGCTCACACGTGGGCGCGATCGAGGCCCTCTCGAGCGGCGAGGAGAGCCTCGCGGTCGTGTGGATCGATGCGCACGGCGACCTGAACACGCCGGAGACGTCCCCGTCGGGCAACGCCTGGGGGATGCCGCTGCGCATGGTGCTCGACGACGGTGCCGTCCTCGCGCAGAACGTGGCGCTGGTCGGCGCCCGCAACCTCGACCCGCCCGAGGTCGAGTTCATCGCGGCGACGGGCATTCACACCGGAGAGGGAGCGATCGAACGAGCGCTCGAGGGTGCGGACGCGGTGTACGTCGCTCTGGACGCAGACGCGCTCGAGCCGGGAGAGCTGGCCGTCTTCTTTCCCGAGCCGGATGGGTTGCGGCTCGTGGAGATCGAAAAGCTGTTCGCGGACGTCGCTTCGCGGAAGCGGATCGCGGGACTCGGCTTCACCGGGCTCGTGCACGACGCGGCCAACGAGCCCAAGCTCGCACGCCTCGCAACCGCGCTGGGTCTCTGACCTCGCGACTGTAACCGCCTCGCAGGGGCACGAGTCTAAACTCCCGCAATGGCCGAAACGACCAGGATCGACGTCTCGATCGAGAACAAGCAAGCTCCCGAGCCTGAGGCCAAGAAGCATCCCAATACCTGCCCCAAGTGCGTCTCGCACTACCGGGACGACGAGCTTGCCGCGAATCTCCGAGTCTGCACGCAATGCGGCCACCACTTCCCGGTCAAGGCGCACGAGCGGATCGCGCAGATCGCAGACGCGGGGAGCTTCTCGGAGGAGGCAGCCGACCTGCGCTCTGCCGACCCCCTCAAGTTCTTCGACCTCCGCGCCTACAACGAGCGCCTGGCCGAGGCGGAGATTGCGACCGGTCTCGGCGATGCGCTCGTGATCGGCAGCGCCACGATCGAGGATCTTCGGTGCGAGCTGGCGGTGATGGACTTCTCGTTCATGGGCGGCTCGATGGGCTCGGTCACCGGCGAGAAGTTCGTGCGCGCCTGCGAGAGCGCCGGAAACGCCGGCGTGCCGCTGATCTCGGTCTCAGCCTCCGGCGGTGCTCGTATGCAGGAGGGAATCCTGGCGCTGATGCAGCTGCCGAAGACCGTCGTTGCGGTGGAGGAGCTACACGAAGCAGGGTGTGCCCTGATCTCTGTCATGGCGCATCCAACGACCGGTGGCCTGCTCGCCAGCTTTGCGAGCCTCGGGGACGTCCTGCTGGCCGAGCCGGGCGCGCTGATGTCCTTCGCGGGGCCGCGCGTCGTGGCGCAGACGACGCGCGAGAAGCTGCCAGACGATTTCGGCCTTGCCGAGTCGAACCTCCGCTTCGGGCACGTCGACGCGATCGTTCCGCGCCCCGAGCTACGACCGACGCTTGCACGCCTGCTTCGCCTCTTCGGAGAGGGGTAGGGTGGCCCGTGATGCAGAGATCAGGCTCCGGGATCGGTTGAGCAAGCTAGGCGGACTCGATCTCTTGCGGGGTGCGCGCCTCTCCGGCGAGCTCGAGCGGTTGAAGCGCCAGCTCGACCGGATCGAGGCCGAACCGACCGACGAGGAGATTTGGAACAAGGTCGAGCTGGCCCGTCACGAGGACAGGCCGTACACGCTCGACTACGTCGACAGGATCCTGGAGGACTGGTTCGAGCTGCACGGCGACCGAGGTCGCGCCGACGATTCCGCGCTCGTGGCAGGAATCGGCAAGCTCGAGGGTCGCACGATTGCGCTCATCGGCCATCAGAAAGGCCGCGACATCAAAGAGCGCTCCAAGCGGAACTTCGGGATGGCCTATCCCGAGGGGTACCGGAAGGCGATGCGTGTCATGGAGCTCGCCGACCGCCACCGCTTCCCGGTCGTGACGCTCGTCGACACGCCCGGAGCGTATCCAGGGATCGCGGCCGAGCAGCACGGCCAGGGCGGCGCGATCGCGCGCTCTCAGGCCAGGATGGTGCGTCTCCGCGTGCCCACGGTTGCGTGTGTGATCGGGGAGGGCGGCTCCGGCGGCGCGGTTGCGATCGCGCTCGCCGACCGCGTCCTGATGCAGGAGAACGCGATCTACTCGGTGATCTCGCCGGAAGGCTGCGCCGCGATCCTCTGGCGCGACGCTGGGGAAAAGCGCAAGGCCGCCGCAGCGTTCAAGCCGGATGCCGCCCACTGCTTCGAGCTCGGCGTCATCGACGGGATCATCCCGGAGCCGGTCGGCGGCGCGCAGGAGAATCCCGATGAGGCTGCCCGCCTGCTCGGCGCGGCGGTCGCGGACGCGCTCGAGGAGCTCGAAGATGTTCCCCAGGACGAGCTACGGGCCAAACGGCGTGCCAAGTTCCGTTCGATGGGCGTTCTCGCCTGACCGATCAGGCTTTCCACAGCTTCCACAGGCTTTTCCCCTGCTTCAAATATGAACCGTAAGACGTCCACGTATGTGTTGAGGCCGGCAGAGCCGACCTCAACTGACCCCCGCTTTGTGGAGAAAGGCGATGCGCGCGTTTCGCCGTCGCGCCTGGTTTGATGCCCGATATGCACGTTGTTGAAACAACTGTCAACAGGGCGAGAGGCACATGGCCTCGCTGAAGGACTACGAGCGCAAGCGGTCGCGCGGGAAGACCCCCGAGCCTTTTGGCAAGGGGCGCAAGGGCAAGGAGCCGATCTTCGTGATTCAGCGCCACGACGCGCGGCGTCTGCACTACGACTTCCGGCTCGAGCGCGACGGAGCGCTTGCCAGCTGGGCGGTGCCGAAGGGCGTCCCGCTGGAGCCCGGGCAGCAGCACCTTGCCGTTCACGTCGAGGACCATCCGCTCTCCTACGGCAGCTTCGAAGGCGAGATCCCGGCCGGGAGCTACGGCGCCGGGACCGTGGAGATCTGGGATCGCGGCACGTACGAGCTGATCGAGGAGAAGGCGAACGGCGGCCTCACGGTCCATCTCCACGGAGAGCGGCTCGAGGGCGTCTGGACGCTCGTGCCGGCACACCTCGGCGGCGACCCGAAGAACTGGCTGCTCGTCAAGAAGAAGGAGGAAGCCGACGCCGCGCGGAGCAAGCCGCGCACCTACCGGCCGATGCTCGCCACGCTCGCCGCCGACGTGCCGACCGGCGAGGGTTGGCTGTTCGAGGTGAAGTGGGACGGCTTCCGGGCGATCGCGACGATTCGGGGAGGCAACGTCGACCTGCGGAGCCGGAACGACAAGTCGTTCGTCGATCGCTTCCCGACGGTCGTCCGCACGCTCGAGCGCGCGCTCCGGACGCCGGACTGCGTGCTCGATGGAGAAGTGGTGGCCGTCGGCGAGGACGGCCGGGCGACGTTCTCGGCGATGCAGCAGGGGAAGGAAGGCACGACGTACCTCTACGTCGCTTTCGACCTGCTCGAGGTGGAGGGGACGCCCCTGATCGACCTGCCGCTGACCGAGCGGCGAAAGCGGCTCGCGGAGCTCGTCGACACCCGGCAGCGCGGGATCCAGATCTCTGCCACGTTCGACGACGGCCCGGCTCTCTACGTGGCCGCCCAGCAGCAGCGCTTCGAGGGGATCATGGCCAAGCGAGCCGACTCGCCCTACGAGCCGGGGAGGCGCACGCGCAACTGGCTGAAGCTGAAGACCCAGGGCCGGCAGGAGCTCGTGATCGCGGGGTACACGAAGGGGCAGGGCCGACGCGCGGACGCGTTCGGCGCGCTCGTCCTCGGCGTCTACGAGAACGGCGTCCTGCGCTGGGCGGGGAACGTCGGCACCGGGTTCGACGACGCCGAGATCGCTCGGCTGCTTTCCCGCTTGAAGCCGCTCCGGCGCGACGACTCTCCGTTCGCCGAGGTGCCGAAGATGCCGAAGGTGCGCAAGGGTGACGTCGTCTGGGTGGAGCCCGAGCTCGTCGCCGAGGTGCGCTTCGCCGAGTGGACGCACGATGGCAGGCTGCGGGCACCGGTGTACCAGGGCCTGCGCGAGGACAAGGAGGCGGATGAGGTGCAACGCGAGCGACCGTCGATCGAGCCGGAGATCAAGAGGGGCAAGCGCGTCCTCAAGCTGTCGAACCTGGACAAGCCGTTCTGGCCGGAGGAGGGGATCACCAAGGGCGACCTGCTGGCGTACTACCGGGACGTCGCGCCGGCGATCCTGCCGCATCTGCGCGACCGGCCCTTCACGATGAAGCGGTATCCCGACGGCTGGAACGGGAAGTTCTTCTTCCAGAAGGACGCGCCGAAGCACATGCCCGACTGGATCCCGACGCGTCCGTTCGAGGCCTCGACGCGCGACAAGCCACCGCAGCGCCGCGTCATCGACTTCCCGCTCGTGAACGACGAGCTCGCCCTGCTGTGGGTGGTGAACATGGGCTGCATCGACATGAACACCTGGTACTCGCAGGTCGACAAGCCGTCGCGGCCCGACTGGGTGCTATTCGACCTCGATCCATCTCCGGACGTTGGTTTCCCGGAGACGATCCAGGTCGCGCTCCTGATCAAGGAGACGCTCGACCTGCTCGGGCTCGAGTCGTTTGCGAAGACGAGCGGCTCGGAGGGGATCCACATCCTCGTTCCGGTTGCCCGGTGCCACACGTACGCGCAGACACGCGAGTTCTCGGAGATCATCGCCGGCGCGATCGCGCGTACCCACCCGGGGCTTGCGACCACCGAGTGGACGAGAGCGAAGCGCCGGGGCGTCCTGATCGACTCGAATCAGAACGGGGAGGGGAAGACGATTGCGTCCGTGTACTCGGTTCGCCCGAAGGCCGGCGCGCCCGTCTCGACGCCGCTGCGATGGGAAGAGGTGAACGAGTCGCTCGACCCGGCCGCGTTCACGATGGAGGCCGTGCTCGAGCGGGTTGCGAAGGAAGGCGACCTCTTCGACGGCGTGCTGACGACGAAGCAGTCGCTCTCGGACGCGCTGAGCTCGCTCCGCTAGGCGGTCTGCGCCGGCCGCAGCTCCTCGGCCGGCTTGCGGTGCAGGAGCGCCTTGATGCCCACGACGACGAGGCCTCCCGCGAGGCCGGCGATCGCGCCTTGCGCGATCAGCTGTTGGAAGACGTGCCACGAGAACGTCGCGTCGATCGTCCAGGCGCACGGCCCGGGGTTGAGCGAGAGTGGCGTCACGCAGCCACCGGCTGTCGGCCCGCCGATGATTCCGAGCCAGCCGAAGCAGCCGGCGACGAATGACGCACCGAGCGCACCGATGAGTCCTCCGTGCCACGCTCCCGCTGCGCCTGCGACGAGCTGGACGAGGATCGCGAGCGCGACCATCGAGACGAAGAACGAGAGGATCGTGGCATCCATCGCGCGCGTCTCGGCGCTCACGCCGTAGTGCATGTAGAGACGGACGAGCGCGGCGAGCACGAGGAAGCCGAGTCCGGCCAGCGCGCCGAGTGCGAGCGGGAGCAGCGGCCGGAGCGCCAGCGGCGGCGTCTGGAGGCGCCCGCCTGGGTCGAGGAACGCCCAGGGCGCGTCGAGGGGGCCGCGCCGGGCAAACGCCGCGGCGAAGGGGAAGAGCACGAGCAGCGCGAGCAGGGGGACGAGATACGGCTTGTGCGCGATCACGAGCAACTCGCCGTCCATCACGAACTGCCAGACACGTTCCGGAACGGCCCAGACTTGCGCGTCGACCTGCTGGTGCTCGACCGAAGACGCTGCGCGCGAGACTGCGAGGCTGGGCCGGAGGTCGCGGACGGTCGAGAAGATGGCCGTGAACGCGGTGAGCGCGATGCCGCCGACGAGCAGGCCCGCCGTCTGCGCGAGC
>JAXIPI010000250.1:0-2859 GCA_045403015.1 Gaiellaceae bacterium | reverse complement strand
CGATGAACCCCGGCGCGACCGCCAGGCCCGTCGCGTCGATCTCCTCCCCGCTCGGTTCGAGCGAGCCGATCGCCGCGAGGCGGCCGTCCTTCACGCCGACGTCAGCTACGCGGCCCTCGGCGCCGGTGCCGTCGTACACCGTGCCGCCGCGGATGAGGATGTCGAAGCTCATGCGCGAGTCGCGTTGCCGTCCTCGATGACGACGCCGTAGCGCTCCCGCGCGGCCTCGACGCTCACCTTCCCGTCGAGCACGTCCTCGAGCACGAGCGCCGGATCCCGCTCGAGCGGCGAGCCGCTGCCGCCTCCGCCGGCGGAGACGTGGTGGAAGACATCGCCGCGGCGCAGCACCAGGGCTTCCATCGGCATGGTCGGGACCACGCGATCGCCGATCGTGTTCGAGGACGGCGCTCCCGCCTCCCCACCCTCGATCCCGTACGGCGGGTGCGAGCGCCGGTCGGAACGCACCGTCAGCACCGCCTCGTCGGCCAGCAGCTCGTACGAGCGCTCGAAGGCGAGACCGCCGCGGAACTCCCCCGGCCCGCCCGAGTCGGCGACGAGCCCGTAGCCGTGCACCCGCAACGGCAGCTCGCTCTCGAGCAGCTCGACCGGCTGGTTCGACAGGTTGGCGAGTGGGTTCGACACTCCCTCGAGTCCGTCGCGGCCCGCCCGCGCACCCCAGCAGCCGACGAGCACCTCGGCGAGAACGAAGGGCTTCCCGTCCTGGTACCCGCCGATCGCGATCAGCGTCGGCCCGCCCTCTCCCGGCGCGATCACCTTCTCCGGCACGACCTGGGCGAGCACGCCCATCACTGCGTCGTAAACCCGGTAGCCGACGACGCCTCGCGCGCCGCAGGCCGCCGGAAGCACCGGGTTCACGATCGTTCCGACCGGCGCGGTGATGTGGATCGGCCGCATGTAGCCACCGGCGTTCGGGATCTCGCGGCTCGCGATGCCGCGGAACGCGCAGTAGACCCCCGCGTTGACCATGCCCACCGGGCAGTTGAGCCCTGCCGCGACCTGCGGCGCAGTCCCCTCCAGGTCGACCCAGACCTCGTCGCCCCGCACCGTCAGCTCGACCGCGATCCGCAGCGGCTCGGGCTCGTCGCCGAACCCGTCGATGAAGTCCTCGAACGCGTACACCCCGTCGGGCAGCGCCGCGAGCTCGGCCCGCATCAGCCGCTCGCTCAGCAGCTGCAGCTCGTCCAGGTAGCAGCGGCTCTCGAGCGTGCCATACCGCGCGAAGATCTCGAGCAGGCCGCGCTCGCCGGCGCGACACGCGGCGATCTGGGCGCGCAGGTCGCCGATCACCTCGACCGGCTGGCGCGTGTTCTTCTCGATGATCCGGATCACCGTCTCGTTCTCGCGGCCGGCCTCGTAGAGCTTGAGCAGTGGCAGCCTCAACCCCTCCTGGTAGATCTCGGTCGCATGTACGGCGATCGAGCCGGGCGTGAGCCCGCCGACGTCGACGTGATGCGCCATCGTCGCGGCGTACCCCTCGAGCTCGCCCTCGTGGAAGATCGGCTGGATCACATACATGTCCGGCAGGTGCTGGCCGCCGAAGCCGTACGGGTCGTTCGCGAGGAAGACGTCGCCCGGCTGGACGTCCTCACCGAAATGCTCGCGCACATGCCGCATGATCGTCGGGAAGGTCCCGAGCTGGACGGCGAGCGTCAGCCCCTGCGCGACGAGCTCGCCGTCGCGGTCGCAGAGCGCCGTCGAGTAGTCCATCGTGTCGCGCACGACGGGCGAGTAAGCGCTGCGCATCACCACGAGCGCCATCTCGTCGGCCACCGACGCAAGCGCGTTCTTGACCACCTCGAGCGTGACGGGGTCGATGCGGACCGCAGTCATGCGTCGAGGGCGATGTCGATGTTCCCGAGCGCGTCGAGCGTCGCGCGGCAGTCTGGCGGGACGACGCAGGTCGCGTCGTACTCCTCGACGATCAGCGGCCCCTCCCGCGGCGCTGAGTCGAGCAGCGCCGCGCGCGAGATCACCGGCACGTCGTGCCACCCGACCTCGGCCCCGAAGTAGGCGCGGCGCGTCCGCTCGTCCGCGCTCGGCCCCAGGCCGGCGAGCGGGTCGTACGGGGCGTCGCCGTTCGCGGCCGCCCGCGCGGTCAGCTTCACGTTGACGATGTCGATCGCCGCGTCCGCAGACGCGTGCCCGTAGGTCCGGTGATGCTCGACGTCGAAGTCGGCCGCGATCCGCTTGAGGTCGGGAGCACCGGACGCGACAGGGAGCGTCAGCTCGTAGGCCTGTCCGGCGTAGCGAATGTCGGCGAAGCGGGAGATGACCACCGCCTCGCGGGGAACGCCTTCGGCGACCAGGGCGTCCTCGGCTTCTTCCTCGAGCTCGCGGTAGCCGGTGTGCAGCACCTCCGGCGAGGCGTCTCTGCCGCGAACCGTCAGCGTCCGCACGAATTCGTGCTCGATCTCCGAGAGGAGCAGGCCGGCCGCGCTGAAGACGCCCGGCGCGAGCGGGACGAGGACTCGGCGCATCTGCAGTGCGCGTGCAATTGCGGCTGCCACCACCGGCCCGTTGCCGCCGAAGCCGCAGAGCGCGAAGTCGCGCGGATCCCGGCCGCGGTAGGTCGAGACCGCCTTCACCGCTCTCGTCATCGTCGCCACGGCGAGCTGGAAGACGCCGTGTGCCGCCTCGACCTCATCCCTTCCGAGCGGTTCCGCTACCGACTCGACAGCGCGCGCGGCCGCGTCGGCATCGATCGCGACCGTCCCGCCCGCCAGGTACTCGGGGTTCAAGTAGCCGAGCACGACCAGGGCGTCGGTCAGCGTCGGCTCGTCACCGCCCAGGCCGTAACAGGCCGGCCCTGGGTCGGCGCCTGCGCTCTCGGGACCGACG
>JAXIPI010000217.1:0-2345 GCA_045403015.1 Gaiellaceae bacterium | reverse complement strand
ATCGGGACCTTCCAGAGCGTCGGCGCGAAGGTGCTGCCGGACGTGATGCGCCGTTTCCTCACCGCATGGCCGGACGTCGAGCTCGACCTGACGGAGTCGACCTCCGACGACGACCTGCTCCGGCTGATCGAGCGCGGCGAGCTCGACCTTGCGTTCGCGATGCTGCCGACACTGGAGGGGCCATTCGAGTCCGAGGAGCTGCTGCGCGACCGCTACGTCCTCGTCGTCCCGGCGGCGCACGAGCTCGGGACGCTGACGCGAGCGAGCCTCGCCGACCTCGGTGACCTGACCCTGATCGGGAACCGCGCCTGCCGGAGCACCGCGCTCGCCGAGGGTGAGCTCGTCCAGCGCGGCGTGCGCCTCGACGTGGCCTTCCGCTCGGACGACAACGGGACCGTGCAGGGCCTCGTCGGGACCGGCTTCGGCGCCGCCCTGGTTCCGCTCCTCACGATCGACCCGAACGACGAGCGTCTTGCCGTGCTCGAACTCGAGCCCGAGATTCCGCACCGCCGGATCGCGCTCGCGTGGCACCGCGACCGGCACCGCTCCCCCGCGGCTCGTGCCTTCGCGGACGTCGCGCGCGAAGTCTGCGCCGAGGTCGAGGCGTCGCTCTCGGCCGTTCCCGCTTGAGGGGCTATACCTCCAGTACCGTCCGCCCGAAGCGGCTTCGATAGACCGCGCCGACTTCCAACTCGTCAGACATGCGACTCACGCCGGAGATCATCGCAGGGATGCAACAGCTCGCCCTCGAGCAGCGGCGGCTGCTCGGCCCACGCGCGCCGTGGCACGTCGGCGACGTCGCGTGGGGGCTGCGCCAGCACGAGGCGCGCGGGCCGGAGTGGACGTTCCGGCTCTGGCGCGACAGCGGCGATCGCGTCGTCGCTTGGTCGTGGCTGAAGGGCGACCGCGGCCTCCTCGAGTACGACCTCCATCCCGAGCACCGGCACTTGCTCGACGAGGTCCTCGACGAGCCGAACGCGAAGGAGGCAGTCGCGTTCGAGGACGACGAGGAGGCGCACGCCGTCCTCGCCCGCCACGGGTTCACGAAGCCCGGCCGCGCGATCCACTTCAACCACCGGGAGGTACCGGACGCACCGACCCCGCCGCCCTTGCCGGACGGCTTCCGGTACCGCACGGTCGAGCCGGAGGACCTCGCCGAGCGCGTCGCGATCCACCGCGACGTCTGGGAGCCGTCACGCGTCACCGAGTCGAGCTACCGCAACGTCATGGCCGAGTGGCCGTACCGCGGCTCGCTCGACTGCGTCGTCGAGGCGCCGGACGGACGCTTCGCCTCGTATGTGCTGATCTGGCCCGACGACGAGAACGGCGTCGGGCTGTTCGAGCCGGTCGGGACGCGCGCGGAGTTCCGCCGCCGCGGCCTCGGTGCCGCCGCCTGCACGTTCGGCCTGCAGCGTCTGCACGTGGAGGGCATGCGGCATGCCGTCGTCGGCTGCGACACCGATCCCGCCTGCGCGCTCTACGAGTCGATCGGCTTTCGCCGCAGCTGGACGATCACCTCGTACGCACGATGAATCGCCTCGCGCTTAAACGCGCTCGATGACCGTGGCGATCGCCTGGCCGAAGCCGATGCACATGCAGGCGATCCCGTAGCGGGCCTCGCGGCGCTCGAGCTCGTTCAGAAGCGTCGCGGTGACACGGGCGCCCGTTGCACCGAGCGGATGACCGAGCGAAATGCCGCCGCCGTTCGGATTGATGTCGGCGAAGCGGTCTTCGAGCCCCGCGTCGTGCGCGAACTGGAGCACGACGGACGCGAACGCCTCGTTCACCTCGATCACCGAGATGTCGTCCCAGCCGAGGCCGGCCTTCGCGAGCGCCTTCCGGCACGCCTCGGGGTTGCCGTGCAGCATCCGGTACGGGTCGACGCCGCAGAGCCCGAACGAGACGAAGCGGGCGCGCGGCTCGAGCCCGAGCCGGCCGGCGGCCGCCTCGCTCACGACGAGGACCGCGGCGGCACCATCGACGATCTGGCTCGAGTTGCCGGCGGTGACGACCCCCTCGGGCAGGAACGCAGGCTGGAGTGAGGCGAGCTTCTCGGCCGACGTGTCGCGGCGAGGCGCCTCGTCGACGGCGAACAGTACGGCAGCGCCGGCCGCCCCGACCTCGACCGGGACGGTCTCGTTCTCGAAGCGGCCCTCGTCGATCGCCTCGATCGCGCGCCGGTGCGACTCGAGCGAGAACGCATCGAGCGCCTCGCGCGACAGGTTCCACTCGGAGGCGAGCGCCTCAGCGGAGATTCCCTGCGGGACGATCTGCCAGCGCTCGAGCAGCTTGTCGGAGAGGTCGCCGCCGTTCGACCCCATCGGGACGCGCGACATCATCTCGAC
>JAXIPI010000122.1:0-19435 GCA_045403015.1 Gaiellaceae bacterium | reverse complement strand
CCTTTCTCCCAGAGCCGCCCCTTGCCGCAGAGGGGCGGCTCATTTTTTTGGGCGCAACCAGGATCGGGATCCGCAGTGGCGGATCCCGATCCGCGCCAAGACCCCTGAAGGGTCGCTTCGCTCCCTGGGATCGGTCTGTCGGAGTTTGCTGTTGGCGCCGGGCGCAGATCCCGATCCGCTCCAAGACCCCTAAAGGGTCGCTTCGCTCCCAAAGGCGCGAAATGTGGGGGGTTGGTAGCCTCCCGCGCATGTCCATCTTCAACAGGCGGTACGCCGTTCTGGGCTGGCTGACGTGGATCGGCGCGAAGACCGTGATGAAGCACAAGGCGAAGCAGGCGGTGCCGGGCACGGTCGAAGGCTCGAGGCGTCCGAACAAGGGTGCGATCGCAACCGGGCTCGCCGCTGTCGGCGGTGTGCTCTGGTTCTGGCGTCGCAAGAGCTCGGCCGACCAGCCACCAGCCTCCGGAAGCTAGTCCGGTCGTGGCGCTGCATCGCGCGGCCCTCGACGGCCTGGTTCCGTACGAGCCGGGGAAGCCCGAGGAGGAGCTGCAACGCGAGCTTGGGCTCGAACGCGTGGTCAAGCTCGCCTCGAACGAAGGGCCGTGGGGCCCGTTTCCGGCTGCGCTCGAAGCCATGGAGCGGAGTGCGCGTGGGCTGAACCGCTATCCCGACGGCGGTGCCTTCCATCTCCGCAACGCGCTCGCCGAGCGCCACGGCGTCGATACGGCGAACGTGGTCACCGCGGCGGGCGCCGATGCCGTGATCGGGCACCTCTCGCTCGCGACCCTGGATCCCGGCGACGAGGTCGTGACGGCATGGCCGTCGTTCATCAGCTACGTCCTCGACACGCTCAAGCTCGGAGCCGTGCCGCAGAAGGTGCCGCTCGTGGACGACCATTACGACCTGGACGCGCTGCTCGCTGCGATCGGACCGCGCACCAAGCTCGTCTATATCGCCACCCCGAACAACCCGACGGGAACGATGACCACGCGCTCACAGCTCGACTCCTACTTCGATCGCGTCCCCGAGCACGTGCTCACGGTCCTCGATCAGGCGTACTTTGAGTACATCGAGCAGCCGGACTACCCGGACGGCGTCAAGGACTACCTGAAGGCGGGCCGTCGGGTGCTCGTGCTCCGCACCTTCTCGAAGATCTACGGGCTTGCCGGGCTGCGGGTCGGCTACGGGATCGGGCCGACAGATGTGATCGAGGCGATCGGAAAGACGCGGCGCGCCTTCGACGTCAACACCCAGGCGCAGGTCGCCGCTCTCGCGAGCATCGACGCGCCGGACGAGCTCGCGGAGCGCCGGCGGCTGACCCACGAAGGGCGACAGCAGCTCGAGCGGACGCTGCGCGAGCACGGGCTCGAGCCGGCAGGGCCTGCGGTCGCGAACTTCCTCTTCGTCGAAGTGGGCGAGGACGCGCGGCCGCTCTTCGACGCGCTCCTCCGGCAGGGGGCGATCGTGCGGCCGATGGGTGGATTCGGGGCACCGGGAGCGCTCCGGATCACGGTCGGGACACCCGACGAAAACACCTTCTTCGCCGAGGCCCTGGCTTCGGTTCTGGCGGCAACGACCTAGACGGCGCCCCGCCGGGCCAGGTGCCCTCAGGGAGGGCATGCGCCGAGCAGCGTGGTCGCGGGACGCGCTGCCGAGGCTGGTTGCCTCGGTGGTGCGGCCCGCGGACGCGATGCGAAGTGCGCAGGCCCCCACATGGGGGTGCCTGGTTCGGTGGGGCGCCGTCTCCCACGTCGGCTATCCTGATGCACTCGCGGGTGCGTTCTGGCCCGCGCTTTCCGTATGCGGACAACGTTGAAGAGAGGCATCGGTCGCGGTGCGACCGTCGAAGCCAACGGACGGCCGGTGCTGCCGCCCGGCGCCCTCTCTCCGATCACCATGTACCGCCAGCCCGAGCCGCCGAAGCGATCGGGCTGGGCGACGTTCCGGACTGTCCTCGGCTGGGCGTTCGTGGCCCTGCTCGTCGTCGTGGGCTCGGCTGCCGGTGGGGCGTATCTCTGGTTCCATCAGAGCGTCGCCGCAGTGGTTGCCTCGACCCCCGACGTGAAGGTCGCCGCGAAGCGGCTCGACGTCGCGCTCCCCGGGCAGCCCGCGACAGCTCTCGTCATTGGCTACGACAAGCGCGCCAGCGAAGCCAACGGCGATCCGTCGCGCTCGGACACGGTGATGCTGGTCCGCGCCGACCCCGACACGAAATCGGTCTCGCTGCTCTCCTTCCCCCGCGACCTTTACGTCCAGATCCACTGCCCCGGTCGGTCCTCCTTCGGCGCCCGCATCAACAGCGCCTACGCGACGTGCGGCAGCAAGGGCACGCTCGAGACCGTCCGGAAGCTGACCGGGCTCCCGATCAACTACCTGATCACCGTCAACTTCCGCGGCTTCCACCAACTCGTCAACGCCGTCGGTGGAGTGTGGCTGGACGTCGACCGCCGGTATTTCAACAACACCAGCGGCTACTTCGGCTACGCGGCGATCAATCTCTACCCCGGCTACCAGAAGCTCGGCGGCTACCAGGCGCTCGACTTCGTCCGGTACCGTCACACCGATTCCGACCTGTACCGGATCGCGCGCCAGCAGCTCTTCCTGCGCGCGTTCAAGGATCAGATCCGGGCCAACACAGGGCCGCTCGATCTGCCGGGCGTGATCAAGACGATCACCAATAACGTCGAGGTCGGTGTCGGCGGCAACTCGGAGCTCGACGGCAAGACCGTGCTCCGCTACGCGCTCTTCGCGTATTCGCTCCCGCCCGGCCACTTCTTCCAGTCCAAGCTCGAGGGCATCGAGCAGACGTCCGGTTTCGACCTTCTCGCGCCAGAGGAGAACATCCGGAAAGCGGTGCAGGAGTTCGCGCACCCGGATGTCGAGTCGCCGCAGAAGGCGACGCGCGTGGCGCTGAACGAGAAGCCGAAGGTGAAAGCCGACAAGGCGCCGCCGCCGCGTGAGACGACGATCACGGTCCTGAACGGGAACGGGGTCGCCGGGTCGGCCGGGACTGCGAGCTACCTGCTCTCCCAGCGCGCGTACCAGATGGTCTATCCGCCTGACGGCAAGAACGCGAACGCACCCAACTGGAACTACTTCCAGACCAGGATCCACTACGACAAGTCACAGCCAGGGGCAGCTGCAGCAGCGAAGAATGTCGCCACCCTCTTCGGCACCCAGGACGTGAAGCCGGTGAACGCCGTGATCAAGGGCCTCTCCAACGGCGCGATGCTGACGGTGGTCGTCGGTCAGACGTTCCACGGCACGCTGGCCGAGGCGCCGGTCGACAAGACCCCGCAGCGCCAACTGCCGAACGTGGCGCCGGGCGCGGAGGCCTCGCTGGCCCTCTTGCGCGAGCGTGCGCGCAAGGTTCCGTTCAAGGTGATGGTGCCGACGGTGATCGAGCGCAGCTCGTGGATCGACCGAGAGCGGCCGATCCGCATGTACCGGATCGACCCCGACGGCAAGCACAAGACGATCCGCCTGACGTTCAAGACCGGGAGCGGCGTCAACGAGTACTGGGGCATCCAGGAGACCGACTGGGACGAAGCCCCGGTGCTCTCGGAGCGGAACTTCATCCGCTCGATCGGAGGGCGAAGCTACGAGCTTCACTACACAGGCCCGAAGCTGCACATGGTCGTGCTCCGCCAGGGCGGCGCGACGTACTGGGTCGTGAACACGCTGCTCGACTCGCTCTCGAACGAGACGATGCTCGCGATCGCCAAGGGTCTCAAGCCGCTCTCGAAGATCAAGTAGGTAGGTTCCGGCCGTGTCCAAGGTCGCAGTCTTCGGCGCCGGCTATGTCGGTCTCGTCACCGGTGCGTGTCTCGCAGAGCTCGGTCACGAGGTCGTGGTGCGCGACGTCCTCGCCGACCGCGTCGAGCGCTTGCGCGCCGGCGAGGTTCCGATCTGGGAGCCGGGTCTCGAGGAGCTCCTGCAGCGCAACGCCGACCGGCTGACCTACACGCTCGATGTCGGCGAAGCCGTATCGGGCGCCGATTTTCTGTATGTCGCCGTCGGCACACCGCCGACCTACTCGGGCGACGCCGATCTCTCGTCCGTCTGGACGGTGGTCGACGAGCTCGACGGCCTCGACCGGCGAGCCGTCCTCGTGATGAAGAGCACGGTGCCGGTCGGTACCGGGGCGATGGTGCGTCACCGCCTCGACGAGCGTGGCCTCGATCGGGTCGGCTACGCCTCGAACCCGGAGTTCACCGCCGAGGGCACTGCGATCCGCGACTTCCAGCAGCCGGACCGGATCGTGATCGGCTCCTTCGAGGACGAGGACGGGGACGCGGTCGAGGAGCTGCACCGGGGGATCGACGGCCCGGTCGTGCGCTGCGACGTGGCCTCGGCCGAGATGATCAAGCTCGCTGCGAACGCGGCGTTGATGACGAGGATCAGCTTCATCAACGAGATCGCGAACGTCTGCGAGGCGACCGGCGCCGACGTCGTGCGGGTTGCCGAGGGTGTCGGGCTCGACAGGCGGATCGGCTCGAGCTTCCTGCGCGCCGGCATCGGCTACGGCGGCAGCTGCTTTCCGAAGGACTCGCTCGCACTCAAGCAGCTCGCCGCGAACTCCGGCTACCACTTCCAGCTCCTGAACGCGGTCATCGAGGTCAACGAGCTGCAGAAGCGGCGCGTGATCGGAAAGCTCCAGCATCACCTCGGCAGCCTGCGCGGCAAGACCGTCACGCTGCTCGGGCTCGCCTTCAAGCCGAACACCGACGACGTTCGCGAGGCACCGAGTCTCGTGCTCGCCGGCCGGCTGGTCGCCGAGGGAGCCGACGTCCGCGCCTGGGATCCCGTCGCGAACGGCAACGCAGTACTGCCTCGCGCGACGATCTGCGCCGACCCGCTGGAGGCGCTCGACGGCGCGGACGCGGCCGTGCTCGTGACCGAGTGGTCGCAGCTCGCCGAGCTCGACTGGTCGGTGGCGGCGTCGCGAATGCGTAACCCGCTGCTGATCGATGGCCGCAACATGCTCGATCCGGACGTGATGCGAGAGGCAGGCTTCACGTACGAGGGCATCGGCCGCGCGGCGGCCTAGCCCATGAGCCTCACGGCCGTCATTCTCGTCGGAGGGCTCGGCACCCGGTTGCGGCCGCTCACCGACCGGACGCGCAAGGACATGCTGCCGCTCGTCGACCGGCCGCAGCTCGCCTTCACCTTCGAGCATCTGCGCCGGCACGGCGTCACGCGCGCGATCGTGTCGTGCGGCTACCTGCCGACGCAGATCCAGGAGCACTTCGGCGACCGCTACGGCGATCTCCGGCTCGAGTACAAGATCGAGGAGGAGCCGCTCGGCACCGGTGGCGCGATTCGCTTTGCAGCCGAAGGGATCGACGAGCCGTTCTTTGCCCTGAACGGCGACTCGTTGCGGGAAACCGACCTCGATGCGCTCGTCGCGTTCCATCGCGAGCAGTCCGCGCGCGCGACGATCCTGCTCACTCCCGTCGAGGACCCGACGCGCTACGGGCTCGTACGGGTGAACGGGGACGGGCGGGTGCTGAGCTTCCTCGAAAAGCCCCGCCCGGAGGAGATCGACACCAACCTGATCAACGCCGGCCTGTACGTGCTCGAGCCGGATGTGCTCGACCTGATTCCGGCGGGCCGTCCGGTCTCGATCGAGCGCGAGGTCTTCCCGCTTCTCGTCGACGAGCAGACGGTCTACGGCACTGCGCTCGCCGGCTACTGGCTCGACATCGGCACCCCGGACGCCTACCTGCAGGCCCATCGCGACGTGCTCGAGCGGAACTTCAGGACCGAGCTCGGCGAGGCGCTCGGCCCCGACTACACGATGGTCGATCCGGAGGCCGAGGTCAGTCCTGCTGCGCGGCTCGTGCCGCCCGTTTTCGTCGGCGCAGGCGCGAAGATCGGTGCAGGCGCTCGCATCGGCAGCCTGGCGGTGATCGGTGCGGGTGCCCAGATCGGGGACGACGCGTGTATCGAATCCTCCGTGATCGGGGCCGGCGCCGTTATCGGCCCCCGCACGCATGTCGTGGGGTCGATCGTCGCCGAGCGAGCCGAGATGGGGGCCGGTTGCGAAGTACGCGGCCTCTGCGTTGTCGGACCTGGCGCGAAGGTCGGCGACGGGAATATGCTCGACCACGGGATGCGAGTCGCGGCGGACCAGACAATCGCCGCGGGCGCAGTCTCCTTTTCGTGAACGGCATCGACTCTCCGAACATTCACTCCCTCGACCGCTGGGCCTTCGACGTCCGGAAGGTCGAGAAGCCGTGGGGCTACGAATTGATCTGGGCGCTCACGGATGTGTACTGCGGGAAGGTGCTGTTCGTGAAGGCCGGCGCCGCGCTCAGCCTCCAGTTCCACAACGTCAAGGACGAGTCGTGGCTCGTGCAGTCCGGCAAGGCGACGCTCGAGCTGGGAGAGGTTGGGCAAAAGGCGCTCAGCGAAGAAGTGATCGGCGCCGGTGCTGCATTCCACTACCAGCCCGGCACCGTGCACCGCGTCACGGCGATCGAGGACACGACGATCCTCGAGGTCTCGACACCGCATCTCGACGACGTTGTGAGGCTCGAGGATCTCTACGGCAGAGAGGGAACCTCCGAGCCCTAGGCGAACCTTGCCACGGTTGTGGTAAGGTTTTGGCGATGGAAGCGCTGACCGTTGGGGAGGCGGCCGCCCAGACGGGCTGGTCGGCACGGATGCTCCGCTATCTCGAGACGACGGGTCTCGTCGGTCCCGAGCGGGCGGCGTCCGGTTACCGCCTCTACGGGCTGCGGGAGCTGAATCAGCTGCGCTCGCTGCGCGATCTTCGCGAGCGTCACGCCGTGGAGCTCGACGAGGTTGCGTTCGCGGCCCGGCTGCGCCGCGAGCCGGCGCTGCGCGGCGCCGTCGAGACGTGGCTGCACGGCAGCACACCTTCCGCCGACTGGGTGGACTGGGAGCAGCGCAAGCACGAGCGGCTTCTCGTCGCCTGACGATCTACCTACACTGCTCCGCTGACCTGACGAAAGGGATAGATGGCCACAACCAAGCGACATGACGTGAAGGATCTGGGACTCGCCTCCGAGGGAGTGCGCCGGATCGCCTGGGCCGACCGGCAAATGCCGGTGCTGGCCGCGATCCGCGAGCGCTTCGAGAGCGAGCTTCCGCTGGCCGGCTACCGGGTCGCCGCGTGCCTGCACGTGACGACCGAGACCGCGAACCTGATGCGCACGCTCCAGGCGGGCGGAGCGGACGTCGTCATCTGCGCGTCCAACCCGCTTTCGACCCAGGACGACGTCGCGGCTGCCCTGGTCGAGGAGTACGGCATCTCGACGTTTGCCATCAAGGGTGAGGACAACGACTCGTACTACCAGCACATCGAAGCCGCCGTCGATCACAAGCCCCACATCACGATGGACGACGGCGCCGATGTGATCGGCGTTCTGCACACCGCCCGCCGCGAGCAGCTCGGCGATGTGATCGCAGGCACCGAGGAGACGACCACGGGTGTCATCCGCCTGAAGGCACTCGAGCGCGATGGCAAGCTCGGCTTCCCCGTCATCGCGGTCAACGAGGCGAAGACCAAGCATCTCTTCGACAACCGCAACGGCACGGGCCAGTCGACGCTGGACGGCATCATCCGCGCCACGAACGTCCTCCTCGCCGGGCGGACGCTGGTCGTCGCCGGCTACGGCTGGTGCGGCCGCGGCGTCGCGATGCGGGCCAAGGGAATGGGCTCGAACGTCGTCGTCACCGAGGTCGACCCGATGAAGGCGATCGAGGCGGTGATGGACGGCTTCCTCGTGATGCCGATGGACAAGGCCGCCGAGATCGGCGACATCTTCATCACCGCGACGGGCGACAAGTCGGTGATCGCGAAGGGGCACATGGAACGCATGAAGGACGGCGCGATCCTCGCCAACACCGGTCACTTCAACGTCGAGATCGAGTTGCCGGCACTCCGCGCGCTCGCCACGGACACGCGGCAAGCGCGGGAGTTCGTCGAGGAGTTCACGCTGGCCGACGGCCGCCGGCTCTATCTGATCGCCGATGGCCGCCTCGTCAACCTCGCCGCCGCCGAGGGCCATCCGGCCCAGGTGATGGACATGTCCTTCGCGAACCAGGCGCTTTCGGCCGAGTACGCCGTCCAGAACGCCGCCTCGCTCGAGAAGAAGGTCTACGTCGTGCCGGAGGAGATCGACAACGAGATCGCCCGGCTCAAGCTCGCGACCATGGGCGTCGACATCGACCGCCTCACGGAGGAGCAGGCGAAATACCTGGCCTCGTGGGACGAGGGGACCTAACACCGGAGAGCATCGTTCGTCTGGAAGCCGGCGCGGTCGTCTTACTCGACCAGCGCCGGCTTCCGGACGAGGAGCTCGAGCTCCGCTGCGAGTCGGCGGCCGAGGTCGCCGAGGCGATCCGCACGCTCGCCGTGCGTGGCGCCCCAGCCATCGGCGTCGCCGCTGCGTACGGCTATGCGCTCGCAGCCGCCCGTGGCGAGGACCTCGACGCCGCCTACCGAGTCCTTGCCGACGCTCGGCCGACGGCGGTGAACCTCGTCTGGGCGCTCGAGCAGATGCGGGACGAACCGACACCTGAGCGGGCTCGCGCCTTGCACAGAGCGGAAGTTGATCGGTGCAAGCACATGGGTACACATGCATCAGCCCTCTTCGGACATGGCACGAAGGCCCTGACGCACTGCAACGCCGGCGGGCTCGCTACTGGCGGGTACGGCTCGGCAGTCGGAGCGCTGCGGGCGGCGTGGGAACAGGGCCTTCTCGAACACGTCTGGGTCGATGAGACCAGACCGCTGCTCCAGGGTTCGCGGCTGACGGCGTGGGAGCTCGAGGCGCTCGGAATCCCGCACGCCGTGATCGCCGACTCGGCTGCAGCGCACCTCATGAGCCGCGGCGAGGTGGATTGCGTCGTGACCGGCGCGGACCGAATCGCCGCGAACGGCGACGCCGCCAACAAGATCGGGACGTATGGCCTTGCCGTCGCCGCCGCCCATCACGGACTTCCCCTCTACATCGTTGCGCCGACGTCCACGATCGATCTGGCGACTCCGACCGGCGCGGAGATCCCGATCGAGCAGCGTGACGTCGCGGAGCTCGGCACGCGCTTCGCTGCACTGAACCCGGCCTTCGACGTCACGCCCGCCGCGCTGATTGCGGCGATCGTGACCGAGGAGGGCGTGCATCGGGCGCCGTACGCAGACTCGCTGCCGCGTGTGGTGCACGCGTGAAGGCGATCATCCTCGCGGGCGGTTACGCCACCCGCCTGCAACCGCTGACGGACGATCTCTCGAAGTGCCTGCTGCCCGTTGGTGGCCGGCCGATGGTCGACTGGATTCTCGATTCGCTCCGTGCAGTGTCAGACGCCGATGAGGTGCATCTCGTCACCAACAACCGGTTCGCACCGGACTTCGAGCGCTGGGCAAGACAGAAGGGAGTCACCGTCCATGACGACGGGACGACATCGAACGAGGACCGGCTCGGCGCGATGGGTGACGTTGCGTTCACGCTCGACCGGGCGGGAATCGACGACGACGTCCTGGTCATCGCGGGCGACAATCTGTTCGACTACTCGCTCCCCGACTTCACGGCGTTCTGGCGGATGAAGGGCGTCGCCAGCGCCGTCGCGGTCCTCGACGTCGGTGACCTGAGGCTCGCATCGCAGTACGGCGTCGTCGACGTCGCCGACGACGAGCGGATCACGTCGTTCGTCGAGAAACCCGCCGACCCGCCGAGCACGCTTGCGGCGACTGCTACCTACATCTATCACCGCGAGCACGTCCCGCTCGTGGAGCGTTACCTCGCCGAAGGCAACGCGCCCGATCAGGTGGGCAGCTTCATAGCCTGGCTGCATTCGCGCCAGCCGGTCTACGCGTACCGGTTCGCCGGCAGG
Source organism: Gaiellaceae bacterium (assembly GCA_045403015.1). GTDB lineage: Bacteria > Actinomycetota > Thermoleophilia > Gaiellales > Gaiellaceae > Gaiellasilicea. Next base: position 9,574 of record JAXIPI010000122.1, on the reverse strand, counting down.
TGGCTCGACATCGGGGACAAGGAGCAGCTGCTCGCCGCCGACAACCAGCTCCGCCGCGAGCAGGGTCTGCCCGAGCGCACCGAATACGTGCTCGAGATTTAGTGATTCGCCACAGTCCGGTCACGGTTTCGTGACCGTTCACGACGTAGCGTCAAGAGATGCTGCTCGACTTGCTGCTGCCGAACCGTTGTGCCGCCTGTGAACGGCCGGGGCACGCGCTCTGCCCCGATTGTCGCGACTCTCTCATTCGTCTCGCGCCACCGCTCTGCGCCCGCTGCGGTTCGCCCGGCGCCTGGCCGGTCCGGCGTTGTGTGGAGTGCAGCGGGCGGCGACTCGCCTTCGCGTGCGCCCGCGCCGCGATCGTCTACGACGCACGCGCCCGGCAGCTGGTTCAGGCCTGGAAGGAACGTGGCCAGCGACGGCTCGCCTGTGAGGCGGCGGCTCTCGTCGTCGAAACCCTCGCCCGGCCGGACGTCGCCATGCTCGCCTTCGTTCCCGCAGACGCCGGTCGCTCGCTCGAGCGAGGACATCGACCGGCGGAGGCGCTGGCCGACCAGCTCGGCCGTCTGTGGGAGTTGCCGGTGCGGCCGCTCGTTGGGCGGGCGCGCTCGGTCGAGCGGCAGCGAGGGCTGGGGCTGAAGGAGCGGCGTCGAAACGTCGCCGGTGCGTTCTGCTCCGCGCGCGCCTCTCCAGCGCGCGTCTGCCTGGTCGACGACATCTACACGAGTGGCGCCACCGCTGCCGCAGCTGCCTCCGCGCTGCGTCGGGGCGGCGCCCGGAGAGTGGAGGTGGTGACGTTCGCACGCGCGGTGCGCTGAGCTTGTGACAATTGAGAACGGGCTCCGTTAACCTGGGTTGATCCCCGGATGAAGGAGACGTGATGCGACTCGAGGTCAAAGGCCGAAACGTCGAGGTCAACGATTCGATCCGGAGATACGCCGAGGACAAGCTCGACCGAATCGAGCGGCAGCTGCCCGAGGAGACGCAGATCGAGGTGGAGCTGACGCTGGAGACCAACCCCTCGATCAGCGCGGATCACATCGCCGAGGCCACCGTCTGGACTAAGGGGTCGACCCTCCGCGTCCGCGAGAGCTCGAGCGCGTTCGAGACGTCGATCGACCAGCTCTCGGACAAGCTCGAGCGCCAGGTGAAGCGCTACCGCGAGAAGCGGAGCCGGCGCGAGACCGGTCGCCGGGCGAACGGGTATCCGTCGGACGAGCCGTCGTTCTCCGGCGAGCAGCTGGACCGGATGATCGTGAAGTCGAAGCAGTTCGACCTCCAGCCGCTCACGCCGGAGGAGGCCGCGGTCGAGCTTGAGCTGATCGGGCATGACTTCTTCGTCTTTACGAATGCCGAGACCGGCGTGACCAACGTCATCTATCGGCGCCGCGCCGGCGCATACGGTCTGATCGAGCCCCAGGACTAGATGGGCTTCTTCAAGCGCGATCGGCCGTTGCACGAGCGGCTGGCCGAGGACGGAGGTCTGGACTTCGGCCCCGAGCCGAGCGAGACGGGGCGGGCGCCGTCCCGACTGGCGGGGCTCATGCACGGCCTCGCGGACGGCTTCCTGACCGCGCCGCCGGACGAGTTCGGGAACCCATCGCCGCTCGGCGAGGTCGGCGTACACGGCGTCCCAAGGGCGCGCCGATGGGACGTCGTTGCGAGCGCTCGGGCCGAGCTGCCCGTGGACGAGGTGCATTTCACTGCGCTGCCCGACGGGACGCTGATCGTGGAAGAAGACGTTCCTGACGGTTCGCTGACGCCCCTCGCGGAGGCAATCGAGATGACGCTCAACCCGCCGTACCGTGCCGAGGCGGTCAAGCGGCAGGACGACGTCTGGGCGGTTGCGGCCAGCAGGATCCGGGTGCGCGAGTTCCCCGAGACCGAGGCCGACGAACTGGAGCTCGTCGAGGACGGGAACGTCGTGATCGGGCGCCGCCTCGACGGCGATCTATTCGAGGTCGAGGTGACCCCGCTCTAGAACGAGGAGCTGAGGAGCACCCAGGCGGTGAAACCGAGCGTTCGGTTCGAACGCGCGTACACGATTCCGCGGCGTCCGAGCTGCGCCTGGAAGCGCGGCTCGAGCGTCCGGAAGAGGGTGTCGTCGCCGTTGGCGAGCCGCTTCAGCCTGAGCTGCCGCCCGGTCCCGTAGGCCACGATTCCTTCCGAGTAGCCAAGGAGCCGCGAGCCCAGCGGCAAGGGCACCAGTCGGATCGAGTCGCCGTTGTGGATCTCGAGACCGGTTCGCGTCTTCACGATCAGACCCGGGGCGGCGAGCAGAGCCGCCTGGACCAGGCCCGGCTCGAACTCGCGCTCCCGCAGGACCTTGCCGGCGAGCGAGATCGTCAGCACATTGCCGCTCGCGAGCACCGCCGCATAGCCGCGGGAATGGGCACTCAACGAGACGACCCGGTCCGATGCGGTCAGCGTGAACCGTCGCGAGCCGTTCGGTGCGAGGACGATGATCTTGCTGCCGGTCGCGTATGGCAGCGAGCCTTCCCAGGCGCTCCCGAGGACGATCGGCGGCGGGCCATCGACATCGGCCGCCAGGAAGGCGATTCGCCGGGCCTTCCCGTTGGGTCCTTTGGTCCACAGTGACCATTCGCGGGTGTTTCCGCCGATGTACGTCAGCCAGAGGGCGCGCCCGCCCGTGGCGATCGCGCCGGCGACGCCGCTGCCGGTGCTCGTGCTGACGAAGCAATGGCTTGCGAGCCGCTTGTCGCTGCGCGAGGCGACCTCCCAGAGCCGGATCTCGTGGCAGCGCTTGCGGTACTGGTCCGAATAGGCGATCTCGGTGCCTGCGATGCTGACGGTGGAGATCGGACCGGCCACAGGCCGTTCGCGCTTCGTCGCCGCAGCCGCGGCCGGAACGAGCGCGAGAACGAGCGCGAAGGCGAGAAGCCGGCGCATACCCGGACGCTAGCGCTCCCGTGTTAGCCGGCCGTGAAGCCGAGGTGAGAAAACTGCGCAGCGGCTACCCTGTTCTCGATGCCAACCGCTGACTTCGGAAAGCTCGAGAAGGTCCTTCGCCTCGGCGAGGGCCGTCGCATCAAGCGGCTCGCACAGCAGGCGGACTACATCGCCTCGCTCGAGCCGGACTTCCAGAAGCTCTCCGACGCCGAGCTCCAGGGCACGACCGCCTCGTTGCGCGAGCGGCTCGTCAATGGGGAATCGCTCGACGAGCTGTTGTTCGAGGCGTACGCCGCGGCGCGCGAGGCGCGCTGGCGCGAGTCGCAGCAACGGATGTTCGACGTCCAGATGATGGGCGGCATCGTCCTCCACGAGGGCGACATCGCCGAGATGAAGACAGGTGAAGGCAAGACCTTTGTGGCTGGCCTGGCGCTGTACCTGAACGGGCTCCCGGGGACGGGCGTCCACCTCGTCACGGTCAACGACTATCTCGCCAAGCGCGACGCCGAGTGGAATCGGCCCGTCTTCGAGCGGCTCGGCATGACCGTCGGCTTCATCCAGAACATGATGCCGTTCGCCGAGCGTCGCGACGCCTATGCCGCCGACATCACCTACGGCACGAACTCCGAGTTCGGCTTCGACTATCTGCGCGACAACATGGCGGTCTCCAAGGAAGGGCTCGTCCAGCGCAGCCACGCCTTCGCGATCGTGGACGAGGTCGACTCGATCCTGATCGACGAGGCCCGGACGCCGCTGATCATCTCCGGCGAGCCCGAGACAGCCGCGAACACGTACTACGACTTTGCGCGCATCGTCAAGGAGTTGACCGGCGCGCCGGCGACGCGGAAGAGCGAGAAGGGCGAGGACGAGACAGAGCTCTCCGGTGCCGACTACCTCTACGACGAGAAGCACAAGACCGTCTCGCCCGCGCAGACCGCGATCGACACGATCGAGAACGCGCTCGGGATCGAGAATCTCTACGACCCGCGGCACGTCCAGCTCGTCAACCACCTGATCCAGGCGTTGAAGGCCGAGTCGCTCTACCAGCGCGACGTCGACTACGTGATCGAGGACGGCGAGGTCAAGATCGTCGACGAGTTCACGGGCCGGATCATGGAAGGACGGCGCTGGAGCGACGGCCTCCACCAGGCGGTCGAGGCCAAGGAAGGCGTCCGGATCCAGGAAGAAAACGTGACGCTCGCCACGATCACCCTGCAGAACTACTTCCGCCTCTACGAGAAGCTCGCCGGAATGACAGGCACGGCGAAGACCGAGGAGAAGGAGTTCGTCGAGATCTACAACCTGCACGTCGTCGAGATCCCGACCAACGTGGCTGTCGCCCGCCGGGACGAGAACGACTACATCTTCAAGACGAAGGACGCGAAGTTCGCGGCGGTGGTCGAGGACATCAAGGAGCGCCACGAGATTGGGCAGCCCATCCTGGTCGGCACGATCGCCGTCGAGACCTCGGAGTACCTCTCGGAGCTCCTCAAGCGCCGCGGCGTGCCGCACAACGTGCTGAACGCCAAGGAGCACGAGCGCGAGTCCGAGATCATCAAGGACGCGGGCCAGCCCGGCCTGGTCACGATCGCGACGAACATGGCCGGCCGCGGCGTCGACATCAAGCTGGGCGAGGGAGTCGTCGACCTCGGCGGCCTCTACGTGCTTGCCACCGAGCGGCACGAGTCGCGCCGGATCGACAACCAGCTCCGCGGCCGTTCAGGCCGTCAGGGCGACCCCGGCGAGACCCGCTTCTACCTCTCCGGTGAGGATGACCTCGTCCGCCTCTTCGCCGGCGACCGGATCAAGAACATCATGGAGCGCTTCAAGCTCCCGGACGACCAGCCGATGGAGGCGAAGATCCTCTCGAACCAGATCGAGAACGCGCAAAAGAAGGTCGAGGAGCAGAACTTCGTCGCGCGGAAGAACGTCCTCAAGTACGACGACGTGATGAACACGCAGCGGCAGGTGATCTACGAGCAGCGCGGGCGCGTCCTCGACGGCGACGACCTCTCCGAGGAAGTGCGCGAATGGATCCGCGAGACCGTCGAGGCGGGCGTCACCAATGCGACCGAGGGTGAGTTCGCGGAGGAGTGGGATCTCGAGGCGCTCGTCACCCAGATGCAGTCGCTCTACGGCAGCGACATCACGGTGGAGGAGCTGCGCGAGGAGGTTGAGCTCGAGCGCGAGGCTCTGATCGAGGAGTTCGTCGACGACGCGATCGAGACGTACAACGAGAAGGAAGAGCAGTACGGCTCGGAGTTGATGCGCGAGATCGAGCGCTACGTGATCCTGCAGGTCGTCGACTCGCGCTGGCGCTCGCACCTCGACTCGATGGACTACCTGCGCGACGGCATCCACCTGCGCGCGATGGCCCAGAAGGACCCGTTGGTCGAGTACCGCGCGGAAGGCCACGCGATGTTCGAGGAGCTCGGCGGCGTGATCCGCGAGGAAGTCGTGCTGACGCTCTTCCACGCTCAGATCCAGGTCGAGCCCGAGCAGCTGGAGCCGCAACAGGGGAACGGCAACCTGGTGTACGAGCATGAGACCTCCGCCGGCGCCGACGTGATCTCGGCCGCGGGCAGCTCGACCGGCTCGGTCGGCACGTCGTTCGCGGCGCAGGGAGGCGGCACAGCGACCGCGACCGCCGTGAACGAGCACAAGGACCTCGGTCGGAACGACCCCTGCTGGTGCGGGAGCGGCAAGAAGTTCAAGAAGTGCCACGGCGCCTGACGCCCCGGGCCGGCACGTCAGGTTACGCAGCTCCGCACTTTTATCGTTTGTAGCGTAGGATCCAGCCTCGCCCTGCGGCGGCGTTTCACTCGTCCAGTACCCCTCGCAGGAGGAATTCGATGACAAGAAGCGTTCTCGCCGTGGTGGCTGTCTTTCTCGCCGCGGCCATCCCCTCGAGCGCAGCTGGGGTCAGCGATGCCCAGAGTCCCAGCCGCGATTCGTACATTGTCGTCCTGAAGCCCGACACAGCTCGGTCCGCGGCGGCAGCCCCGTCGGCGCGGCCGCTCGTGGCCGCGGTGGCCCAGGAGCTGAGCCGCGCCCACGATGGCGCGGTCACGTCCGTCTATCAGTACGCCCTCAAAGGGTTTGCCGCACGGTTGACGGCCGCTCAGGCCGAAGCTCTGACCAACGACCCACGCGTCGCTTACGTCGAGCCGGACCAGGAGTTCCACACGCTCGCGACCCAGACCCCTGCTACCTGGGGGCTCGATCGTGTCGACCAGCGTGACCTGCCCCTCAACAACACCTACACCTACAACCAGACGGGGCAGGGCGTTCACGCCTACATCATCGACACGGGTGTCCGCGCGAGCCATCAGCAGTTCACCGGCAGGATGGGGAACGGCTTCACGGCGATCAACGACGGGAACGGCACGAACGACTGCCACGGCCACGGCACTCACGTGGCAGGCACCGTCGGCGGCACGACCTACGGCCTGGCGAAGCAGGTCACGCTCCACGCTGTCCGCGTGCTCAGCTGCTCGGGCTCAGGTTCGAACGCGGGTGTCATCGCCGGCGTGGACTGGGTCACCCAGAACCACGGCTCCCCTGCCGTCGCGAACATGAGCCTGGGAGGCGGCATCTCCACAGCGCTCGATCAGGCCGTCGCCAACTCGATCAGCTCCGGGGTCAGCTACGCGATCGCCGCGGGCAACTCCAACGCCAACGCGTGCAACTCCTCTCCGGCCCGCGTCGCGTCGGCGAACACGGTCGGCGCCACGACGAACACCGACGCCCGCTCCTCGTTCTCGAACTTCGGGACCTGCGTCGACATCTTCGCGCCGGGCTCGAACATCACGTCCTCCTGGAACACGAGCGACAGCGCGACCAACACGATCAGCGGAACGTCGATGGCGACTCCGCACGTGGCCGGCGCTCTCGCGCTCTACCTCCAGACGAATCCAGGCGCTTCGCCGGCGACGGCGACACAGGCGCTCCTCAACAACTCGACGCCCAACAAGGTCACGAACCCCGGCACGGGGTCGCCCAACCGCCTGCTGTACTCGATCTTCGGCGGTGGCGGCGGGGGAGACACGACGCCGCCGACGACGTCCATCACCTCGCCGACGAGCGGCGCGACCGTGAGCGGAACCACGACGGTCAACGCAAACGCCAGTGACAACGTCGGCGTGACCCGCGTCGAGCTCTACGTGGACGGCGGCCTCGTCGGGTCGGACACGACCTCTCCGTACCAGATCGCGTGGAACACGACCACGGCCTCGAACGGCGGTCACAGCCTCCAGACCAGGGCCGTCGACGCCGCCGGGAACGTCGGCTCGAGTGCGGTCGTGAACGTCACGGTGAGCAACGTCACCGGCGGCGGCGAGCTGATCGTCAACGGCGGGTTCGAGGGATCGGCAGCGTCGTGGACGCTCTCCGGCAACGCCTACTGGTCGAACGGTGGGAACCAGCACTCGGGGACCGGCTACACCGTGCTGGGCTTCTACAACAACGCGAACGGCACCGAGTATCAGACCGTGACGATCCCGGCAGGTCATCCCGCGAATCTCACGTTCTGGCTGAACATCACCACCAGCGAGTCCCTGTCCACTGCCTTCGACTTCCTCTTCGCCGAGGTGCGAAGCACGTCGGGTGCGCTTCTGGGCACGCTGGCCACCTACAGCAACCGCGATGCCGCGGCGTACTCGCAGAAGTCCTTCAGCCTCGCCGCCTGGCGAGGGCAGACGGTGCGAGTTCAGTTCCGCGCCACGACCGACGTGAGCCTGACGACGGCCTTCCGGGTCGATGACGTCTCACTGAGGTAAGCGTTCTCCAGGGTGGGTGGGCGGCGAAGCGCCGCCCACCCTCGCCCTGGCGCTACGATCCGGCGGTGTCCGAGACCGCGATCCCGCTCGACCAGCAGCTCGAGGAGATCAGAGCCCAGCTCGCCTGGGTTCGTGATTACCTTTGACCCCGATGCGGTAGCCGCCCGCGTTGCCGAGCTCGAGCAGGAGCTGGGGGAGCCGGGCTTCTGGGACGACCAGGCACGCGCGACCTCTGTCTCGACCGAGCACTCTCGCCTCTCGAAGCGCCTCGAGCGCTACGTACGGCTCCAGAGCGAGTACGACGACGCCGCCGAGCTGCTGGAGCTCGAGCCCGACCTCACCGACGACATCGCCGCCCAGCTGCAGCCGCTCCGGCGCGAGCTTGAGCGCCTGCAGGAGGACGCGCTCTTCAACGGCGAGTACGACACGGGCGACGCCGTCGTGTCGGTGCACGCCGGCGCAGGCGGCACGGATGCGCAGGACTGGACGGAGATGCTGTTGCGCATGTACCTCCGCTGGGCCGACGATCGCGGCTTCCAGACCGAGTTGGTCGAGGCGAGCCCCGGGGAGGAAGCCGGCCTCAAGTCGGCGACGATCACCGCCAAGGGCGAGAACGCATACGGTCTCTTCAAGGCCGAGCGCGGTGTGCACCGGCTGGTTCGCCTCAGTCCGTTCGACAGTGCGCACCGCCGCCACACAGCCTTCGCGCAGGTCGTGGCCGCGCCGCTGCTCCCCGAAGACAGCGCGGTGGAGATCAACGAGGACGACCTCCGAATCGACACGTACCGCGCGTCGGGCGCCGGCGGCCAGCACGTCAACAAGACCGACTCGGCGGTGCGGATCACGCATCTTCCGACCGGGATCGTCGTCCAGTGCCAGAACGAGCGCTCGCAGACCTCGAACAAGCAAACGGCGATGCGGATCCTCAAGTCGCGGCTCGTCGAACTTCAGGAGGAGCAGCGCGAGGCGGAGCTCGCCAAGGAGCGTGGCGCTGCGCAGGACATCGGCTTCGGGAGTCAAATCCGGAGCTACGTGCTCCAGCCCTACCAACTCGTCAAAGACCTCCGCACCGGCTACGAGGTCGGAAACGCCCAGGGCGTCCTCGACGGCAACCTCGACGGCTTCGTGCGCGAGTACCTACTGGCAAAGGCAGCGGGGAAGGCTGTCTAACCACCCCGTCGGCTAGAATGACGCGTCCCACAGATGCCGGAGCGGCGCTTGTGCGGCCGACCTCCCCCCTCGATTCCGGTGGCTGATCAGAGCTTGCAGACAGACGTGACTGAAACGACGGTCCTAAAGCCGCAAAACGGTGTTCCGACCGACGCCTCGATCGCGGGGACGATGATCGTGTTCGACGGGGTGACGAAGGTCTACGACCCGAACGTGATCGCCCTGAACGACGTCTCCTTCGTGATCGAGAAGGGCGAGTTCGTCTTCGTCGTCGGCGCCTCGGGCTCCGGCAAGTCGACGATGATCCGCTTGCTGCTGAAGGAGCTTGAGCCGAGCTCCGGACGGATCCTCGTCGGCGGTCGCGACCTCACGCGGCTCAAGCACTCCAAGGTTCCGCTCCTGCGCCGCAACGTCGGCTGCGTCTTCCAGGACTTCAAGCTGCTCCCGAACCGCACCGCGGCCGAGAATGTCGCGTACGCGCTCAAGGTCCAGGGCGACAGCAACGCGAACATCCGCCGCAAGGTGCCGGAAGTCCTCTCGCTCGTGGGGCTCTCGGACAAGGTGAGCTCACTGCCCGACGAGCTCTCCGGCGGCGAGCAGCAGCGCGTCTCGATCGCGCGCGCAGTCGTCAACCACCCGCCGCTCCTGATCTGCGACGAGCCGACCGGGAACCTCGACCCGGACACGTCGGTCGGGATCATGCAGCTGCTCTACCG
>JAXIPI010000022.1:0-19589 GCA_045403015.1 Gaiellaceae bacterium | reverse complement strand
GGATTCGAAAGGGCCGGCGTCGAGGTGAGCGGCCTCTTCAACGAGGACGATCTGATGGCGGCGGGCGAGGAGCTCGAGCCGGACACGTCGGCTGCGCTGCTCGTCTGGGAGAACGTGTGGGCACGCGACGTGGCGCAGAAGATCCGCGATGCCGGCGGCGTCCTGCTCGACTTCGAACGGCTGCCGCACGAGGTCGTCCAGGCCGCGCGTGAAGCCGTCATGGCGAACGCCTAGAGGAAGGAGAAACCGAGATGATGATGCGACGCAGAGGGCCGGGTTTGGTCGGCGTGGCGGCTAGGACGGCAGTCGTGGCCGGTACGGCGACGGCCGTCTCGGGAAAGGTTGCCCGGCGCCAGCAGAGCAAGTACGCCGCGGAGCAAGAGCAGGCGGTTGCAGCAGCGCCCGTCCCGGACGCCGCCCCGCCCGAGTACATGGAAGAGCTCGAGCAGCTGGCCCAGCTTCGTGACCAGGGAATCCTTTCCCCGGAGGAGTTCGAGGCGAAGAAGAAGCAGATCCTGGGTATCTAGGCGCCGTGTACCGCTGGCTCGCATCGCTCGTCGTGGCGCTGGTGGCCGCCTTCCTCGCCAGCGGGTGCGGCGGTGGAGACGACAACTCGGCCACCGCCTGGGCCGACGACGTGTGCTCTGCGATCACGACCTGGAGCGATTCGATCACCTCCACTGCTGACTCGCTCAGGGGCGGGAACCTGAGCGAGGGCGCCGTGAAGAGCGCCGTCGACGACCTCCAAAGCGCGACGAGCGACTTCGTCGACGACGTGAGGGGCCTCGGAGCGCCCGACACCGATTCCGGCGAACAGGCGAAGGAGTCGCTCGACCAGCTCGCCGACGACGCCGACGAGAGCCTGTCGACAATTCAGAGCGCCGTTGACGACGCCTCGGGCGTGAGCGGCGTCGTCCAGGCGGTCACCGCCATAGGTACAGCGCTTTCGACCTTGGGCACTCAGATCTCGTCGACCTTCAGCGAGCTCGAGCAGCTGGACGCCGGCGGCGAGCTGGAGTCGGCTTTCAAGGACGCGGACTCCTGCCAGGACCTCCAGTCGGGCGGCTGATCCGTTAGATCGTGATGCTGATGGGGGAGGTCGCGATCCACACGGCGGTACCCAGGAAGATCGCGTAGCCGACTGCCAGCATGATCTTGCGTAAGCCGGGGGCAGTCAGCTTCGTGCTCATGCCCGCGAAGAAGAGCGCGACAGTGAAGAGAACGACACCGAGGACGTAGTTCGACGCTCGCTGGATGTTCCGGCGCACCTGGGCCGAGAGCTCCTCGGCGGACTCGTCCAGCCGGCGCGCTTCCGCTCTCGAGGCCAACCGGTATTGCGGCATCGCGAACGGCGTCAGCGGCGCACCCTTGGTCTTGAGTGGCTTGGTCGCGACCCACGCGTTGAACGCTGGCTTGAACTCCGGCCGGAACCGCGCCCGGTAGAAGGTCACGAGCTCGGTCTCGCCACGCGCGTACGAGTCCACCCACTGCATGAACGTCTCCACGTCGACCTGCTGCTGGGCGTTCGCCAGGTCCGACGCGCGAGCCGCGTCGATCCGGGTCTTGTTCACGCGGGCCGACGTCTTCGCCTGCTCGCCATTCCAGCGCGTAGCCTGGTAGCTGCTCCAGGCGGTCGCCACCGCAGCGACCGCGAGCAGGACCGTTGCGCCGACCTCGACCCAGTCCCGCCGGCGCGCGTCCGTCACGAGACGGGGGTCCCACGCGCGTCACAGGGCAGCCGCACGCTCTCATCGACAGCCTGCAGCGACTCGTCGATGATGCGAAGCGTTCTCTCCATTGCGGCTGGACGGACGCCGCCGATTCCCTCGTGAAACGGACTGTCGAGGAACGCGATCAGAAGCAGCATCGAGACGACGACGGTCGCGACAGATCCCATCAAGACTGCCTGTGCGACCGCGCCCTCGCCCGGGTCGGCGAAGAACAACATGAACACGAACACCACGATGGAGATGAGGAGGAGCGCTACCCACAACGGGGTCGGGATCACGCCGACGGCGCCGTGGATCCGGTCGTTCCGGGCCGCTTCGCGGTCCGACGTCTCGTCCAGCCACTTTCCGTAGGCCGCTTGCTCGCTCGCCGTCCCGGGCTGAACCGTCTTGATGGTACGGAACAGCTCGACTCCCCATGGATTGATCTGGTCACCCTGGTCGCCGGACTCCGCGCGCGGCCATTCGGTGTGGACCACCGACCGGCCGTAGCACACCAGCTCGCCCGTGAGCTCAGCGGCGACAGGGGTACCGAGAAACTGAGCGGTCTCGACCTGCTGCACGAGCACGAGCGCTTCCTCCTCCGCTCCCGCTCTCGACTGGTCGTAGCTCGCGAAGGCGAGGAAGACGACGAACCCGAGCAGCACCGAGAATCCGGTCGCCAGCACACCGAACACTCCCGAGGCCCGGTCGCCGTCGACGAAGCGACTGCCCTCGGGAGCGCCTCGCCGTACGAGCAGCATCGCCGTCACCGCGAGGGCGGCTGCCGCGGCGATGACAAGCGCCGACCAGACGAGATTCATCGCGAGGCAGCCGCGCCGGTACCGGCCCGCTCACTGCCCTGGAGCAGCTGCCGCCAGCCCGACAGGACGGCGTGAACCTGCTCCGCGCCGACGATCTCCTCCTCCGGGAGCGGCAACTCAACGGGGTGGAGGATGAACGGCCGCGTCTGTGGCCCTCCAAGCCCACCGTGGAACGAGATCAGCTCCTCGAAGGCACAGCCTTCTTCGAGATCGGGGTCATAGAAGCTGCCGACCATGATGTCCGCCACATGAGCGAACCCGTCGGTGCGGAGCAAGTGCCGGGGCGCGTTCGGTGCGAACGACGCGAGCGGATCCACGCCCTCGACGGTTCCGTCGGCGAGGTAGTGGGCGCCGGCCGAGCCGAGTGCGACGGGACCGCGCGCCGAGGACCGAACGAGAAGCCAGCCGACATGCGGGTGCTCGCGGAGTGCCGGGATCAGCCGCGGGTGGCGCTCGTCGATCTCCTCGAGCGTGAGCCTGCGCGGCTCCTCCATCAACGAGATCAGACCGAGGTTTCCCGAGCCGAGCACGACGACCTCCCGGTCTGAGACGTCGTTTTTCGCGCGTTTCCCTTTTTGCTTGTCGGGTCGTCCGGTCGCCTCGCCGACGGCGAGCCCGACCATCGAATGCTGCTCGTCGCCGCCGGCGACCTTCTCGACGGTGCCCCGCTCGAGCGAGCGCTCGACGAGCTCGTCGAGCCCGTAGCCGTTCCGCTGCTTGAACGTCGCTCCCTGCGTTTGCCCGTGGTCGGAGAGCACGACGATCTCGTAGGGACGTGGCGCGTAGCGGCGCGCGCGGTCGATGCGCCCGAACTGCTCGTCGAGCTTTCGCAGCGCCTCGAGGGTGTCGGCCCGTTCGAGCCCGGAGTGGTGCGCGACCTCGTCGTAGCTCGAGAACGTCGCATACACGGCCGGTCGTCCGCGCATCATGTCCGTGAGGACGCCGTAGACGATCAGGTCCCGGACGATCACGCACATCGCGCCGCGCATGAACGGGTAGATGCCGCCCCGGTGACCCCGCGGACGCACGTCGCGACGGATCCCGCGCAGCGCCGCGGTCCACTCGAGCAGGACTTCCCACGCGAACAGGACGAGTGCTCGCGTGACGTTGAACCCGTTGGCGAAGAACGCGCGATAACCGGGGTTCGCCTTCTTCTCGGCCTCCATGCGGCTGACGGTGAGGATGACCTCCTCCGCCTCGCCCGAGAGCAGGTTGCCGCGGCTCGAGCCGCCGTCGACGAGAAGGCCGATGCCGGTAGCGCGGTCGGCCTCGATCCGCGCGCAGTCGGCGGGAGCGGAGCATGCCGTGAGCAAGCCACTCTCCTTGTCCACCCAGCGGAACGCCGGGATGTCGTCGTTGGAGCCGAGCAGAATCCCCGCCTGGCTCGCTCCCGTTTGCGAGGAGAGATCGGTCTCCCACTCGGTGAGCCGGTGCGTGCCCTCCGCGAGCCAGTGTGCCATGTTGGTTGCGTTCCCGTCCCGCATCGCCCTCCGGAGCACGGGAAGAGCGAGCCCGTCGATCTCGAGGAAGATGATCCCGGGAACCTCTGTCCGTGTCCCGCCACCCTGACGGCGGGCGATCCGCTGGACGACTCGCAGCGTGTACGTGTCATCGTCGTTCGTCCCGAAGATCACCTCGAGGACGACGCTCACGGCGGCGACCAGCAGCGCCGCCAGCAGCGCCCAGCCGAAGTTGTCGACCACAAACGTGTTGTCCAGCAGATCTGACGCGAGCTTGAGAACGAGGGCGTTGAGGATCAGGACGAGTACGAAGCCGAGCGCGAGCATGAAGGGCAGACGGAGTGCGGCGAGCAGCGGCGGGAGCAGCGCATTCAGCACGGCGACGACGGCAGCCACTGCGAGTGCGCCGCGGTACGACGCGATGTCGACACCGGGCAGGATCATCGCCGCAACTCCGAGCGACAAGGCGGTCATCGCCCACGACAGCACCACGCGGAGCGGCTTGAACCGCGGGCGCTCGGGCTCCCAGGCGACGTTCTCCCCGTATGGGGCAGGCGGTGGAGGCGTCATCGAGAGCGACGTCCTCCCTGCTCATGGCGGCACCCTCGCAACAGACCCATCGCTCTCCCATCCCGTGTTCGGACAAGCATCCTGAGCAGCTCCGCGCCAGACATCACCCTAACGGTGTGATTCACAGGCCGGGTGAAGCCGGCGCCTAAGGGCTGGGGCGAACGTTCGTTACGGCCCGGTCGACGGGCTCGACCTCCAGCGTGAGCCCGTGCACCGCGATCACACGCACCCGCGTGCCGAGAGAAAGCTCCGAGCTCGAGTGCGCCTCCCATACTTCGCCCCGCACCCGGATCTGACCGACGGGCGCCAGCGGCTCGCTCACTTCGCCGGTTGCCCCGACGAGGGTCCCGACGCCGGTCTGCACCTTCTGGTGTCGCACGCGGCGCTGCCAGTAAGCGACCTCGAAGCCGAAGAGCACCAAGCCAGCGAACCCGCCGATCGCGTTCCACGGCGAGGGCAGGACGAGGAGGAGCACGAGGGCAAGTAACAGGAACATCGGAGACCCGCTGAATGATTCGCCTCGGCAGCCGGCTCGTGCATCACCCCGTGCGGATGATTGAGCCGATCAGTCCGGTTCATCCCGTCTGGGCGATGAGCTGCCGCGGGCCAACGGACAGGATCTCCGGACCAGCGCCAACGAGGAGGCACCATGCCCGACCAGCCGCAGCGCCAGGTCCTGCCGATTCCGGATCGGCAATACGTCGGCGTCACGACCTACGACGCGAAGGACCCAGCCACGTCGTTCCCGCCGATCGAGCCGCTGCGGCCGCCGGAGGGTGCGCCGAACGTGCTCGTGATCCTGATCGACGACGCCGGCTTCGGTTCGTCGTCCGCATTCGGCGGACCGTGTCAGACGCCGAACTTCGAGCGCCTCGCGGAGAACGGGCTCCGGTACAACCGCTTCCACACGACCGCGCTCTGCTCTCCGACCCGGCAGGCGCTCCTGACCGGCCGGAACCACCACGCTGTCGGCATGGGCGGGATCACAGAGATCGCGACGTCGGCTCCCGGGTACAACTCGATCCGGCCGAAGGCCGCGGCGCCCCTTGCCGAGACGCTCAAGCTGAACGGGTATTCGACGGCGCAGTTCGGCAAGTGCCACGAGGTGCCGGTCTGGGAGACGAGCCCGATGGGGCCGTTCGACGCCTGGCCCAGCTGCGGCGGCGGCTTCGAGCACTTCTACGGCTTCCTCGGTGGCGAGACGAACCAGTACGCGCCGGCGATCTACCAGGACACGGTGCCGGTCGAGCCCGACCGCACACCCGAAGAGGGCTACCACTTCACGGAGGACATGACGGACCACGCGATCGACTGGGTCCGCCAGCAGAAGGCGCTGATGCCGGACAAGCCGTTCTTCGTCTACTTCGCGCCGGGAGCGACCCACGCACCGCACCATGTTCCTCCCGAGTGGTCGGCCAAGTACAAAGGCAAGTTCGACCAGGGCTGGGACAAGGTTCGCGAGGAGACGATCGCACGCCAGAAGGAGCTCGGCGTGATCCCCGACGACGCGGAGCTCACCGAGCGTCCCGCTGAGATCCCGGCCTGGGACGAGACGCCCGACGACTTGAAGCCGATCTTGGCGCGCCAGATGGAGGTGTACGCCGGCTTTATGGAGCACACCGACCACCACGTCGGCCGGCTGATCGATGCCCTCGCAGACCTCGAGCTCCTCGACGACACGCTCGTCTACGTGATCGTCGGTGACAACGGCGCGTCCGCCGAGGGCACGCCGAACGGTTGCTTCAACGAGCTCGTCGTCCTGAACGGCGCGGCCGGGCTGGAAACCGTTGACTTCATGACCTCGCGGATCGACGACTTCGGGACGCCGAAGGCGTACAACCACTACGCGGTCGGCTGGGCGCACGCGATGGACACGCCGTACCAGTGGACGAAGCAGGTCGCCTCGCACTGGGGCGGCACGCGAAACGGCACGATCATTCACTGGCCCGAGAAGATCAAGTCCAAAGGTGAGGTGCGGACGCAGTTCCACCACGTCATCGATATCGCCGCCACCGTTCTCGACGCGGCCGGACTGCCCGAGCCCACGTTTGTCCACGGCATCCAGCAGATGCCTTTGCACGGCGTCTCGATGGCGCCGTCCTTCAACGAAGCAGCGTCGCCGGAACGGCGCGAGACGCAGTACTTCGAGATGTTCTGCAACCGAGGCATCTATCACGACGGCTGGACCGCGGTCACTCGGCACTCGACCCCGTGGGTGATGACAGAGATGCCGCCGCTCGACCAGGATGTCTGGGAGCTCTACGCACCGGACGACTGGACGCAGGCGCACGACCTTGCCGCGGAGCAGCCGGAGAAGCTCGCGGAGCTGCAACGCCTGTTCATCATCGAGGCCGGGAAGTACAACGTCTTCCCGCTCGACGACCGCCGTGTCGAGCGGTTCAACGCCGACCTCGCCGGCAGGCCGCAGCTGGTACGCGGCAACCGGCAGATCCTCTTCGGGGGCATGCGTCGGCTCACCGAGAACTCGATCGTGGTGACGAAGAACAAATCGTTCGCCCTCACGGCGGAGGTCGCCGTTCCGGAGGGGGGAGCAGAGGGAGTGATCATCTCCCAGGGCGGCGCGTTCGGTGGCTTCAGCCTCTACGCGAAGGACGGCAAACCGGCGTTCTGTTACAACCTCTTCGGGCTGCAGCTCTTCAAGGTGTACGGGGAGGAGCCGCTTGCGCCCGGCGGCCACCAGGTCCGTCTCGAGTTCGCGTACGACGGAGGGGGGTTGGGCAAGGGCGGCACCGCGACGCTGTACGTCGACGGGAGCAAAGTCGGCGAGGGCCGAGTCGACGCGACCGTGCCGTTGCTCTTCTCCGCCGACGAGACAACCGATCTCGGGTCGGACAGCGCAACGCCGGTGAGCGACGACCACGGCCCGAAAGAGACCGAGTTCACCGGCCGGGTGAAGTGGGTCGAGATCGACCTCGGCGAGGATGCGGAAGATGCCGACCACCTGATCACCGCTGAGGAGCGTCTGAAGGTCGCGATGGCGAGGCAGTAGCGGCTGGACAGACGTCCGCCTCAATACCTGAGATGCTTCAAACGCGAGCCATCCATCATGGAGAGTGAACAGTGAAGCTGCCGTCGTGGCGTCACAAGGATCGCGCTGCCGCGGGAGCCGTTGAGGCGGAGCCGGTTGCCGTCGAGCCTCAGACGATCAAGCTCGACATGGGCCAGTTGCGCCAGATGTCCGCCGTGTTCGCCGCACCCCGGTGGCTGCGGGACATCGGCATCGCGTCGTGGCTCCTGGTCGGGTTGGTCCTGTTCATCGTGGGGCTGATTGCGCTCCTCGCGATCACGTCGGTGATCGCGGAGCCGGTGCTGATCGGCCTGGTCCTCGCGACGGTGTCGACACCAGTCGTGAGCTGGCTGCAGCGAAAGGGGGTGCCGCGCGTCGCGGGCGCCTTGCTCGTTCTGCTCGGCTTCCTCGTTCTCGGCGTCCTGATCCTCGTGCTCGTACTCGGCGGCATCGTTGCTCAGGGCGACGAGATCACGACGAGCGCGAGTGCGGCCGCGGACAAGGCCCAGTCCTGGCTCGAGGATGCCGGCGTCGACAGCTCCGGGGCCTCGAGCGCCAATCAAAACGTCTCCGAGGGCACCTCGAGCACCATCTCCACCTTCGTCAAAGGGCTCGGAGTCGCCGTTCAGGGCGTGACGGCGCTCGTCTTCTTCGTCGTCTTCTCGGTCTTCAGCCTCCTCTTCCTGCTCAAGGACGGGCCGTCGTTCAGACGGTTCGTCGACAGTCACATGGGAGTGCCGCTGAACGTCGCCCAGACGATCACGGGGAACGTGATCAGCGCCTTGCGGCGTTACTTCGGCGGAGTCACCATCGTCGCGGCGTTCAACGCCGTCGTCGTGGGTATCGGGGCCGTGGTTCTCGACGTTCCTCTCGCCGGGACGATCGCCGTCGTCACCTTCGTCACGGCCTACATCCCCTTCATCGGCGCGTTCGTGTCGGGCGCCTTCGCGGTCGTGCTCGCGCTGGGGTCGGAGGGCACACAGACCGCGCTGATCATGCTGGTCATCGTCCTGCTCGCGAACGGCCTGCTACAGAACATCGTGCAGCCGATCGCCTTCGGCGCCACGCTGCGGATGAACCCGCTCCTCGTCCTCGTCACGACGATCGGCTTCGGCGCCATCTTCGGCATGGCCGGTCTCATCCTCGGTGCGCCGCTCACGTCGGCCGCGATCCACATCAGCGGCGATCTCGCGAAGGCGCGGTTGACCGCAGCGGCGGCGACGGACGGCGACCCCGCCGAGCGGGAACCGGAACCATCGCCGGGATTGTTCGGATGAGCGCCCCCGTCGCGGCCGAGGCGACCTCACCTGTCCTCCCCTTCGGTGACCCGTCCCGCAAGCGGAGGCTCGTCAAGGTCGTTGCGTGGCTGGTGGGAATCGCGCTCGTCGTGGTCCTGCTCAATCTGGTGGGAATCGACATCGTGGGGTGGCTAGGGGATCTCTGGGATCAGATCAAGGACGTCCCGCCCGGCTACATCGTCTCCGCGCTGCTCTTCCAGACCGGGCAGACCGTCTTCGCCGGCGTCTCGTACTACGGCATCCTCAGCGCCGCCTATCCGGGCGAAGTCCAGCTCGCGCCGGTCGTGACCGCATACGCCGTCGGTGTGTCCATGAACAACTTCCTGCCTGCGAACATCGGCACGTTCGTCACGCTCCTGATGTTCGTCGCGATCATCCCGTCCTGCAGATTCCCCGGCGCGCTCGCCGCGTACCTCGTCCAGAAGATCTTCTTCACGATCGCCGGGACTTTCGTCTACCTCTATCTCTTCCTCTCGGTGCCCGGCTCGTTCAACGAGAATCTGGGCAACTTCTCCGACCACCCGGTGGGCTCGATCGTCATCGTCGTCGGGGGGGCCATCTTGCTCACGCTCCTCGGCCGCATCTTCTGGCGCCAGTTGAAGAAGCTCTGGGTGCAGGCGAAGCAGGGTGGCGTGATCCTCTCGCAGCCGCGGAGATACTTCTCGCGGGTCTTTCTGCCAGAGCTCGTGTCGTGGCTCTGCAAGCTGTCCGTGATCGGGATCTTCCTGGCCGCCTTCGCGATCCCCGTGACGTTTGAGTCGGTCATGTGGGTCACGGGCTCCGGCTCGCTTGCGAACACGGTTTCGGTGACGCCGGGGGCGGTCGGCATCACCCAGGCCACGAACGCCCTCGCGCTCGACAAGTGCTGCGATGTCCCGGAGAGCGTGACCATCAACTACTCGACGGCGCAGCAGCTGATCACGACCGCCTGGAACGTTCTCTTCGCCGTCGTCCTCGTCGTCTGGGTCTTCGGCTGGACCGGCGGGAAGCTGCTAGTCGGGCAGTCGTACACCGACGCCAAGGTGAAGGTTGCGGAGCAGAAAGAGCAGCGGGCCGCGAAGAAGGAGGCGAAGCGAGCTGAGCGCGGCGAGGAGGGCGGCGAGGGCCTTCTCGACCGCGTCAGGCCGCATCGCCGCGAGTCGAACGGCTCCGAAGAAGACTAGGCAAAGACGCGGGCCCGGATGTCGCCGCCTGCCGCGGCGATCTCTCCGAGCTCGTGCAGAAAGTTCATCGTCTCGAAGTCCGGACGTGCCTCAGAGCTTGCCCTGAAGCCACTCGAGCGGAATGCCATCACCAGGCGGAGGATCGAGGCGACCAGTTCGTCTGCTGCTTCCTGCAGCGATGAGCCCTCGCCGTGGGCGAGTCCGCCCAGGGCAAGCCGGACGCGTTCTCCGTTCTCCGTGATCGTCAATGCAGGCATCGTCCCCATGTATCGGCAGTGGGGCCCTCGTTCCCCAGTCCACGACTGCAACACCTGCGTCCTTTCAACCGTTCCGCATGATGTCCCGGACCTCGCGAGCGTGAAATAAGGCGCTCATGGGTGCCGCGATCGGAGACATGCTGCCGCTCGCCGTGGGCGTCGCGATCAGCCCAGTGCCGGTGATCGCGGTCGTCCTGATGCTGGGGACGCCGCGCGCGCGGCCGAACGGTCTCGCATTTGCGCTCGGCTGGGTTGCCGGCCTGACGATTGTGGGCGGTGTGGTCCTCGCGCTCGCAAACGGCAACTCCCAGGCGGACGACGGCGGACCAGAGACCTGGGTCAGCTTCGTCAAGCTCACACTCGGCGCGCTGTTCCTGCTCCTGGCGGCGCGCACCTGGCGGACCCGGCCGCGGGCGGGTCAGGAAGCCGCGATGCCGAAGTGGATGCAGGCGATCGACACGTTCACGACCGGCAGGTCCTTCGGGTTCGGTGTGCTCCTCTCGGGAGTCAACCCGAAGAATCTGGCGCTGACGATCGCGGCGGCGACGGCAATCGCGCAGACCGGCAGCTCGGGCGCCGAGGCTGCCGGCGCGCTGGCCGTCTACATCGTCGTCGGCTCGCTGAGCATTCTCGCGCCGGTGGTCATCTACTTCGCGATGGGCGCGAAAGCCGCTGTCATCCTCGACGAGCTGAAGACGTGGATGGCGGCCCACAACGCGGCGATCATGTCCGTGCTGCTGCTCGTGCTCGGGGCCAAGCTGATCGGCGATGCGATCGGCGGGCTGAGCTCCTAGAGGTTGCTACCCGTCGACCAGCTCGAGCGCGTCGGCCACGTCGTAACCGAGCGCGAGCGCGAGGTTGGGAGCGGCTGAGACGACGCGCGCGACGCCGACAATCGGGATCACCGCGATGAGCGTCCCGACGATCTCCTCGTAGGACGCGCCTGCCCTGAGTCCGGCCTCCACCGCGCTCATGTACGAGGGCGGCGCCGCATCCATCGCGATCAGGGCTGCGATCCTGAGGAGGGCATGTGAGCGCGGGTCGATTCCGGAAAGCGTCGCATTTGCCCGTTCTTCACTCAGCAGTGCGTCTATGTAACGATCGTCGCGCACTGCGAGCCTCCGAAGTGTGAGCTTGTACTCCTCCACGGGCTGCTCTCCCATTGGACACCCGCCGGCGTCCGGAAGCATCATCCCGAGCGGGTGAATTCGGTACTCCGGGAAGCAAGCGGTGCGTCGACCAACCCGAGCTCGGTCGCTCGCTCGATCGCTTCGCTCCTGCTGGACGCATCGAGCTTGCGGTAGACCGAGATCGCCTGCGTCTTCACCGTGTTGCGGGAGACGAACAGCCGCTCGGCGATCTCCCGGAACGAGAGGTGGGTCGTCAGCAACGGCAGGAGCCGGAGCTCCGCAGCGGTCAGGGTGGAGACCCAGCCCGATGACTGGTCCGCGACGGTCGAGAGCCTCGCTCGCACCCCTTTCGCATCGGCCACGAGCGTGCCGAGCGCGGGGTGTCGGCGAAGGATGTCGTCTGCTTCGCGGTACAGGGTTGCCGCGCCACTTGCGTCCGACAGCGCCAGATGGGCTTTCGCGAGCTCGAGCCGGGCATGCACGGCGAACCAGGGCAGAGCGTGCGTCATCATCGGACGGGTTCGCTGCGCAGCCACAAGCGTTTGTCGAGCTTGCGCGCCTTGCCCCTTGACGATGGCGATCCTCGCCGTGGCCGCGAGCAGAATCGCGGTCACGACGTAGTCCGTCGACGGCACCTCGTCGACGAACGCGCCGGCCAGGGCAAGCTCCGACTCGGCCGCGGGGAGGTCTTCTCGCTCGAGTGCGAGAAGCGCCCGCTCCGAGCGCGCGACCACGCCGGCCCAGGTCGCTCCGCCGGCGACGGCCGCGTCCGCAGCCTCGCCCAGGATGCCCTCCGCTCGGTCGGCATCGCCCGAAAACAGCACCGCCATCCCGCGCAAGACGATGCTGACGGGGTACCACTGGCTCGTCACGGGCAGGCGAGACAACGCGAGCTCCGCGTCGATCCGCATCTGCTCGACGCCCTTTCTGCAGAGCAAGGCACGGACCGTGGCCGCCCAGGTCTCGAGCGGGCTCCCGTCCGCCATCATGTCCTCGGACTGGCCGGTCTCGACCGCCAGCGCCCAGCGCTCGGCGGCGTCCGGCCGGCCGCGCAACGCGTGTACCCAGACGCCGAGCACGGCGACCGCGGGATACCGCTGGAGCAGGTCTGGATCGTCGAAGTGCGCAAGCCAGCGCTCGACTGTGGTCACACGGCCGCTGCGGTAGTACGTTCCTGCGAGCGAGCCGACGAGCCTGGCGACCTCATCGGTGTCGCCCGCGGCGACCGAGTACTCGATCGCCACCTCCGGCTGTCCGTTCGCATTGCACCATTCGGCCGCTCCGCGATTGAGTGCCGCAGGCAGCTCGGGCTCGCGTCGTCCGAGCTCGGCCTGGAGCATCTCCCGGAACAGGTGGTGATAGCGGAACCAACGGCGCTGGTGGTCGAGGGCGACGACGAACAAGTTCTGACGCTCCAGCTGCTCGAGCATCTCCGCCGAGTCGTCGCGGTCGAGCACCGCGTCGCAGAGCGGGCCGCACATGGGCTCGAGAACGGCGGTCCGGAGCAGGAACTCGAGCTGAGCCGGCTCCACGCGGTTGAGCTCCTCGGCGCGCAGATAGTCCGTGACGAAGCGATCGTCGCCGCCGAACGACCCCACTGACGAGCTGCCGACGTCCAGCGAGAGAGCCGCGAGATACAAACCGGCGGCCCAGCCCTCCGCACGCTCGTTCAGCGCCCGAGCCTGGGCCTCGGTCACGTCGGCTCCCGCCGCAATGAGCAGCGCATGCGCTTCGGCGTCGTTCAGGGCGAGCTCGGCTGGCCCCAGCTCGAGCAGCTCGCCGTCGGCACGGAGCTTCGGGAGGCCGAGCCGAGCTTCTGCACGCCCGGAGAGGACCAGCTGCGACCCTTGCGGCACGTGGAGGAGCAGTGCGGCAAGAGCGTCCAGGCAGTCGTGGTTCTCGAGCTCGTGCACGTCGTCGAGGATGAGCACAAGCGGCTCGGGCCGCGCCGCCAGCGCCGAGACGAGGCGAGGGAGCCCACGCGCCCACAACGAGTCGCCTGTGCCCCTGAGCGCCTTGAACACGGCGGGCTCGAGGGCCGAGTCGGCGTTCAGCGCCTCGGCGACGTAGGTCAGGAAGACGACGGGGTCGTTGTCGCGATGGTCGAGCCCGACCCAGGCGAAATCCCGACGGTCGTGTGCCGCCCACTGCCCGAGGAGCGTCGTCTTGCCGTAGCCGGGGGGTGCGACGACGCTCACGACTCTGCCGCTGCGCTCGCGGGAGAGGCGGCCGACGAGCCCAGTGCGTTCGACGAGGCCCGGCCGAGGTGGCGGCACGTCGAGCTTCGCGCGCAGAAGCTCGAGCGCTCCCGGATTTCGGGTACGTGACGTCGTGTTCTGGGTCCTACGTGCCCTGGCGTGTCGTGGCGGCGACACTCTTCCTCCGGTCTAACCCCACCACAACCTAGGCAAAAGGTCATACAGATGGCAAATGTCTCTTTCCTGTACGGCCTGCTCAGGTCACTCAGAACGTCAGTGCCTCGCCCGGATTGAGGATCCTGACCTCTACCTCGGGCGCGAGTTCTTCGGCGTAGCGGCGGAAAGCCTGGGGCGGATCTGCCGATGTGCTTCGGTTCAGCGGCGAGAAGGTGCCCCAATGAACCGGGACGGCCAGCTTTGGCTTCAACAGGCGCAGAGCTTGCGCAGCGCGCAGGGGGTCGAGATGCCCGGGACCGACCTTCGACCCCCAGCCGGACACCGGTAGCAGCGCGGTGTCGATCGAGCCGGCAAGCGCTGACATCCCGTCGAAGAGATCCGTGTCGCCGGCGAAGTAGATCTGCCGCGAGCCGGAGACGAGAAAGCCGAGCGAGGGTGTAGACCTGAGCATGAGCCGGGCGCTCTCGTGCACGGCAGGGGTCGCACGGATGGTCACGTTGCCGATGCGCACCTCGTCGCCGACGTCCACCTCGCGCACGTCCGTGAAGCCTCGTACGAGACTGCGGGCGCCCACCGGCACGACGACCGTCTTGTCGCGTCCTAGTCGCCGCAGCGACGGCCGGTCGAAATGGTCGAAGTGGACGTGCGAGACGAGCGCGGCGTCGATCCCTTCGAGCTCGGCAGTGTCGAGCGACACGCGCCGCCTGAGGTGCCACACCCGGGCGCGAAGGACAGGGTCTGTCAGTAGCCGCACTCCGTCCAGCTCGATCAGTACGGTCGCGTGCCCGACGTAGAGAAGCCGGCCCGCCGTCACGTCCATTCCCCCGATCCTCTCACCGCGGCGATCGTCCGACTTCACCCCATCGGTGTGATTGAAACGGCGTTGCAGCGTGCGATAAAGGGCACGTGCGAATGACCGTTGCTCGCATCCTCGCCGGGCTCGGCGTGCTTCTGGCCCTTCTGAGCCTCCTGGCCGGCTATATCCGCTTCCAGGGCCTCGACACCGACACGGTCAAGGGAACCGCAGAGGAACTCATCGCCGACGACGAGATCCGCGATCAGGTCGCGGCGTCGCTCGTCGACGCGCTCTACGCGAACATCGATGTCACGGCCGCGCTGGAGGAGAGGCTGCCGGCCGATCAGAAGGGGCTCGCCGGCCCTGCTGCGGCGGGTCTGCGCGAGTTCTCCGAGCGCGCCGCCAGTCGAATGCTCGAGCGCCCACGCGTCCAGGACCTCTGGGTGAACACCGTGACTCGGGCGCACAGGCAGCTGATCAGGGTCCTCGATGACGACCTTCGTGGGGTGAGCACCGAGAACGGCGCCGTCGTGCTCAACCTCCAGCCGCTCGTGATCCAGCTGGGGGAGCGGGTTGCGATCGTCGGCGATGTCGCCGAGAAACTCGGTCCCGACGCCGGCCGCGTCGAGATTATGCAGGCCGACCAGCTCGAGACGGCTCAGGACCTCACGCAGATACTCAAGTTCCTCGGCACGTGGCTCTGGCTTCTGCCCGTCGCTCTCTGGGCGATCGCGCTGTGGATCGCCCGCGGCAATCGGCGCTCGATCCTGCGCATGATCGCGGTCGGATCGATCCTGATCGGGCTGATCGTGTTGGTGCTGCGCCGCGTCGGCGGCTCGTACATCGTCGACAGCCTCGTATCGTCGATCTCCGTGCAGCCGGCGGCCAATGACGCGTGGGACATCCTGACCTCACAGCTCCGCGACGGCGGCTTCACGTTTCTCGGCCTCGGCGTCATCCTGCTCGTAGCGCTCTGGCTGGCCGGTTCCTCACCGAGCGGCGTCTCCGTGCGGAAAGGGCTCGCGCCGTATCTGGCACGGCCCGAGATTGCCTATACCGTCGCCGGGGTCCTCTTCCTGTTGCTGCTCTGGTGGAGCCCGACCGTGCAGACCACGCGCGTGCCTCTGATGCTCGCGGCTGCGCTCGTCCTTGGTTTCGCGGTCGAGTTGCTGCGCCGCCAAACCGCGCGCGAGGTTCCCAACCCGCCGCCACCGGACCTTGGTGGATCGATGCGCAGAGGGGTAGGGCGGGTTCGAGGACAGACGGCTCAGGAGGACCGGCTCGCAGCGTTGGAGCGTGTTGCCCGGCTGCACGAGCAAGGCGTGCTGACGGATGAGGAGTTCGCGGCCGAGAAGGCGCGGCTAGTGGGCCAGTAGCGCCTTGAGCGCGACGATCACAAGCCCCAGGGAGAGGTTGACCGCGATCACCGCGACCGTTCCGGTCCGATCGAGTTGCTCGAGCGCCGCGTAGCGCGCACCTTGGACGCCCAGAGCCGCCACCCCGATCCCGACCGCGAGCCAGAGGGCGGTCTGCGTGCCGAGAACACCGAAGGCCCCGAGCACGAGCGCTGCGACGGGCGCCAGAGCGGCCGCGGGAATGGACAGCTCGCGCCGCGCGACGTCACCGAGCTCCGTCCGGTCGAGCCGCCGGCCGCGCTCGAGGCTCTCGGCGAGGGTATCGGAGTAGACGTGTGCGGCCCAGAAGACGAGGACGGTCACGGCGACGACCACCGCAAGCCGCGTGATGTCCGTTTGCTCGCCCTGGGCACCGGCGGTCACGGTCGCCATCACGACGATCGTTCCGTAGACGGTTCCGGCGATCCTGCCCGGAGACCCGAGGACCAACTGTTTCGCTCGAGCGCGCCTCATCAACCCGATTCTGTCCTCTGCGGCCGCAGCATGCCCGCGGGTTCGTGCTGCGACTCGGTGGCATAGGGTTCGCCGATGCACTGGGCGCTCGCCGTTGTCACGGTGACCCTGCTCGGGTTCGCGGCGATCTCCGGCCGGATCGCGGGCTCGTCGATCACCGCCGCAATGGTCTTCACGACGGTCGGACTGCTCGTCGGCTCGGAAGCACTCGGCCTTGTCGAGCCGGCGCCCGCAGGAGAGACGGTCAAGCTCCTCGCGGAAGCAACGCTTGCTCTCGTCCTGTTCGCGGACGCCTCGCGGATCGACGTGCGGGCGCTACGTGGCGAGCTCTCGGTGCCGCTGCGTCTGCTCGGGATCGGCCTTCCCCTGACGCTCGTAGCTGGATTCGTCCTCGCCCTGGTCGTGTTCCCCGAGCTCTTCTGGCCCGAAGCGCTGCTCCTCGCGGTGATCCTCGCGCCCACTGACGCTGCGCTCGGCCAGGCCGTCGTCACGCTGATGAGGCTCCCGAGCCGAGTTCGCCAGGGACTCAACGTCGAGAGCGGCCTCAACGACGGGATCTGCGTGCCGTTGTTCTGGATCGTGCTCGCGATCGCGCAGGCAGAGGCCGGAGCGATCGGCGACAAGACCGCGGTTCGCCTGGTGTTCGAGCAGATCGGCTACGGCCTCCTGGCCGGAGTGCTGGCGGGCATCGCGGCCGCCTGTGTCGTCGTGGTCGCCGGTCGGCACCGCCTCGTCGGTAGCTCCTGGCTTCAGGTCGTGCCGCTGGCCGGCGCCGGCCTCGCGTTCGGAATCGCAGATCCGATCGGCGGCTCAGGATTCATCGCAGCGTTCGTCGGCGGGTTTGTCTTCGGGGCCCTCCGCCGACGGAGTGGCGGCGAAGTCGGGCATCTGATCGAGGAGCTCGGAGAGGTACTCAGCGCGGTGACGTTCATCGTCTTCGGCGCCGTGCTCCTCGGGCCGGTGCTGGGAGACGTGACGTGGTCGGTCGCTCTGTACTCCGTCCTCAGCCTGACGGTCGTCCGCCTGCTTCCCGTTGCGATCGCCATGATCGGGACGGGCTCCCGCAGGCCGACCGTGGCCTTCCTCGGCTGGTTCGGACCGCGGGGGCTCGCGTCGATCGTGTTCGCGGTCCTGGTGCTCGAGGAGGGCGGCCTGCCACACGATGATCTGATCCTGGTCACGATCTACGCCACGATCGGATTGTCGGTCTTCGCTCACGGCCTCACCGCAGCGCCGCTCGCCAACCGCTACGCCGCCTGGTTCGAATCGCATCCCCGCGACGCACTCCCCGAGCTCGAGAGCTCGGAGGTGCAGGACGTTCCCTGGCGTGTCGGCCTGGGCAACGCGCGCGTCCTCGACCTCCGCGGGCGTGGCTGAGCGACGTGCGCCGCTTGCTCTCAAAGCGGGTGCTGCTCGGCCTCGTCGGCGCGGTGCTGATCGTTGCCACGTTCGCGTATCTCCTCCCGACGATCGCGGACTACCGCGACGTCTGGCGCGTCGTGCAGAGCGTCACCTGGGAGTGGGCTATGGCGCTCGTGGCAGTGACGGTGGTCAACATTCTGACGTTCGCGCCGCCGTGGGTGGTGCTCCTTCCCGGCCTGCGCTTCTGGACTGCGCTGATGATGACCCAGGCGACCACCGCGCTCTCGATCGTCGTGCCCGGAGGCGCCGCGGTCGGGATCGCGACCGCTTACGGGATGTTGCGGGGCTCGGGCTTCGCGCCGAGTGCCGTCGCTCGCTCGGTGACGTTGGTGAGCCTCTGGAACCAGCTCGCCAACCTGGCGTATCCAATCCTGGCGCTCTTCCTCTTGACGATGACCGGAGAGGAGACTGCGGTGCTGGCAACCGCGGCGTTCGTCGGCGTGGCGATCCTGGGGGTCGCAGTGGGTGCGCTCGTGCTCGTCCTCTACAGCAACCGCATGGCGGCGGAGATCGGCGACCTCGCGGCACGGGTGTCTACCGGCGTCAAACGTCGCCTGCGCCGTGGGCCGGTCACGTGGAGTGGAAGAAGCTTCGAGCGCTTCCGAATCGACGCCGTCGACGTCCTCAAGCGCCGCTGGCACCTGCTCACGCTCGCCACGCTCGCCGGCAGCCTGACGGTCTTCGCCGTCCTGCTTGTCTCGTTGCGGGCGCTCCACGTTCCAGCGGCCGAAGTGAGTGCCGTGGAGGCGTTCGCCGCCTGGTCGCTGGCGCGCCTCCTCGGCAGCATCCCGATCACGCCGGGCGGAATCGGCGTCGTCGAGCTCAGCCTGACCGCGGCGTTGATCGGCTTCGGAGGGAACAACGCCGGCGTCCTCGCGGCCGTGCTCGTGTTTCGGTTCCTGACAATCGTCCCGACCCTGATCCTGGGTACGGTTGCTGCAGCCGTCTGGCGGCGCCTCGTGCGGCACGCGCCTGCGCCGGCGACGATCGCGCCACCGCAACCCGTCGACCGTGGCCCGCACCGGTAAGCCACGCCTTTCGCGGCGTCTGCTCCGAGCGTTGGAGGGGGCGGCGACCACCTACACGCGCACGGCAGGCGGTCAGCGGGCGGCGGCGATTTCGTACCGGGTCCTCTTCTCGCTCGTACCCTTCGTCGCGCTGCTCGTCTCCGTGCTCGAGCTCTTCCTGCCCGAGACCGCGCAGCAACGCGTTGTTTCCTGGCTTGTGGGGGTTGCGTCCCTGCCCGACGAGTTCGCTCAGGGCGTGGACGCCGCGGTCAAAGATGCAGGGCCGCCGGCGTCCGCCACGGGTGCCGTCGCACTTGCTGGGCTGATCTGGGCCGCGAGCGGAATGATGGCCTCGGTACGCTCGGCCTTCCGGGCAGTCTGGGACAGCGAGGCCGATCGGCCGTATTTGCGCGGCAAGCTGGTCGACTTGGTGCTGGTGCTCGGAGCCGGTGTGCTCGTCGTCTCTGCGTTCGGGCTCTCACTCGTCGTCCAGGTTGTCACCGATACGAGCAGCGAGATCGCGGCGAAGCTCGGCCGCGGGGAGTCCGCGACGGCCGGCCTCGGCGCTGTCGCGCAGGTTGGAGCTTCGCTCATACTCGCCTTTCTCGCCTTCACGCTGCTCTATCGAGTCGTGCCCCCGGTTCCGGTCAGGATGCGGGACGTGGTGCCGGGAGCGATCGTGGCC
>JAXIPI010000215.1:0-23822 GCA_045403015.1 Gaiellaceae bacterium | reverse complement strand
CGACCGTCTCGCCCCGGAAGACGTCGAGGTCGACGCCGTCGACAGCCTGGAGCTGGCCGACCGTGCGCTTCAGCATCCCCGTGCGCACGGGGAAGTACTTCTTCACTCCGCGCGCCTTCAGCAGGACGTCCGCGGGCTCGCTGCCGGTGCCGAGGTCGAGCCGCGTCGTGCTCAGGTCAGTCGTCATCCGATCACCTCGATGGCGCCCGCCCGGGGTTGGCGGCGGCCGTGCTCACAGAGCCAGCACGCGGACTCCTGTGGCGGCACGGGCAGCAGCGGCGGGTCCACCTCCAGACACTTGGCGAAGACGTAGTCGCAGCGGGGCGCGAAACGGCAGGCCGCCGGCCACTCGAGCGGGCTCGGGACGACGCCGCGGATCGCCTTCAGCGGCTTCGAGTACCGCATCCCGAGGAGCGGGATCGAGTCGAGCAGAGCCTCCGTGTAGGGGTGCTGCGGGCTGGCGAAGATCTCTGCGACCGGGCCGCGCTCGACGATCCGGCCTGCGTACATCACCGCCACCTCATCGACCATCTCCGCGACGACGCCGAGGTCGTGCGTGATCAGGAGGATCGCCATCCCGAGCCGTTCGCGCAGCTCCTTCATCAGCTCCAGGATCTGGGCCTGCACGGTCACGTCGAGCGCCGTCGTCGGCTCGTCGGCGATCAGCAGCTTCGGGTTGCAGCTCAGCGCCATCGCGATCATCACCCGCTGGCGCATGCCGCCGGACAACTGGTGCGGGTAGTCATTGACACGCTGCGCCGGCGAGGGAATGCCGACGAGCTGCATCATCTCGACCGCCCGGTCCATGGCCTCCTTGTGGCCGACCTTCTGGTGAAGCTGCACGGCCTCCGCGATCTGGTCGCCGACGGTGAACACCGGGTTCAACGACGTCATCGGCTCCTGGAAGATCATCGAGATGTCGTTGCCGCGGATCTTCTCGAGCTCGCTCTCCTCGAGCGTTGCCAGGTCACGGCCCTCCAGCAGGATGCGCGACCCGTCCGCGATCCGGCCCGGCCGGTCGACGAGGCGCATCACCGAGAGCGCGGTCACCGACTTGCCGGAGCCCGACTCGCCGACCACGCCGAGCGTGCCGCCCTGCGCGATCTCGAAGTCGACGCCGTCGACGGCGCGCAGGAAGCCGTCAGCGGTGTCGAACCCGGTCCGCAGGTTCTCGACGGCCAGCAGCGGGACGCTCATCCCCGCTTTGCCTTCACCTTCGGAGCGGCCGGCGGCGCGGGAACGTCGATGTGGAGCTCGAGCTGCACCAGCGCGATCGCGGGATCGCGCGTCTGGAGGGCGGCGAGCAGCGCGCGATGCTCCTCCACCGTCTCCTCGAAGCTGCGGAAGCGCTCGTAGCGATAGAAGTAGGCGCGGATCCGCGGCTCGATCGTCCTCCAGATCTGCAGGGTGTGCAGCTGCCCCGACGCCAGGATCACGATCTCGTGAAAGGCGAGGTCGGCCTCGACGAGCTTGAGCAGGTCGTTTGCCTTCCCCGCCTGCTCCATCAACCAGATCTGCTTCCCGAGCTCCGCGAAGTCGTTCTCGGTCATCTTCTCCAAGGCCCGAGCGAAGCTGGAGCGCTCGAGCGTCAGGCGGATCGGGATCAGGACCTCGTGGACCTCGTCGTCGGACACGCCGAGAACGACTGCCCCGCGGTACGGGAAGGACATCACGAGGCCTTCGTTCTCGAGCTGCCGGAGCGCCTCGCGGACCGGGCCGCGGCTCGTCCCGAGCTCGGCCGAGAGCACGGATTCGATCAGGCGTTCACCCGGCTCGAAGCGGCCGGAGATGATCGCCATCCGCAGGGTCTCGGTCACCTGCTGGACCCGCGGTCCGGCCTTCGCACCGGGCTCCGCGACCGCGGTCATCTCGGCCAGCAGGCTCGCATCGGGCGGGGTGGGAGCGGTCATGTCGACAATCTCAAAATGGTTGACAATCTCGGCCTGCGCGCCGTAGTGTACTTGTCTCGGTGAGGATCACCAAGGTCGAAACAATTGCGGTGCGAACCCCAATGCGGGAGCCGCTCGTCTGGCCGGGTGGGACCCGGCACTCGGCCTCGGGCCTGCTCGTTCAGATCCACACCGACGAGGGGCTCGTCGGGCTCGGCGAGGCGCCCGGACCGACCCTGCCGACGATCCAGACGATCATCGACGCGGAGCTGACGCAGTTCCTTGTCGGCCAGGATCCGCTGCGCGTCGAGTGGCTCGTGCACCGGATGGAGGAGTTCACGAGAAACTGGAGCCGGATCGGCGCCTACGCGATCTCGGGGGTCGAAATCGCCCTTCTCGACCTCAAGGGCAAAGCGCTCGGCGTCCCGGTCGCGGAGCTGCTCGGCGGCTTCTGCCGCGACCGCGTGGCGGTTGTCGGCTACCTCTTCATCGACTCGCCGGAAGCGAACGCGACGAAGGCGGGTGCGTTCGTGGACGCCGGCTACACGGAGCTGAAGCTCAAGGTCGGGCGCGACTTCGAGCAGGACCACGACACGCTCGCGGCGATCCGCGACCGCGTTGGCGGCGACGTGAAGATCCGGATCGACGCGAACATGATCTGGAGCGTCCCGGCGGCGATCAAGTGGATCAGAGGGCTCGAGCAGTTCGACCTCCAGTACGTCGAGCAGCCGGTGCCGGACTTCGACGTGCAGGGCCTGGCACAGGTCCGCCGCTCGATCGCGGTCCCGATCGCCGCGGACGAGGCGTGCACCGACCTACGTTCCGTGCTCGAGTTGATCAAGGCCGACGCCTGCGACGTGCTCGTCGTCTATCCGTCGGAGGCCGGGGGCCTTCGGAAGGCGCACCAGATCGGCGCCCTCGCCGACGCAGCAGGGAAGTGGTGCGTGATCGGCAGCTGGGCCGAGCTCGGAGTGGCGACGGCCGGCAACGTCCACGTCGTCGCGTCGTCGGCTAACTACCCGTTTGCGAGCGACACGCACTACCCGCTGCAGGAGAGCGACGTCCTCGTCGAGCCGTTCCAGATGACGGACGGCCTCGTCGAGGTACCTCGGTCGGCGGGGCTCGGCGTCGAACTCGATCCGGAAGCCGTGCAGCGGCTTGCCAACTTTCAAGTCCGTGAGTCCGTCTTTTACGACGACATTCACGGAGCAGCACCAAGGGTCGGTCAGATCCTCTGACGACTCTCAGGGATAGGGAGGGCAGACGCGATGTCAGACGAAGTAACGTCCGATAGCCCGGGTGGGACCGGGCTCGACCGTCGAGACCTGCTGAAGAAGGCCGGAGTCGTCGGCGCAGGCGCCGTTGCGGCCGGCGCGCTCGGCGGCACGGCGAAGGCGGCGACCAAGCGCCCGCGAGCGACACCGGGGATCAAGCGAGGCGGCAGGATCGTCTGGGGCCTCGAGTCCGACCCCGCGCACGTGGCGCCGTTCGGCGGGATCCTGACCGCGAATCATTGGGCCAAGGAGTTTGCGTACGACTCGCTCGTGGAGTGGGACCGCAACCTGAACGTCAGGCCGGCCCTCGCCGAGAAGTTCGAGATCATCAGCAAGACGGCGATTCGCTGGACGCTGAAGAAGGGCGTCAAGTTCCACAACGGCAAGGAAGTCACTGCGGCCGACGTCAAGTACTCGGTCGAGAAGATGCTGAGCCCGCCGCTGCCGGGGAGCATCTCCACCGTCGCCCAGGTGCCCGCAATCGACAGGGTCCAGGTCGTCTCCAAGTACGTGTTCATCCTGCACCTGAAGCAGCCCGACGCCCGCATCATCGGCTTCTTCGCGTGGCAGCGCTACGCGCCGATCGTGCCCGAGGGTCTGTACGACCAGATCAACGTCTCCCGCGGAGCGATCGGCACGGGGCCGTACCGGATGCTGGGCTACGAGCCGAACGACCGGGTCGAGTACGTCGCCAACAAGAACTTCTGGAAGAAGGGCTTCCCGTACATGGCGTCGATGCAGCTGAAGATCCTCGGCGACGAGCAGGCCCGCGTGGCGGCACTGCGAGCCGGGGCGATCGACGGCGCGACTCTCTCGGTCGACGTCGCCCGGTCGCTGAAGAACGTGAGCGGCCTGACGGTTCTGAGTGGGCCGAACGCCGCGTTCCGCGAGCTGCAGATGACGATCAAGCGGGGCGAGAACAAGCCGTGGCACAACCAGGCCGTTCGCCTGGCCGTCATGCACGCCATCAACCGCGCGGACATCATCAAGCGGGTCTACAGCGGCGAGGCCGAGTACTCGGGGCACGTTCCGCCCGGTTACGGCCCCTGGCCGCTGTCGGACAAGGACCTGCGGGAGAAGTACGAGAAGTTCGATCTCCCGATGGCGAAGAAGCTGATGGCGGATGCCGGCTTCGGGAGCGGGTTCTCGGTCACGATGACGACGTTCGCCCTCCAGGACTACCCGCTGATCTCCGCGGTCGTCCAGTCCCAGCTGAAGAAGATCAACATCGACGTCCAGATCGTCGCCCAGGAGGCCGGCACCTTCGCCGCCAACAACGGTCGGGGAAGCTTCGACTGGGATCTCACCGGCCGCGGCATGCGCGGCGATGTCGACGGGTACGTAGCTGAGTTCCACCCGGCCGCCCCCGTGTTCAACATCTGGTACCCGGAGTACAGGGCCGTGAAGGCGTGGAGAGGGATCGGCAACGGCCGGATCCAGCTCGACCCCGCCAAGCGCCTCCCGATCTACCAGGCTGCGCAGCGGGAGCTCCTCCTCAACCCCGTGCAGATCCCGCTCGTGGCGATCAAGAAATACCAGGTCGTCCGCAAGCGCGTGAAGAACATGTACGTCGCTTTCAGCGACTTCAACACGGGGCTCCGCAACGTGTGGCTGGACGGGTGACCGAAGGCATTCCCGTCGACCTGGAGGGGCGCCGCTTCGGCGGCGTCCCTCCCACGTTTAGAAGCCGGTAGCCGCTTGTGGGCGGCTACATCCTCAAGCGACTGCTGTTTGCGATCCCGACGCTCATCGTCGTCTCGATCGGGATCTTCCTCATGGTCCGGCTGCTCCCCGGCGACATCATCGACATCCTGTTCGGCGGCGACCAGACGGCCAGCGAGGAGGTCAAGCAGCAGGCGCGCGAGCAGCTCGGACTAAACGGCTCCTACGCCGAGCAGTACTGGCGCTGGATCAGCGGCGTCATGCAGGGCGACTTCGGCTTCTCGCTCCGCAACGCCGAGCCGGTCTCGAACATCGTTTTCGACTCGCTCGGAGTCACGCTCGAGCTGGTCTTCCTCGCACTCCTGATCGCCACGCTCGTCGGCGTCCCCCTCGGCATCATCTCCGCCGTCAGGCGCGACCGCGCCAGCGACTACGGCGCGCGCATCGGCGGGCTGATCGGGCTCAGCATCCCCAGTTTCTGGCTGGCCACGCTGCTGCTGCTGTTCACGTCACGCGTCTTCGGCTGGGTCCCCCCGCTCACGTACATCTCCCCCTGGGACGACCCGATCGGGAACCTGAGCCAGTTCATCCTCCCTGCGATCTCGATCTCGGTCTTCACGATGGCGATCGTGATGCGCATGGTGCGCGCGACGATGCTCGAGGTGCTCGGGCAGGACTATGTCCGCACCGCCCGGGCGAAGGGCGTCGACCGGAGAACGGTGATCACGAAGCACGCGCTGCGGAACGCCTTGATCCCGGTCGTCACGATCGTCGGCTTCGAGATCGGCGTGCTGATTGGGGGCGCCGCGATCATCGAGGTCATTTTCGGGCTGCCCGGGGTCGGCTACACGCTCCTGCAGGCCATCTTCGGCCGGGACTACCCCGTCATCCAGGCGATGACGTTGATGATCGCGTTCACCTTCATCTTCGCCAATCTGCTCGTGGACATCCTCTACGGCATCCTCGACCCGAGGATCGTCCAGGAATGAGCCGCAGAGCACCCGAGCCCGTGTTCGTGACCGAGAGCGCCGGCGACGCCGCGCCCGCCTGGGAGGCATTGCCGAAACGGCGCCTCTCCTTCCTCGGCAAGTGGCGCAACCCGATCGGGATGGTCGGTGCGGGCATCATCGTCTTCAACGTTCTGGTCGCTCTCTTCGGCCCCTATGTCTGGCGGGTCGACCCGGACGAGCTGGTCGCCCTCCGATTCGAGTCGCCCAGCTGGGCACACCCGATGGGCACCGACGAGATCGGGCGCGACACACTGGCGCGCATCATCCACGGGGCGCAGGTCTCGCTCCAGGTCGGGCTGATCTCCGTGTCGATCGCCTTCGTCGGCGGGGTCGTGTTCGGCATGCTCGCCGGCTACTACAAGGGGATCGTCGACACGCTGCTGATGCGCGTCGTCGACATCATGTTCTCGCTGCCCGGGATCGTCCTCGCGATCGTGATCGCCGGCCTCCTGGGGCCGAATCGCCGGAACGCGATGATCGCGATCGGGATCGTGATCCTGCCCGCCTTTGCGCGGGTCGTTCGGGGCGCGGTGCTGGAGGTGATGGGCTACCCGTACACCGAGTCGGCCCGTGCGCTCGGCGCGGGCGGCTGGCGAATCATGTCGCGCCACGTGATCCCCAACATCGTCGCCCCGCTGCTCGTGCTGGTCACGGTCTACCTCTCGGTTGCGATCCTGGCGGAGGCGGCACTCAGCTTCCTCGGGCTCGGCACGCAGCCGCCGGAAGCGTCGTGGGGCGGAATGCTGAGCACCGGTCGCACCTACATCGACATCACCCCCTGGCTGTCGATCTTCCCGGGCGCCGCGATCATGATCGTGGTGCTGGGCTTCAACCTGCTCGGCGACGGGCTGCGCGACATCCTCGATCCCCGGCTCGGCCCTCACGTCGGCGACGTCCCAGTCCCCAAGAAGTAGCGCAGGGTGCTCGACGTCCTGATCCGGAACGGCTGGGTCGCCGACGGAGCCGGCAGTCCTCCATTCCTCGGCGACGTCGCGATCGAGGGCGGCAAGATCGTCGACGTCGGCCGGCTCGGCGCCGCCGCGACTGCAGACCGCGTGATCGATGCGACCGGCAAGATCGTCTGCCCCGGGTTCGTCGACCCGCACAGCCACAGCGACTTCTCGATCCTCGCCAACCCGACCGCCGAAAGCACGATTCGCCAGGGCGTCACGACCGAGGTCGTCGGCAATTGCGGCTGGAGCTACGCCCCCGTCACGGACGCCTCGGAGCCCGTCATCCGCAGCCGGCTGCACTCGTTCGGGTTCGACAAGCCGACGATCCCCTGGTCGACCTTCGGCGAGCACCTCGAGTTCCTCTCGGACGTCGGCCACACGCCGAACTTCGCCTGGTTCGTCGGCCACAACGCGATCCGGCTCGCCGCGGGGGTCTCCGGGCCGGCGCCGAGTGCCGAGCAGATGGCCACGATGGAGGGTTTCGTCCACGAGGCGATGCAGTCGGGAGCCCTCGGGATGTCGACCGGGCTCGAGTTCAATCCGGGCCGGGAGGCGACGGCCGAGGAGCTGATGAGGCTGAACGCCGTCGCCGGCGAGTACGACGGGATCTACACGAGCCACATCCGCAACCGCGACTCCGGCCTGCTGGAGGCAATCGACGAGTTTCTCGCTGTTGCGCGTGCAGGGAGCACGCGGGCGGAGATCTCTCACTTGAATGTCCGGCACAACACGAACGCGCCCGAGCGAGGCTGGGAGCGTGCGGTCGAGAAGATGACGGCGAGCCGCGAGACCGGACTCGACGTGCTGGCCGATACGACTCCCTTCCGCGAGGGCCTCGGCCAGATGGCCGGGATCCTGCCGCCGTGGGTGGCCGAGGACGGGCCGGAGGCAGCGGCGGTAAAGCTCCGCAACCCGGCCCTCCGCGAGCGGATGCGCAACGAGAGCGACCGCTACTGGCGCTTCATCCACAAGGGCGAGTGGGAGCGCGTGTACTTCCAGGCGACGCCTGCGCACCCCGAGCTCGGCGGGCTCAACTTCCGGCAGATCTCGGAGAAGCTCGGCCAGGACCCGTGGGAGTGCTACCTCGACATCCTCGCCGACGCCGGCGCGGACTACGAGTCGATCCTCACCGTCGGGACGCTCTTCACCGACGAGCATCTGGCGGAGATGATCGGCCATCCCCTCTTCTGCCTCGGCGTCGATACGTTCACGGTCCAGGACACGGGGCCGCTGAGCGAGATCATGAAGCACCCGCTTGGTTTCGCAGGCCACGTCCACTACCTCACCCACCACGTACGTGAGCGAGGCACACTGCGCTTGGAGGAAGCGATCCGGAAGATGACGAGCATGCCTGCAGCGCACTTCGGCCTCTGGGATCGCGGCCTCCTCCGGACCGGGTACAGCGCCGACGTCGTGGTGCTCGACTACGACGAGCTCGACGACGTCTCCACGACCGAGAACCCGACCGTGTACGCGCACGGGGTCGAGCATGTCCTCGTCAACGGCGTCCTCGTCGTCGACGGCGCCGAACACACGGGCGCTCGCCCGGGCCGCCACCTCTTACGACGGTGATCGACCTCCGCTCCGACGTCCACGCTCCCCCGACGGACGAGATGTGGGAGGCGATGCGGTCAGCAGAGCTCGGCTGGGCCACGGTCGGCGAGGATCCGTCCGTCAACGAGCTGCAGGAGCGAGTGGCCGGCCTGCTCGGCAAGGAGGCGGGGCTCTGGATGCCCACCTGCGGGATGGCCAATCTGGTCGCCCTCCTGATGATCGCACCGCGCGGCAGCACCGTCGTCCTCGAAGCCTCCTCGCACGTCCTGACCTCGGAGGCGATGGGCATCGAGGAGATCGCCGGCCTCGAGCCATGGTCGCTCTGGGCGGAGGACGGACGGCTCGACCCGGTGGAAGTGGAAGAGGCGATCGTCGAGACGGGGGCGCTACTGCTCGTGCTGGAGAACACGCACACGCGGGCCGGCGGCACCGTCCTCTCGCCCGAGCTGACGGCCGACCTGGCCCGGGCTGCGCAGAGCCACGGCGCCTACGTCCATCTCGACGGGGCGCGGCTCTTCAACGCGGCGGTCGCCCTCGGCGTCCCGGTGTCGGAGCTCGCGGCCAAGGCGAACACGGTGGCGGTCAGCCTGAACAAGGGTCTCTGCGCGCCGATGGGCGCGATTCTCGCCGGCCGCACCCAGGTGATCGAGCTGGCGCACGAGACGCTGCGCCGGCTCGGCGGCGCGAGCGTGCACAAGGCGGGCATCGCGGCCGCCGCGGCGCTGGTGGCGCTCGACACGCTCGTCGAGCGGCTTGCCGACGACCACCGGCGGGCGCGCGAGCTCGGCGCGCTGCTGCAGGAGATCCCGGGAATCGAGGTCGATCCGGCGCAGATCGAGACGAACATCGTGCTCGTGGACGTCAGCGGGACGGAGCTCTACCCGGACGAGTTCTTACGCCTACTCGCCGAGCGCGGTGTCCTCGGCCTGGAGCGCGACACGAGCCGCATCCGGTTCGTCACCCACCGCCTGATCGGCGACGCCGAGATATCGCGGGCCGCCGAGCTCGTCGCAGCCCTCGTCGCCGAGCACGCTCACCCCGCGTAGCCGTCGACTTCTACGATCCCGCGGATGATCCACTTGCGAATGGTCGCCCCGCCCGCGCTTGCCGAGCTCGTCCTCGCTGCGCTCCAGCGGAAGGCGTCCGTGATCAACGTCATCCACCTTCCGGGCGCGGCACGCTCGCCGAGCGGTGATGTGATCCTCTGCGATGTCGCCCGCGAAGACACCAGTGTCGTTCTCTCCGAGCTGCGCGAACTCGGCCTCGCCGAGCAGGGCACGATTGCGGTCGAGACGATCGACACCGCGATCTCGACCGCCGCCGAGGCAGCCGAGCGCGCCGCCACGGGCTCACCTGCCGACGCTGTCGTCTGGGAGGAAGTCGAGAGCAGGACGTCCGAGAGCGCCGAGCTCTCGGGCAGCTTCCTCGCGTTCATGGTGCTCGCAACCCTGATCGCCGGTGTCGGCATCCTGACCGACTCGGTGATCCTGATCATCGGCGCGATGGTCGTTGGACCGGAGTTCGGACCGCTCGCAGGCCTGTGCGTGGCGCTCGTGCAGCGCCACCCGGCGCTCGCCCGCAGATCGCTCCTCGCGCTGGCCGTCGGCTTCCCGCTAGCGATCGCTTCGACCTACCTCGGGACGCTGCTGCTCCGCGCCTTCGACCGAGGCCCCGCCGAGCTCGCCGACCATCCGGCCACGCTGTTCATCTCCAGCCCAGACCTCTTCTCCGTCATCGTCGCCGTGCTGGCGGGCATCGCCGGCGTGCTTTCGCTCTCGACCGCGAAGTCCGGCGCGCTGATCGGGGTCCTGATCTCGGTCACAACCATCCCGGCTGCCGCGAACGTCGGCGTCGCGGCCGCCTACCGCGACTGGCACGAGTTCGGTGGAGCCGCCTCGCAGCTGGCCATCAACCTGATCGCGATCGTCGTTGCAGGCGTCACGACGCTCGCAATCCAGCGAGCCTTCTACGTTCGGCGCAGGCGAGCGGCGCGGCCCGCGTCCTGAGAAGTCAGGACGGCGCCGTGATCTCCAGGAGCTCGAGGGTCGGCCGGTGGACGATGTCCTCCACCACCTGCTCGTCGACGACCGGCATCTGTGGGCCGAAGGCGTTGCCGGTAACCGAGCGCAGGCCGTCGATCGTCTGCCTCGCCGAGAAGAACGGGTAGTCGGTGCCGAACAGCAGCTTGTGCTCGACGCGATACTCGATCGCACTCACGAGCGCCTGGTACAGCAGCCAGCGGCGCGTCACCAGCCCCGAGATGTCCGCGTAGACGTATGGGTGACGCCGCACGACGGCGATCGCTTCGTCGAACCACGGATGCCCGATGTGGGCGATGACGATCTTGAGCCTCGGGTACCGCAACGCGATCTCGTCGAGCAGGATCGGTCGTGCCAGGAGCAGCGAGCCGGCTCGCGCGAAGGTCGTTCCCTGATGGAT
This sequence comes from Gaiellaceae bacterium, assembly GCA_045403015.1. Lineage (GTDB taxonomy): Bacteria > Actinomycetota > Thermoleophilia > Gaiellales > Gaiellaceae > Gaiellasilicea. The sequence goes on along the minus strand of JAXIPI010000215.1, from coordinate 13,041 downwards.
CAGCATTGGGAGCTCGAGTCGCTCCAGCGCCTCGCAGACGCGGAGGAAGTCCGGGCCGAGCGGATCGACGTTCTGGTAGATCGGGCCGACCTTGCAGCCGACGAGGCCGAGGTCGCTCTTCATCCTCTCGAGCTCGTCGACCGCCGAGCCGTCGGAGGGGTCGACAGCTCCGAAGCCGATCAGCCGGGCAGGATCGCGCGCGACGTACTCCGCGACGTAGTCGTTGGGAACGACGAAGCCCGCCGCAGGAGCGTTGAAGGCCAGAACGACCGCACAATCGACGTCCGCAAGCGCGTCTGCGTAATGGTCGTCCAGGCTCCCGCCCAGCGGCACCTCGGGCCAGGCCGTGCGCGCCTCCGCGGAGAACGTCTCGCTGATGTGCAGCGGGTACTCGCCGACGTGCGTGTGGACGTCGACGATCAGGTCAGCGCCCAGTGGTCGCCGACCCACTGCCAGCGTTCATCGTCCGCGGCGAAGACGGGATCGGTGACCGCGACCTCGCCGAGCCGGCGGGCCGTGCGCCGCACGCTCGTCCGGTCGATCTCGACGAGCGTCGCGTCGAACGGCGGCTCGATGAGAGCGCCGACCGTGAACTGCAGCAGCGACCCCTCGTGGGCAGAGCAGCGGGCATGGATGTGCCCGCTGAGGACGAGCTTGGGCCGCGGGTCGGAGCGCAGCGCGCTCTCGAGGTCGGCGCGGTTGACCAGGTCGCCGGAGTACGGCAGTCCGGCGGCGGCCACTCTGGTCGCTTCGGACAGGAGCGGAAAGTGCGACGCCACGACGACCAAGTCCGCCTCTGCTGCCCAGTCGCCGAGCTGACCCACGTACTGGGGCGGCGCTGAGCCCCGGCCGACGCCGACACCGGTCAGCAAGTCGAGCGGCTCCTCAGCGAGCAGCCGAATCCTGTGCTTGCGGGCGCAGTCGGCGAACTGGTCGCCGAGACGAACGTCGTGGTTTCCGCTCACGGTAGCCAGCGGAGCCACGTCCGCTGTTGCCAACCGCGAGAACAGATGCTCGAGGTCGCTCGTGTTCGCATGCTGAACCAGGTCCCCCAGGAGCAAGATCAGATCGACCTGCGCGTCAGAAAACCACTCGAGCGCCGCGTCCGTGCGCTCGTCCAGGTGCTCCGGCTCGAAGTCGTTGATCCAGCGTGAGCCGGCCGGCTCGAGCTCGCAGTGGAGATCGCTGAGGACGCCGATGCGCATAGGCTCGCGTTCGACTCTGTGCGGCAGGCGGCGAGGATGAAGATCACGGCGATCGAGACCCTACCCGTGAGCGTTGGTGCGGGCTACGACTACGCCGTGATCGTCGTGCTCGTCCGCACCGACGAGGGCCTGACGGGGATCGGAGAAGCGAGCCTCGCCGGGCGCGGGCGCGGCGTGCTCGGGATCCTCGACCATTTCAGCGAGCTGCTGGTCGGGCAGGACCCGGCGAAGATCGAGCACTGGTGGAGCGAGATGGTGCGCGGCACCTTCTGGTCGACGGGGCAGGTGATCATGAGCGCGGTCGCCGGCATCGACATCGCGCTCTGGGATCTGAAAGGCAAGCGGCTCGGCGTTCCGGTCTACGACCTCCTCGGCGGCCCGACGCGCGAGCGAGTCCGCGTCTACCGTCACCTCGCGGGAAACACCGCCGAGGAATTGGCGGAGGATGCGCTTCGCTGGCGCGAGCAGGGATTCACCGCGCTCCGCTTCGGCCCGCTCGCCGCGTTCGACGACGACTCGCTGGCGCACTGGGATCCGCAGACCTCGATCGTCCAGACGATCAACGCCACGGAGTCGCTGCGCGTCGCCGCCGGTGAGGACGTCGACCTGATCCTCGACGCGCACACGATGTTCAGCCCAGCGGCGGCGGCGTACCTCGGCCACGCGCTAGAGCCGTACCGCCTCTACTTCTACGAAGACCCGATCCGTCCGCTCAACCCCCAGTCGCTGCGACCGGTGCGCGACAAGGTGAACCTGCCGATCGCCACAGGTGAGCAGCTCGCCCACAAGTGGGAGTTCCAGCCGCTGATCGAGAACGAGCTCCTCGACTACCTGCGCATCGACATGGTGCACGCCGGCGGAATCACGGAGGCCAAGAAGATCCTCGCCAGTGGCGAGATGCACGGGCAGCGCTCCGCCCTCCACCACGCCAGCTCTCCCGTCAACGGCACCGCTTGCCTGCACGTCGACCTGGCCGTCCCGAACTTCGGCATCCAGGAATGGATGGAGCTCGAGCCGCTCTACGAGCTCTTCCCGAACGCGCCTCGTGCGCACGCCGGCTACGTGTCGCCGCCGACCGGTCCCGGCCTCGGTCTGGACTTCGACGACACGGAAGCGCGCAAGCGCTCCTCCCGAGACGCGGCCCTACCCCGGCGCTATTGGCCCGACGGCAGCGTCGGCGACTACTAGCCGTGAGCGCGTCGGGCGCCCGCTCAGCGCACGAGGATGCCAGTGCAGTGCTGTGCGGTGTTGCCACCCCGGTCCCAGACCCGAACGCACAACGAGTACTTCCCTGCGGGCTCCCTCGTTGAGAGCGGCCTATCGGATTCGAAGACGAACGGGCGATCCCAGGACATCGCGGTGAAGGGATAGGCGCCGGTGATGACGGTCCTGCCGCGATAGCTGAGCGTCGCGCGGAACCGGAGATCTCCTCGGTCGTCGGCCATCCGCGCGACGAACGTCGCGATGTAGCCGCGCACGATGGTCTTGGTCATTGCGCGGACCCGCGGCTTGACGGTGTCGCGGAGCAGCCTCACCTTGAACGACCCCGTCACACTCGTGGACCCACCCACGACGCTGACGCGCCAATACCACATGGCGCCGTAGGGGTCGTCGTAGACGCGGTTCGGTGTGAAGCTAGTCCAACAACTGGGACCCTGCGCCGGCGTGCAGGCTCGAGTCTCGCGGGTCCCGATCCGCGTGAAGCCGGGATCCGTTGCCAACTCGAACTTGTAGGTGATGGTGTCCGTCGGTGCGACCGGCCAAGCGACCTCCCAACGGAACGTGACGTTTTGACGCGGCTTGACTGTGACAACGCCGCCGCGTGGAGGCCCGAGCAGCTTGATCGTGGCGGGTGCTTGCTCCGCCGCGGCCTGTCCGCTCCAACCGGCGCCGAGCGACAGCGCGATCACAGCTGCGAGCGCGAGCTGCGCGCGCCCGAACGGCTTGTTGGGCGACATGAATCCCCCTCTGAATGTGAAGCTGTGGCGGCGGACGATCAGCCATTGGTTCGGCAGCGCGAGCAGGGCGGCTGGATCCCTCGATCGAGGCGCGACAGAGGCACGCGCTTCGAGTTAGCTGTCGCGGAGCTCCTCGAGCGCGCCCGCGGCTGCCTCGATCGTCTGCTCCAGACAGCCGGGTGCGAAAGGCGACTGCTGCTCCTGGTAGAGCCCCGTGCCGTAGGTCTCCTCGGGCGAGAGGTAGCCCATCGTCCTGTTGGTCACCCCGAGCACGAGCAGAGGCGTCCCGGCGAAGCGCTCCCGCAGCTCGACCTGGAGGACGGAGTACGGCTCGTTCGGGATTGCGACGAGGAGCGCATCGCCGAGCCGCCACGTCCAGACCGGCATCTCGTAGACCGGGCCGTCTCCGAGCGCCTGGCTGAGGAAGTGGCGGCGCAACGCCTTTTCCTGCTCCTGGATCGAGTCCGGCGCGGAGAGGCTCTCGACGACGCCGAGGTCCTCCTTGCGCTGCAGCGGCACCTGGCTGACCTGTGCGGCCAGCCGCTCGCTGGCGGGATCGGCGTCGATCGGCTGGTGCTCCCACGTGCCGAGGTTGGCGCCGGAAGCGACGATCCCCGTGTAGACGAAGCGCGTCCCCGCAGGCGGCAGGTTCTCGATCGCGGCGGCGGCGACGTGCCCGAGCTGGCGTCCGTTGCGGTCCGCGACTGCCGTATCGCCGACGTAGTCGTCGCGCGGAGCGAGCTCGCCCGAGGCGCCCTGCAGGAACAGCGCCGGTGCGCCGAAGGCGTGCTCCAGGACCTCGCGGGCCGCACCGATGAAGTCCGGCGAGAGCTGCCTGTTCTCCCAGGCCAGCGTCGTCGGGTGGCACGCGTAGTTGAAGAGCGTTGCCAATACCGCGCCGGTCTCGCCGGTGACGCGAGCGACGAGCACCGTGTCGTCGGCCGGCCCGCCTGGGTTGAAGCCGGCGGCGAAGCGCTGCGCCTCGTCGTCCCAGAAGTCGCGGTTGGTGGCGAGTGCGCAGCGGCCGGTGCCATAGGTCACCCAGGCCGGGGCCAGCGCCTGCTGCGCCTCGAGGATCGCCGAGCCGACCTGCTCGGTCAGGTGCTCGATGTACGGCGCGATCAACTCACCGCCCGGCTTGTCCGCCAGCTGCGAGTTGACGTTCGCGCCCGAGTGGGTGTGCGACATGTTGACCAGGAGCGCAGCGTCGTCGAGCCCGGTGCGACTCAGCATGGCGGCGCGGAACTCCTGCTCATCCGGGATGTGCTGGAACCAGCCGAGGTCCACCGCGACCAGCGCCAGTGTCGGCTCGTCGCCGGCGATCGGTGCGAACACGCCGGCCGTGGCGACGAAGGGCCGGTGGACGCCCTCGGCCGCGTCGTGCGTCGCTGCGCCCCAGGAGCGGGCGTAGATCCCGACCGGCGGCGTGACATCGCGTGTTGCGACGCCGAATCGGCAGTGCGTGGAACTCGTGGTCGTCTGCATGGTCAGCTCTCTCCCTCGCTGAAGGACGTCGTCGGATGTGAACTGCGCGCCACCGCCGGCTGGCCCGCGAGCATCACCGCCGCCCCGGTCACGGCGACGACGACGGCGCTGGTGCCGGCGACCGCGAACGCGAGCTGCGTGCCGCCGCGTGCGGTGAGCCAGCCGGCGAGCAGGCCGCCGATCGGCGCCCCGCCCAGGAACGCGAACATGTAAAGGCTCGCCGCCTGTCCCCGCAGGTGCTCCGGCGCAGCGAGCTGCAGCGACGCGAGCGCGCTTGCGCCCCACAGCAGATAGAAGCAGCCCGTCAAGAAGAGCAGAATGCAGACCGGAACGAGGCTGTCCTGAGGGGCGAGCGCGAGCTCGACGACGCCGAAGCCGAGGGCTCCACCGAGCACCAGCCGCATGCGCGCCTTGCCGAGTGTGGCGAGGAAGAGTGCGCCGCAGAGGGCGCCGGCGCCGAAGACGGCTGCGATCAGGCCGAACACGTCCGCATCGGCGTCGAGCGTCTCCCCGGCGAGCAGCGGCAGGAGCGCGTCGAAGTTGAACGAGATCGTGCTCAACGCGAGCACTGCGAAGAACACGACCGCGACCCTGCGTGACCGCCGGACGAACGAGAGCATCACGCGAACGCTCCTGCGAAAACCGGTCTGCACCTCGGGCGGGACGTACGGCCGCAGCTCGCTGACCCGCATCGCGAGCAGCGCGATCACGACCGCGAGGTAGCTGACTGAGTTCACGGCGAAGGCCACGCCGACCCCGGCGAGGGCGACGACGAGCCCGCCGAGGGCCGGCCCGACGATCCGCGCAGTCGTGCCGAGAGCCGAGCCGAGCGCAACCGCGTTCGGCAGGTCGTCCTGCCCGACGATCCGGAACACGAGCGTGTGCCGTGCCGGGTTGCCGAGCACGAGGACGAGGCCCTGGAAGATCGCAATCACGTACACCTGCCAGAGCACGACGGCGCCCGTCAGCGTCAGCACCGCCAGCGTCCCCGCAGCGAGGATCGACAGCGACTCTGTGACGAGCAGCAGGCGACGGACATCGTAGCGGTCGATGACCGAGCCGACGAGGAGGCCGAAGATGGTCACGGGAAGGAGTTGCGCGAGGGCGAGCGAGCCGACGGCGAGCGGCGATCCGGTCAGGTCGAGCACGAGCCAGTAGGCGGCGATCTGCTGCATCCACGTGCCGACGAACGAGACGCCGTGGCTGACGAAGTAGAGCCGGTAGTTGCGGTGGTTGCGCAGGCTCGCGAACGTTCGTCCGCCGACCCACGCGAAGCGACTCACGTCAGGCGAGCTCCTCCGGATCGATTGGCTGGCCGGTCGTGAAGAGACCGTCACCCGCCTCGGTTGCCGGGATCGAGCGGATCACCGCCAGCACACCGTCGAGCGGCGCGCGCAGCACCTCGGCCGGCCTGCCGGGCGTGTCCGGGAACCACAGGCGCGCGACCGCGTCGCCGGCCCGCACGGGCGCGGGCGGCTCGAGCACGCCCTCGAAGATCCCGTCCTCCGGCGCGATCACGTAGTTGGCGGGATCGCGTCCGTCGAGGATCACGGCGTCTTGCTTGCCGAGAGACGCCCGCGTCTGCACCTCGCCCTCGAGCAGGCCGACGTGGCGGAGCACGTTCGTGAGGCCGCTCCACGCGAGCTCGTGGACCGCCGGCGGTACGCGACCGCCGCCGCCGAGCTCCGTCGTGATCACCAGCTTGCCCTGGCTCTCGGCTTCGACGGGCAGGAGGCCGGTGCCGTTCACATCGATGTAGAGGAAGTGGTAGTCGGAGTTCCAGGCCTGCATCCCGGCGAGCATCGCGCGGCGCTGCTCGGCGTCGTCGACGACGTGCATGTGCGAGCAGGGCACGAACCAGGCGGTGCGCCCGCCCGAGTGCATGTCGATCACGACATCGGCCGGCGGAAAGAGGAAGCGAGTCAGGTAGTCGGCGAGCTGCTCGTTCGGCGGCCCGTCCGGTGAGCCGGGGAACGAGCGGTTGAAGTTCACGCCCGACGGCCACATCCGCGTGTTCGCCTTCGACGCCGCGGTGGAGAGGACCGGAACGATCGTGACGCGGCCGGAGATCTGCTCGGGCTCCAGCTCCTGGATCAGGCGCAGCGCCGCGACCTGGCCCTCGTACTCGTCGCCTTGATTTCCGGCGAGAACGAGCACATTCGGCCCGTCGCCGTTCGCGATCGACGCGATCGGGATGAACGTGCTCGCCCAGCCGCCGGTGTTCGTGATCTTCGGGAGCTGGAGCCGGCCGAGCTGCTTGCCCGGAGCCGAGAGGTCGATCGTGCAGGAGACCGGCGAGTCCGTCACGCGCGCGTCGCAAGCACCGCCGCGACCGCGGTCTCCGTGGCCTCGAGCAGCCGATCGACATCCTCGTCCGTGTGCGCGTACGAGAAGTGGCTTCGCTTCAGGTTCAAAGGCAGCTCGAAGATCCCATGGCGCATCAGCTCGCGCCGGTAGCCCACGAACAGGTCGACGTCGTTCCGGAGGAGGTCGTCGTAGCTCTCGACCGGCTCCTCGAGGAAGTACGTGACGAAGACGGAGCCGAAGCCGGACACCACGACCGGCACGCCGAGCCGCCCGTAGAGCGTGCGCAGTCCCTCGCGAGTGCGCTCGCCGAGCCGGAAGACGTGCTCGTGCACCGGCTCGCGCTGGAGCTTGTCGAGCGTGGCGAGAGCGGCGGCGGTCGTCGCGGGGTGCCCGTTGAACGTCCCGGCGAAGAAGGCCGGCTGCCCCGGCGTGGTCGAGAACAGGTCCATCAACTCGGCCTTGCCGCCGAGCGCGGAGACGGGCCAGCCGTTGGCCATCGCCTTCCCGAGCGTCGTCAGGTCGGGCGTGACGCCGGCAATCGCCTGGTAACCGCCGAGGCCGTGGCGGAAGCCGGTGATCACCTCGTCGAAGACGAGCACTGTGCCGTGCTTGCTCGCGAGCTCGCGCAGCCGCTCGAGAAAGCCGGGCTTCGGCAGGACAGCGCCGATGTTGTGCGGGATCGGCTCGAGGATGATCGCCGCGACGTCGTGGTCCGTCAGCGCGCGCTCGACATCGTCCGCGTCGTTGAACCGGCAGACAATGGTCGCGTCGAGGACCTCGGGGAGGATTCCCTGCGAGAGCGGGTCCTTGCCCCCGACACGCTCGGCAGGCGAGATCACGTTCATCGCCACCGAGTCGTGCCAGCCGTGATAGCAGCCCTGGAACTTGAGCACGTGGCGGCGTCCGGTGACCGTGCGCGCGAGCCGGAGCGCGTGGAAGGTCGCCTCGCTCCCGGTCGCCGTCAGCAGCACCTTCTCGAGCGAGGGCACCACGTCGACGAGCCGCTCGGCGAGCTCGATCTCGACCGGAGTGACGCCGACGCCCATCAGGCCCACTGCACTCGCGGCGGCCGCGTCGACATCCGGGTCGTTGTGCCCGAGGAGCGGTGGGCCGAAGGCGGAGTGGTAGTCGGTGTAGACCCGCCCCTCCGCGTCGGTGAAGGTCGAGCCGCTCGTCGCGGTGACGACGAGCTCCTCGAGGCCGGGAACGCGACGCTGGCCGCTGTTCACGCCTCCTGGGATCACGGCGGCGGCCCGGGAAGCGAGGTTGGCGGCGAGCCGGGCGGCGGCCTCGGATGAGATCTGGGTCATCGTGCCTCCACGCGTAGGGACGAGAAGACCTCCTCGTCGAGATCGATTCCAAGTCCAGGCGCGGTCGGGACGGCGACGTAACCGTCCCCGTCAATCCGCAGCAGCTGGTGGGTCAGCTTCGTGTTGATCTCCGTCTCTGCGACGCAGTACTCCTGCAAGGGAGTGTCCGGCAGCACGGCGTTCACGTGCAGCGAGGCGGCCTTGATGATCCCACTCTTCCAGGCGTGTGGGACGCACGCGACGCCGTGCTCCTCTGCGAGCGCCGCGATCCGCATCATCTCGGTGATCCCGCCGCACCGGGTGACGTCGGGCTGGATCAGGTCGATGTGTCCGCGTTCGATCAGCTCGCGGAAGCCCCAGCGTGTCGCGTCCTGCTCGCCGGCCGCGACCGTGAGGTCGACCGCGTCCGCAAGCTCCGCGTACGCCTCGTACTCGTCCGGCTCGAACGGCTCCTCGAGCCAGTACACGCCGAGCTGCTCGAGCTCGCGCGCGACGCGGATCGCTGTGGTCGCATCGGCGACGTAGCCAAGCCCGGCATCGATCAGGATCTCGACGCCGTCGCCACCGGCCTCGCGGGCGGCGCTTGCGAGGCGGACGTCATGGTCTGGATCCTTCCCGAGCGGCCCCCAGCCGAGCTTGATCGCCGTGAAGCCCTGCTCGCGGAGCGCCGAGACGGCCTCTGTGACTTCCTCGGTCGTGTCCGGCATCAGACGGGAGGCGTACGCCCGAATCCGGTCGTGGTGCACGGTGCCGATCAGCTCGCAGACCGGCTTGCCGAGCGCCTTCCCCTTGAGATCCCAGAGCGCGATGTCGATGCCGCTGATCGCGTGGATCGCGATCCCGCGGCGGCCGACGAAGATGACGCCGCGATACATCTTGTCCCAGAGCCGCTCGACGTCGAGCGGGTCTTCGCCGATCAGGAGCCCGCGCAGGCTGTTCGCGATCGCGTGCGAGCCCGGTGCGGTCACGAACGCAGCGACGGCCTCGGGCGCCGAGTCGACCTCGCCGATTCCCGTGATCCCCTCGTCGGTGTGGACCAGGATCACGAGATCGTCCTGGCTGCCGTCGGCGATCCCGTCGTTCACGGCAGGTTGCCGCAGCACGACGGCCTCGACATCGGTGATCTTCAAGCACGGCTCCTTGGAACGACGCCGGGGCGACCCGCGGCCAGATTGTCGATCATAGCGAAATTGTCAACAATCCACTAGAGTCGCTTCCGGGCATGGGCGAGTCACCGGTTTCCTGCACGATCGACCTCACGGCAGACGGGAAGCAGGTCGGCATGCTGCGGGTGCCCCGCTCATCGAACAACGCCGGCTGGTCGAATCTCTGGATCCCGATCGTCTCGGTCGCGAACGGTGCAGGACCGACGGCGCTCGTGATCGGCGGCGTCCACGGGGACGAGCCGGAGGGCCAGGTCGCCGCGCTCAATCTCACGCGCGAGCTGCGGCCGGAGCAGGTCACCGGCCGCGTGATCGTGATCCCCTGTGCGTCGCCCGAGGCCTCGCGCGCCTACACGCGGCTCTGGCCGTCGGGCGCGAACCTGAACCGTTCGTTCCCGGGCTCTCCCACAGGCCCGGCGGACGAGCAGCTCGCCCACTTCCTCTCGACCGAGCTCTTCCCGCTCGCCGACGTGGTCGTCGACATCCACAGCGGCGGGCGCAACGCGCTCCACCTGCCGTGGTCCGAGATGCACTGGGTCGACGACGCGGAGCAGCGGCGCCAGATGGTCGACGGGATGCTCGCGTGGAACACCGACTGGTGCTGCGTCTACATCGACATCGGCGGCACGGGCTTGCTCGTCGGCGAGGCGGAGCGACAGGGGAAGATCGTCGTCAGCACGGAGCTCGGCGGCGGCGGACACGTCACGGCAGAGATCCATCGGCTTGCTGCGAGCGGCCTCGCCAACGTGCTCCGGCACGTCGGCGTGCTCGAGGGCGAGGTCGTGGTCCGAGAGTCGCCGCCGACGATCCTCATGGCGACCGAGCTCGACAACTACCTGCTCGCGCCGGAGTCCGGCCTCTTCGAGACGCTCGTCGACCTCGGCCAGCGGGTCGAGGCCGGCCAGCCGGTCGGCCGGATGCACTTTCTCGAGCGGCTCGACCGGGAGCCGGAGACGGTGTACGCGAAGACCGACGGGATCGTCTGCGTCGTTCGTGCCGTCGCCACCACCGAGCAGGGCGACAGCATCGTCGTCGTCGCCCGCGAAGGCGATCGCACGGAGCTCGACTGATGCAGCGCTGCACCGTCGCCGCGACCCAGGTCGACGTCCGCCACCTGGACGTGGAGCACAACCTCGCCACGCACGTCAGGCTGATCGCAGAGACCGCCGAGGCCGGCTGCGACCTCGTCGTCTTCCCGGAGACCTCGGTCACCGGGAACAACGGCAGCCCGGAGGTGACGCGCTTCGCCGAGCCGCACGACGGGCGGATCTATCGCACGATCCACCAGCAGGCGAAAGAGTGCGGGATCGTCGTCTCGTACGGATTTTGCGAGCTCTACCGCGGCACGCACTACAACACGTCGGCGCTCGTGGGGCCGGACGGCCTGATCGGGCTCCAGCGCAAGGTGCACGCCTCCTACGACGAGTTCTTCCGCTTCCGGCAGGCCTACGAGTGGGGTGTCTACGACCTGGGCTTCTGCACGGTCGGAACCGCAATCTGCCATGACAGCGACTTCTTCGAGAGCTGGCGGATCCTCGCCCTGAAGGGCGCCGAGGTGATTCTGCTCCCGCACGCGAACCGAACGATGCCCGCGGGCGGCGGCGACCTCACCTTCGATGGGCGCGAGCGTGAGTTGGGAGAGAAGGAGATCGTGCGCGCCCAGGAGGAGCTGCTCGAGGCGCGGCCGAGCCCACCGCGGCTCCACGACTTCCTGGCCCGGGACAACGGGGTGTATGCCGTCTTCTCCGACATGGTCGGGTTCGACGGGCACAGCACTCACGTCGGCGGCGCCTACGTCCTCGCGCCCGACGGGTCGATGCTCGCGCAGTCCGAGCGCGGCACCGGCGATCAGTGGCTCGCCGTCGAGCTCGACCCAGCACTTCTCGACCGAGCGCGCGAGAACCCGTGGTTTGCACTCAAGAAGCGGCGGCCGGAGGCGTACGACGAGCTGGTCGCCCGACAATGAGAAAGGACCGTTCATGAGCTTGACCGCCGGCGTCGCCCGGGTCGACGTCACTCCTCCCTGCGGCCTGCCGCACGGCTGCTGGTCGGCCCGCAACGGGCTCGCCGAGGGGATACTCGAGCCGATGATCGGCCAGGCGCTCGTCCTCGACGACGGCCGCACCACGGTCGCAATCGTCGCCGTCGACCTCGTCTTCGCCGGCGCCGACATGACTGCCGCGGTCCGCGAGCGCGTCCAGAAGCTCACCGGCATCCCGCCCGAGGCCTTGCTCGTGAACGCTGCGCACAACCACAGCGCGCCGAGCGTCTCGCGCGGCTCCACCGTCGCCGGGCTCGCCGATACCGGCGCGTTCGCCCCGTGGGTCGACTCCCTGCCCGACCTGCTCGCCGGGGCCGTCTACGCAGCGTGGCGCGGCCGGCGGCCGGCGCGTATCGGCTCAGGGACCGTCCGCGCGCCCGGAATCAGCGTCAACCGAGTCCGCCGCGAGCGGCCGGTGGACGACACGGTGCCGGTGCTACGGGTCGACGCGGAGAACGGTGATCCGATCGCCGTCGTCGCGAGCTTCGCGTGCCATCCGACGCTGATCGGTGGCGAGAGCCTGCTCTGGAACACCGACTTCCCGGGCCCGCTCCGCGAGAGGGTCGGGGCCGGCCGGTCGGGAGCCGAGTGCATCTTCCTGCAGGGCTGCGCCGGCGATATCGCCGCCTGGGACTACTGGTTCGGCAACCGCGCGGCGAGCCGGCACAGCTTCGAGCGCCGCGACGAGTTCGGCCGGGCGGTCGGCGACGCGGTCGTCGAGGCGCTGCAGGGAATCGAGACGACCGCCGGCGCGGAGCTCGGAGCAGCGTCGACCCAGGTCGAGCTCCGCCGCCGGAGGATCCCCTGGGGCGTGGAGGAGCTCGAGGGCAGGATCGAAGAGCTCTCGAGGGAGCCCGACCCCGAGTTCCCCGCGGCATGGCCGGAGAGCGTCCACACCGCGACCTCGGCGCAGGACTTCCCGGCGCTGTACCAGCGTTCGGCGCTCGCAATGTACGCGGACGTGGCGCGCCGGGCCGACGAGCCCGTCCGGGCCGAGCTGCAGGTGCTCCGGATCGGTGACGCGGCGATCGCGGCGAACCCGTTCGAGCTCTTCAACGAATGCGGCGTCCGCATTCGCGAGGGCAGCCCGTTCGCGACGACGTTCACGCTCGGCTACACGAACGACTACGCCGGCTATCTGCCGCCGAGCGAGGATCTCGACCTGGTCGACGGCGTGCCGCTCGATGACGTCCTCGACCAGGACCGCTACCGCTGGGCCTACGGGATCACGAACTCGAACGTCGACCGGGGCGAGGTCGAGCGCGTGGTGGACGAGAGCGTCAAGCTGTTACGCGGCACCGCATGAAGATCACCGCCGTCGAGACGCACGTCTGCCACGCCCGGATGCGCAACTGGGTCTTCGTCCGCGTGGTCACCGACGAACCGGGTCTCTACGGCTGGGGCGAGGCGACGCTCGAATGGCACACACGCGCGGTCGTCGGCGCGGTCGAGGACATCGCCGAGCTGATCGTCGGCGAGGATCCGACCCGGATCGAGCACATCTGGCAGATGATGTTTCGCCAGCACTTCTGGCACGCAAGCGGGATCGTCAGGGGGACCGCGATGAGCGGG